>JAIBAX010000079.1 GCA_019694955.1 Chitinophagales bacterium | reverse complement strand
CGAGGGTAAATTCATAATCCATCCCGTCACGGGTAACGGATTTTAGTCCCACTTTTTCAGGAACCTGTTTACCATTACGTTCACTCAGTACATAATCCTGCTTGGTACGGGTGGTGGCAACAATATGGACAGGGCATTGCAGTATTGCCTGTACAAAGGCATTATGCCTTGGAGTGAGCTTACCCCAATTGGTAAATGAATTCCCTGCCATACTGCTATGGATGTCCAGAATGCCACCTGCTCCTTCCCATTCATGGGAGATGCTGTCAATAACAATGACTTCTGCCCCTGCTTTGGTACATACATGTAATGCTTCCATGTACTTTTCCGGAGTGAAGGGGGCAGATATATTCAATACCCGGAATTTGCCCAGATGGGCGTAAAGACTTGCGGAATAACTTTCCGTATCAATTACGGCAATCTTATTCCAGTCACTACATAGCCCGTAGGCTATGAATAGGGCACCCATGGTTTTACCTGAACCAGATGGGCCTTGCAGTGCCATTTTGATTTTGGCCTGCCTGCGTTCTGCTAATTGTAGTTTCATAATGCTACATTTTTATGGTTAAGAAATAAATGACTGATGGGAATGGGCAGTACTTGTCATATACTGCACCTGTCGGGTACTGTACGAGGTCGTTTTACAAGGCTTTCTTTTACCTGTGGGTGTAAGGGAATGGTTGAATTCTGTGGTGAGCTGCTGATTGCAATTGCAGCTGAGGAGGGAGGCTTTACTGCCCCTGCAGGATTAACCTTTCAGGTTATTAATCCTTGGTGTGAATCGAGTAGTTTTTATATGCCCAATAAGAATTTTTGTAAACGGTTGGTGCTACCTTTTTTTAATTCATCAGATAGTAAAGGGAGGGGGTACAGGAAGGTTACTCCCTTGAGTGGGGGTATTCTAGGGAAGTGTACTCTTACCTCCTGCATACAATAAAATCTCGATTACATTACTACTTGGCTGGCTTGGTAGATTGTATGTAGATAAAATTCTAGAAATAATGCGTATAAGGTTGTTTGCTATTTCTGCCAGACCTTAACACTGCCAGATATTTTATTATTTACGCTTTTCAAAATTCTTTTTATTCTTGATATCATCGGCAGGGCTTCCATTAAAAGCCCGATACAGGATTATAGCAAGAATTATGTATCCTAAAATTATCAGGAATACCTTTGCTTTTTTAAACGTATCATTTTTTTGCTCTGTCATTTTAATAAATGGGTTGAAGATAAAAAGTTATGAACCCCTTTTTGCCAAAGTACAATTTATAACTTAACAGCTCATTTGTGGCTGGATTTACCTCCAATATTATTATATCAGTGAGTGAAGTGCCCGGATTTTGGGTATTATAGCTTTTGTAGATACTATACCAGTCTTGAGTTTTTCCATTAATTATTACCCTGTCAACTTTATTGTAGTAGTAATACTCACTGTAAATGGTGTCCATAACTACGCTAATTAATCTTTCTTCATTGTCAATAATCAATGATGTTTTTTTAACATTATCATTTCTGTCCAAGACATTTTCATCTAAGTCAGTGTACACAAATCTTAAAACTTTGAACCTATTTCCATTTCTATATGGTTGAGTTGAGATATTATTGTTGTAATTATCTATTACAGTTCCTGTATCAACTGGGGGAGCGATATAATCTGTGCTAGTGGTTGTATCAGTAGGTTCAGATTTTTCTCTAATCGTTTCTATACTTACATCATTATTACTATTATTCGTGCATGAGCAAAGCAGAATGGCAATAGTGAAACAAAAATTAATGGGCCGCATCTGTATGATGTTTTTGTAATGTATAAAATTACAACTAATAAGCTATTGTAGGTAAGTTGGCAAACTTGGCAAAGGGTATTTGAGAAGTGGAACATGTAGTAATGTACTTGAAAAAAGAAGTAGGGCTGCCAATCTTGCCAAGTTGCTTTCTTAGCTGTACAAAGCAGTTTACAAGTAATAGAAATCTTGTGATGAATGCACTTATCTTTTTCATTTCTTTATCTGCTTTATAATTCAGGTGGGAGAAAAAATTGTTCCACCGAGCTTTTTTGAATTATCTGTACTTTGCTCGACCTACTTATTGGAGTTAAATCTGGCAAAATTGATTCAACGCTTTCTGCCACGGCATCACTATTTGTGTCTTGTATATATATCCGTTTTAATGAATCTCCGAAAGATTGAAATATCTTTTTATCTAGCCCCCGATTAAAAAATGGAAAGCTGTATCCTATAACAACTAAGATTTCTGTGTTTCTAATAGACATCAATGTTTTTTCGATGAAATTTCTAGTTTCATTTTCCCAATCACTTTCCCATGCAAAAGACAAACTTGAACGAACGCCACTGTCCTTATATAAAATATTATTGTAAAGCCTTATGTATTTTTCTACTTGTTCCTTATTTGGCTTTGGTATAAAATCGTCAAGTAAATAATTCAAATTAGGACGGCCATCTTTAATCTTGTATGTATTAGTAGTGCCATTAAGTTTAAATATACCAAAGTTGCCAATATCCATCCAGTAACGTCCGGATTCAAAAACCATTAATTCTGATTGATTTTCCGATATACTAGATTTCCCCGAATAAGTACTGTACGCTTTCTCAAATTGAAAATCGTAGTTCCATGTAAGTATGTTAAGATTTTTTGGGAAATCTGTATGACTATCGCCAAGAATCGAAGCTAAAAAAGAATCGTAGCGATAATCAACCGGATTGTTCAGTTGTTCGTGTATAAAGAATGTTGATAAAATTCCTTTTAATCTCTTGTACTTTTTTAATGCGGATTGTGTATGTGGGGAAGTTAATCGTAGTCGTTTTGCGTATGTATCTATACTTGCATGGAACTTTTTGTTTAGCAAATCAATTATTTCATCACATTCATGTAAAAATTCATCTTCAAGCTCTCTAATAGATTTTCCTCCATCGAGAATATCATTAAGTCCGCTCCTGTCATCATGTATGAAGTTTCGGAATAATGCTAATTTTTGAGGAATGTTTTTAACTACAGGAAGAGCATTTGCGCTTGCGCCTGCACCCAATAGGTAAGTTATTTTACTCATTCAGGTTTTATTTACTTTCTACTGATTTAATGCTTCTTTCAACACCTGCTGCAACAACAACTCATTCTGCTCCCGGCTGGCCTGTATGCTTTTTTGCAAACTGCCACAAAGTATCATTAGTTCTTCCAACTTCCCTACTATTTTGGCCTGTTCTTTAAGTGGTGGAAGAGGGATTGGCATTAATGCAAACTCGGCATATCTCAAGCTGTGAACTGTCATTCCGAATTTTACATAATTCTTGAGAATAATATGCTCCATTCCGTTAAACATGAATTGCAGAAACCTATTCATTAAGGTAATGTATGGTATTATAACCTTCATATCCTGATTGACAGTGCACTCGACTCTATTGATAGCAACAGGTAGTTTTCTTTTAAGTATTCCAGACCTCCCTACAATCAACAAGGACCCTGTTGGTATTAGATTGGTTGTGGATTCTTCAACACCCTTTTTAGTTACTTTCATTTCTGTGTCTAAAATAAACTCAACTCCCATATCTTTTGGACTGACCCAAGGGATATTTCCGTTCCAAAATTCCGGATTTGACATTGATGGTGTACCTCCTCCGGTAATTCGGCCAACTTCAGACAACCTACACCAGACCCAATTCTCTGGAATCTCAAATGGTATTTCTTCCGGCTTTATGCGTGGCAGCTCTTTTTCCTTCTTACCTGACTTAGCTTTCTCTGCTTTAATTTTTTCCAGCAGGTCTTTGGCATGGCCGTCTTTGGGGTCTTGCTTTACCAGTTTGCCCTGCATAGCTTCCCGTAAAAAGGATTGACGGAGTTGGGTGAGGAGGTCTTGCTGATTTATTATTTCAGTATCTACACTTGAACTTAACTTCCCTATTCCTGTAAACCTTTTTACTATTTCCTTTTGGTCAGAAATCTGTGTTGGAATATTAACTTCTAACGGCAAAAGGTGCTTGGGTTTTATCTCAGTCTTAATCCCTCCCGGTACTTGTTCTTTCAATGCAGCCTTGAATTCAGGACTTTTCAAGAACATTTTTAAAAACTCAATATCAATTTTCTTTTCATCAAAGCTGTAAGACGAATAGTGAATCGTTGCAGTAACGTCTTCTTTTCCCTGATAAACACTCATTGCTCCTTTCTCTACGTTGATTCCTGAAATGACCAAATCTCCCTTCTTTACTATAATCATATCAGTATTCGAAGGCTTATCCGATAAATAAATGGTTCCGGAAAAGTCTATCTTGTCAATCCGTTTTAAGCCAGCTATTGCCTTGTCCTTTGGCTTGAATCTGCTTTCTCTGTTAATGAGAAATTCACCCATCTTTACTTTACTCCAAGTCATCTCACTGCCTCCTTTAACTGGTTCAACAATTTGTCACTCTTCAAAAAGGACTGATGCAACATTTCCATTAGTTCAGCACTGGTATATTCATGTTCTTCTTCCTGCTTGGTGGGGTTCTTTATGTCCAAATCATAACCCCTGTCTTTAATGGTTTGTATATCTACCTTCCAGCATACCTCAGATTCCTTTCTTTTCTTCCACCATTTTTTTATTGGGTCAAACTCTTTTACCTGTATGGGTTTTGTTTTGCTGTAAGCTTTGTAGCCTTCCGGCATCCGGTGTTCATAGTACCATATTTCTTTGGTGGGCTTTCCCTTTTCAAAAAACAGCAGGTTTGTAGCCACGGTTGCATAAGGCTGGAACACTGAATTGGGCAGGCGTATAATGGTATGCAGGTTACATTCTTCCAGTAATCGTTGCCTTACCCTTTGTTTTACTCCTTCACCCGTAAGGCTTCCGTCTGGTAAAACAATGCCTGCCCGTCCTCCCTGCTTCAGCAGGTGTATCATCAGTATCAGGAACAGGTCAGCACTTTCTTTTGTCCTGTAGGTTTGGGGGAAGTTGGCTTCATTATTATTGGCTACAATACCTCCAAAGGGCGGGTTAGCCAGTATGGCATTTACCCGGTGTTTCTCTGTATAATTGGTCAGGGGTTGGTCTAAGGCATCCCGAAAAGTGATATTGGGTACTTCAATATCATGCAGGATAAGATTGGTGGTTGCCAGCAGGTAGGGCAATGGCTTGTATTCCCAACCGGCCAAATTCTCTGCAATGCTTTGCC
>JAIBAX010000051.1 GCA_019694955.1 Chitinophagales bacterium | reverse complement strand
TAGACCGAGGCTATACCGGACACCAACACCTCAAGGAGTTTGGTATCATCAACATGAACGGAAGGCTTTATGACCCAATAGTAGGCAGAATGCTGAACCCTGATAATTTTGTACAAGATGCCACCAGTACCCAAGCGTTCAACAGATACAGTTATGTAGTGAATAACCCATTGAAATATACTGACCCGAGTGGGTGGTTAAAGTACCAAAACATTGACGACGACTGGCGAGAAACTTCGTATGTTACATATTACGGTATTGATTGGGAAGGTCCGGGAAGGGGAAGTGGTGGTACTGGTTTTATTCCTTCTACTAATTATGTTTTTACCCAAAATGGTTTTGCTAATTCTGAAGGAGGGCAATTAATCGGAAGTGGAGCATATAGTAGTGCTGATAATTGGGGTAGTTCTACTGGATGGACAATGTCCACATATAATTCCTATACTTACGTTCCTTTCAATAGCAATGCAGGAACATACACTGCCCCAACAGGTGACATGGCTGCGATGGGGGGAGGGACACAAAATGGTGGAAGTAGTCAAACTTTTTTGAAAATTATTGGAAACAAGTTACTTGATGGAAAAAATGCCCAATCCACTGCCAAAAATATTGGAAAAGAATTGGGGCTTACGGGGGGACCATATGGTACAAGAAATGCATTTATACATTTATTTGGTTATATTACAATTGCATTGTCAAACTATACAGAAGCTAAAGAATTATCAATAAATCATGAAAAAGGGGAGGAAGGAATCGATACGGAGGTTGATAAATTAAATAATTCATTAGTATTTGATAAATACTATAATCGAATAAAATCAATGAACATTACCTTTACGAGTAAATATCAATTAGCAATTGAAATAATTAAACTTATGCATACAGATGGATTTTATAGAGGGGATTTAAATAGTCAAAAACCAATATTTAGATATCTGACAAAAGGCGCTTTAGATAAATACATTGAAATCTTAAATGGGCTAAACAAATAATTACAATATGAAAAAAATGAAATACTTATACTTACTAATATTCTTTGTATCTTCTTGTGAAAAAAGTGGCACATTCCCTAGTCAAATTTTAAGCGACAATAGAGAGTCTTTTTCGTTTAAAATTGAAGATGTTGATTCAATGTATTATTTTCCAGAATACCCGGATACCATATCTATATACGAATATGCAGAAAATATTGCCAGTGATATTTTACAACAACATAACCCTAAACTAGAACCAAACCTATTTAGCAGTAAAGAATATTCAATGTTTATCCTCTTTAAAAACGGGAAAAGTAATATTGTTGAATACTCGCCTAGTGGAAAGAGTGGTATACAATTTACTATGCAATGCGATTTTATTAAGCTTTACAAAGGAGATGTGTTAGAAGTTAAGAAGAAGAATGTAAATTCCTACAATGAATACTATATTACGTTAAACAACAAAAACCACCCATATCACGATTGTTTTAGTTTTACGAATATAGGAATCGATTCATCTGCTACAGAGTAGTAATTGAATGTCAAAATGTAAGAGATGAATTGGAGGTATAGTATATATACAATCATTTTAGTATTCGTTCTTAGTTGTCAAAGATTGTCAAACCGATATTCATTTTTAGTTCCCATTCACAAAACTTTAACGGATTTTATAACGCAAAAAAACCTTTGATATGTTGTTTATACTTCATAAGAGCGTTGTTTGAGATTTTCCCTATGCGGTGTAGAATTCTTTTTTGTGAAATTACTCTTGTTTGATGAATACAGAGAGCCGTTGTTGTTCCTTTCCAAGTAAAAGGGGAATATCCAGCAACATCTTTTAGCTTTGTTGATAGAGGAACCACAAGAGCAAGGTGTGCGCCTGATACATTCACTACCAAGGCAGGTCGCGTAAACGAAACCCCTTTACCATCCATTTCACTACCAATATTAACACCAAAAGAAACCCAACGGATTTCACCTGCTCTGATATTTATTTTTCTTTCCTCTTGGTTGATTCGCTTTTTAACGATACTCCAATTATCAAAGTCTTTGTAATACATACACATTTACAGCTTCCTTGGGGGAAGCTGTGGACGCCTATTGGCGACGGTATCTTCAGTATATCAAACCTCTCTTTTAAATGCAAGAACTATACAGCAGCCGTTTTATTTCTTAGAAGTATTAATAATTTGTTCATGATAATCATCCATAATATCTGATGGGAGGCTATCTAAATAGATTTCTGTTGTCTTGGTGCTTTCATGTCCCAACATATCAGAAATAGTGGCAATCGGGACACCTAAGTTTTTGGCACGGGTTGCAAAACTATGGCGCGAAACATACGACGTAAGGTTTTCTTCAATCCCACAGAGCTCAGCAATCTTCTGAAGTCGTTTGTTATAGCGGTTTCGTGCCCATTCAACATCTTTGTATTGATCCTCAGGGGTTGTTCGCTTAATAATAGGAAAGATATATGCGTTCTTTGTTTTTCCCGAATAGAAATAATCAATAATAGTCTGTATATCAGAAGTTATTTTAATATCATAGGGTTTATTCGTTTTCACCCGTTGAAACGTGATGCGCCCATTAATGATATTACTTCCTTTCAAGTGAGCCATATCTGAAAAAGGTATCCCTCGAGTATAAAAGCTAAAGAGAAAATACAGCTTTGTTTCATGAAGCAGGACATCATGCGAACAATCCAGTTCTTTGATTTTCATAATATCAGCAATCGGGATAGCTCGTTTTCTTGTTTTCACTTGCTTAATACTAAAATCTTTAAAAGGATATATCGAAGCATCAATAACCCTATCTTTTATCGCCCGATTAAAGATAGCACGCATCGTTCGCAGATATACCGATAACCCATTATACGAATTACCATTTTTCAAGTGATGTGACTCAAATTTCTTTAGAAATGCATACGTGATATCCTCAAAATTAAGCGGTTTCTGTGCCATATAGAATTTAAGGGCACTCAACACCAACCGATAGGTTCTTGCATTACCGATTCTTTGTTCTTGTTTCATTTGGTCAATACATTGTTCAGCATAGGTATAAAAAGAAGATTTCTCATTTCCTTTTTGGATTAATGCCTTAATCTGGTGAACACTTAATGATGCCAATTGCTTCGATTCTTCAAGGCGCGTAATAATATCGAGCGCATTGGTTTTTTGTTTGAGAATAAAGTTATTTAACCGAGTAACCGATTCCGTACCTTTATAGGATGACTTAATCATCCGTTTTTTCTCGTCCCAATCTTTGGGATGTAAATGAATACCAAGTGAAATCTGTCCAACCGTTCGATGGTGGGTAATACGCAAGAGAAGTGAGTATGTACCGTCAGGCTTTGCACGTCGGTTATCAAGGGCGATAAGGATATTCGTTCTCATAAGCAGTTTATTTATTGCACAAACATTGCACAAACATTTCGTTAATGTATATCAATTCACATGAAATCATATAGAACCAAAATGCCTGATAATCAATGAATACAAAGATACCTATTATCCTTTACACATGCAAATCCATTGCCTTCTAAGCAGTCGGTCGCACGTTCGATTCGTGCCGCGATCACGATGATTATCAAGCACTTAGAATTAAAAACTAAGTGCTTTTTTATTTTATCGCAAGTATTTCGCAAGTATTTATTAGTTTCATGTGAACTCATATGACCTCTGCTGATTATTTTTTCAAAGAATTTCTCATCATTCTTTGGAAAAGCGAAGTGCTTTATCTATTTTAGTAATCATGAAACCAGAAAACGTAATATGCCTTGAATCCGATGCTTTTCGCAAACTCATTGACTCTCTTGTGGTATACATTAAGAATGAATATACTTTTCCTGAATTCTTACTTGCAAAATCAAAAGTTTCAACGTAACTTTATTCTATAAAATCTATCACATGAAAATCAAAACAATCCTCACCCTCGTTTTTCTTTGTTGTATCAGCATAGCATATTCCCAACAAACATGGACATACGACTATGATGCAAACGGCAATAGAACGGTAGTAGCCTATACCGTCAGTTGTCGGATGGCACAAACGCTACCACCTGATTTATCCGAACCGGACAAAAAAGACCTGCTTGCCAAATTACAACCTGTGCAAACATTTACCCTATACCCCAATCCTGCTACCACGGGTATTCTGGTGTCCGTGCCAACCGAATTAGTGGGCGGTACTGTTGCGCTTTACAATGAAACCGGACAGATGGTGTGTGACGGCACTGCCCTTACAATGGAGCAAACTATGGTGAATATCGCCGACCTCGCCCCAGGAACATATATCTTGCAGTATCGTGGAACAAAAGAACAGATCTACACCAAAAAATTTGTAAAACTCTAAATAACTTCTCGTGAAAAAATATCTACTCTTTACATTTCTCTGTGCTTCCTTGTACAGTTATGCAGGAATATCACCGACTTTCCCCAACTATGCCGGAAAAACCATCGATGTGAGTAAGCCTATCGGTACGGTTGTCGGCAGTTATGGTGTTGGTAGTGATGGCAGTTTTGGTTATACCATTCCCATCTATATTCCCGATGGTATCGGTGGCGTGCAGCCTTCTATTGCCATCAGCTACAATTCCCGAGGGGGCAATGGCATGCTCGGTTGGGGTTGGGATGTGAGCGCCTTTTCAGCTATTTCATTAGATAACAAAGGAGTGTATTTTGATAATACAGTATCGCCGTTGACCCTCAAGGGAACAAACAACAGTTTTTCGCTGAGTGGCAGCAAGCTGACCCTCACCAATGGCGTTTTCGGTGGGAATGGCTCGGAGTACCGCACCTTTGAAGCGAGCGACAGCAAAATATCGGTGAGTGGTACTATTGCGGGCTGTAGTTCTTGCCCCGATAAATTCATCTTACAGACGAATGACGGCATGACCATAGAATACGGCGGTTCTGCAAGTACCCGCATCATGAATGCTGACGGCATACCACTGTCATGGCGCATCAGCAAAATAAAAGACCTCTACGGCAACTATGCCGAGTATCAATATATCCAACAAAACAGCGAATGGGTGCTCGACAAAATCATCTATACCAAAAACGATGCTACCGGAATCACCGCCGCAAATACGATCCAGTTTACCTATATTGCCAGAAATGCAAACACCGATAACAACAAGTTTTTTATATCGGGTAACAATACCTCCAATCTTGAAATCTTCCAAAACAATATTTTAGATAAAATCGACATCACCTCCGAAGGAGATATGGTGCGTAGCTACCAATTCAACTATACCAATACGGGAGAATACACCTATCTTACAGAAGTGGTAGAAACGGCATACGATGGTGTTACACCGATGACCCTCAACAGTACGATGTTTAAGTACGGCACCAGTCCCGTAGAGACCGATAATTTTTATACCAATGAAACCAGTGGAGTGACGGCGGATATTTTCCCAGGTGATTTCAATGGTGACGGTTTCAGTGACGTATGTCTGGCTACCTATACTACAGATGCGTATGGAAAGAAATATGGCACATTGAAGTTCTATGAGAAAACACCCAACGTCCAAACCAATAATGCCTGTTTAGAAAATAGTGTGGACAAGTCATTGCCCGCCGTATCGGGATTTATCCATAGCACAGCAGACATTACGCTCTATGGCGAAATAGAAGTAGCCGATACCGATGGTGACGGCAAGGACGAAATCATCTTTGGTTATCGTGGTCGAAAGTTTTCCGGTGGTGTGGCATCGTGGTGGATGTTGGGGTATGGTATATACAAGAAGCAAGGCGGTGCCATTACCGATACGATGTACCTCACCAATGGTGTGGGTACTACCCGCGATTCCATCCTTCCCACCAGTCGTGCCTGCATGGTTACCGGAGATTTCAATGGTGATGGCAGGGATGATATAGTAACAGTAGATAGAACATTTTTAGTATATCACGCTCCGGCATTAGCCATTGCTAATCAATACAGCAATAATACGAATGTTTTTACCACTACCGACGGCTTTCGCAGTGAACATTTTGATGGCGATGCAAAAGAAGACCTTTATACATTTGATAATACAGAAGTTTTTACCATAAAAACATTTGATGGAATTAATTTTTCTACTGCACTTACTACCATTGACGGCCTAGATAATAAAACGGCATACTTTGGTGATTTTAATGGCGATGGCAGGGAAGATGTGTTGTCTCTCTGTGAAATTACCCCGACCATTAAATACAGCAACGGCAAAACAGTGACGACAGTAAATTTTGCCTTTGTGGAAGCCCTGAACATGACGAATATCTTCAATGGAACGGAATATGTGCGGGTAGCAGATTATAATGGTGATGGCAAGGCAGATATCGCCCATTATTATATTGAAACGTCCGTAAAGAAAATGGCCATATATTATTCACTCGGAATGTCATTTAAGCGTGTGGTAACCAATGCGGATTTCTTTCAGGTTTCCGAATATTTTGGCGATTTTAATGCTGATGGCAGAACGGAAACCCTCCATTATGATGCGATAAACAGCTTGTTGTTCATGCAGTATCGCCCTAAAGGCAAAGAGCGTTTACTGACAGGCATCAAAGATGGGTATCTCAGAGAAACAGTCATAGATTACAAACTCTTCCCGGAGGGCGGTACTTTCTATACCTACACACCCTCTGGTTCTAATATCTACCCGTTGCGGGTGTTTCAACCACGTACATTCGGCGTGGAGAAGATCACCGTTCCCAACGGCACGGGAGATATCACGCAAACCACCTCCTTTAATTATCAGTATCAAAATGCAAAGGCACATGTTGCAGGAAAAGGGTTTGTCGGTTTTGAAGTAATGAAAACCATCGATAACCTGACAAGTTTCGTTTCAGAGAGTAAGACCGAGCGTATTTTTGATTCGCCGTTGAATCCACTCTATAATTTTGGGGTTACGCAAACCAAGACTTATCCCTCAGCAACACCTGCACAGTTGATAACAAATACCACCATCGCTTATAATGGCACTGATTGCTTTACGGATAATTACTGTGCTAAGTACCGATATATTTTTGTCAGCGATTTTGTTAAAGATGTACACCAAAGTATCCAAGTGTATGATGATAGTTTGGGCAATACCTTAAACACATGGAAGTCCGTCAACAGCGGTTATGAAACCCATAATACCGGATATGCCGATTGGATCAATGCGGGTTCGTGGCAACTCTCTAAACCGCAAACCATCTACGATACTGTCACGAGAAGCGGACAATCGCCGTATATCACCAAGACAACTTTGGAATACAACGCCAAAGGGCAAGTGACCAAACAAACACAGTTCGCCAATGATGTGAGCAAACAAATCGTTACAGATTTGGAGTATAACGCTACCTATGGACAACTGACCAAAGAAACAGTGACTGTTCCGGGAGAAACGCCCCGCTATACCCGCTATGAATACAAAGCCAACCAACGCACCCTCGACAAGGTATACAATGCACAGAATGAAGCCATCGCAACGGTTACAGGGTACGACAAGCGGTATAATATGCCGACAGCCGTTACGGGTTATTATAGCAATTATTCCAATAGTTTGACCTTAGATGCCTTTGGGCGAGTGCTTACTACTACCGCACAACCCAACAACATCACCCATACGTATAGTTATGTGTGGAACAATAGCGGTAATGAAATCTCGTATGTGCAGGCAACGCTCGCCAACGCGCCCGATACCAAAATACATTATGACAAACTCGGCAGACCCTATAAGACGGAAACGGAAAACTATGCCGGAAACTATATAGCGCAAACCAATACCTATAACAGTTTGGGACAGGTGGCTACTACGACAGCCCCCGATGCGAACGGCAATAACCTGATAACAACCTATACGTATAATGATGCCTATTACCGACCGACCCAAATAACCAACAGCTTTAACACCACCAACTACACATACAGCAACCCTGCGAGCGGACAGTATAAGGTGGTGACGAGTATCGTAAATGGTGAGTGGCGGGAGGTGACCACCGATGCAAGTGGCATGATGATAAAAGCTACCGATGCAGCCGGAAGTTTAACGTATACCTATAACAGTCAACACAACCTCATAGAAGTAAAACATGGCGCAGATATACTGAATACGATGACCTATGATGCGGTAACGGGTTATCAAACGGGATTAACAGAGCCAAATTCCGGAACGAGTACCTATATATACAACGGTTTTGGAGAGATCAAAAGCCAAACGAGAAACGGAGAAACGACGACCTTGGCATATGATGTACTCGGCAGACCGACTACCCGCACAGAACCCGATGGCACTTATACCTATACCTACGTCACCACTGGAAATGGTAAGAATCAGCTACAAAACATCAAGAAAGGCGGTGTCATCGACCAACAGTATACCTATGATACATGGCATCGGACCATTACGTTTGACCAACGAATAGATGGTGCAAGTTATCCTACGCAATACACTTATAATACCTATAACGACATCACTAAGATAACCTATCCGGGAACATTTTCTGTGGACTATGCGTATAACACACGTGGAATGCTCACCCATATTTACAAAGGCGGTACGACGAATGTAATCTATCAGGTGAACAGTACCAATATATTTGGGCAAGTGACGGGCTATACGTTGGGAAATGGGAAGACATCAGCGGTAACGTATCAGAACAATGGCATGCCATCGAACTTTAGTACTGCCGGTGTACAAAACCTGAACATGGTATTTAATATGGCGAATGGCAACTTGGAGAGCCGTACCGATGTATTCAATGGCAACCAAACGGAGGCGTTTACCTATGAAACGGCACTCGACCGATTGAAGACAATAGCCTATAACGGTGGCACACCTGTAAGCATAGATTATGGCACCAACGGCAATATCACCCAAAAGTACGATGCCGGAAGCTACACCTATGATGATAATACGAAGAAGCATGCGGTAAAAACGACCACACTTGCCTGTGGCGTTACCGGGGCGCAGTCGGTAAACCCTCAGACGATCGTGTATAACCATTTCAATAAGCCTACTTCCATTGCACAGAATAGCCAAACACTCACCTTTACTTATAATAACGACCACGACAGGATAAAGACACAGTTGACGGCATCAGGTGTAACCACCACCCGATTATTTGTAGGCAACTATGAGCGGGAAACCAAGAGTACAGGCGGAGCAGCGAGACATATTTACTATATACACGGTCCGGATGGGTTGGTATGTGTTGCTGTGAAATTGGGTACGAATGCGGCGCAGTATTTCTATACCTATACCGACCATTTGGGTAGCATTGTATCGGTAACCAATACGAGTGGAGTGGTACTGGGTGAGCAGAGTTATGATGCGTGGGGCAGACAGCGCAACGCCGACAACTGGACAGACTATACCAATATAGGTACCATCACCCTCAATGGGTTTGTGTTAGATAGAGGCTATACAGGACACCAACACCTCAAAGAATTTGGCATCATTAACATGAACGGCAGGTTATACGACCCGATAGTAGGCAGGATGTTGAACCCTGATAATTTTGTACAAGATGCTACGAGTACGCAGGCGTACAATAGATACAGTTATGTGGTGAATAATCCACTGAAATATACTGACCCGAGTGGGTGGTTGAGGTATTACAATATTGATGGAGATTCGCGAGAAACTTCATATACTACATGGTACGGTATTGATTGGGAAGGTCCGGGAAGGGGAATTGGTGGTGGATGGTCAACACATACGGGGTGGATATCTACTACCTATACATTGACAGATAACAATGGAAAAGCAGCAGGGTTGAATGGATATATGGGAAGTGAGAATGTTCCCGGAAATTATTTAGGGAGTCTTACCACCATACAACCATATACTTATAACACCTTTGCCATGCCGGATTATAGCGGTGCTGGAAACGTGGTTGCCCCAACAGGTGATATGGCTGCGATGGGGGGAGGGGCAACAGATTTTGAATTCAAGGATTTTGTTAAATTAGGGATGCATGATGAAGCGGTTAAGTTTCTAATTAATAAGTATGATTTAAATCAGATCACTACTGGGTATAATATTAATATTCAAGAAAATGGATCAAACCCAGTAACTAATGGATACTATGGGTTAAATACTCAACAGATTAATATTCCAAAAAACTTAATTACTATATATACGAATTTTGAAGGATTATTTACATTGATACTAATTCATGAACTTATTCATGTTTATCAAAGACGTGAAGTAACTGAATTACAAGGGAATAACAAACATAATGAACGTGAATTTTTAGCATACTATTATTCAATATTTCCATATACTGAATCCCTTAATAAGGTTGTTCCTAATAAGAATCTAAGTATTGATGTTTGTGATGCAATCTTTCCAGAAAAAGTAAGAATTTATTATGCTGAAAAGGCAATTAGTCATTTTAATCAATCAAGTAAGGACTTTCAAAATAATAATTTAAATCTTTATAATGAAATCATTCAACTTATAAATAAATAAAATGAGAAAAATTTTGCTTATTATTCAAACGTTATTTTTTATATTAAATATAAACGCACAAAAGAAATTATCAATCAATGTTGATATAGAAAATCCAATAATCTTTAACGATTTTAAAATTCAAATATCTTTTGAAAATCTTGAAGACGATTCTATTTTATTCCCAAAAAACTATTGTGTAGATAACACTTCAACCCCATTTCATGATGTAGATATTGTACAAATATTATATGGAGTTAATAATGAAGGTTTTTTAATTGAAGATGTTGCATCAATGGCCGATATAGATTGTTTTATAATAGAGGAAAATAGACAATATGATACAATTTGTCGTTTTAACAGCAAAAGCTATAAAATAAATTTGTTTTTGTTTGCAACGAAATACGAAAAAACAGCAAATTATGTATTAATTCATTATGCAAAAATAAAATCTATTAACGGTATGGAGCAAATTATTAAATCTAATCCGATTTATTTTACGGTTAGAAAGAAAGGCGAGCAATATAAAGTTAAGGAAAATAAATATAGAAAACGACAGCTTCACGATTTTCCGATAATAAAGTGGTAACCTATGAAACAATCTACCGGATGGGCTTCTACTGCTTATACGTTATCCAGTTGGTACTAAACAAGTAAAAACTGAATAAAAGCGCCCAAAAAACCGTACACTATTGATAATGAGTAAGTAACGTAAAATATAAAATGAATTGGCACAATGATATAGATTACCCAATAGTAGGCAGGATGTTGAATCCCGATAATTTTGTACAGGTTGAGCCAAAAGCGAAATCCCGATTTATCGGGAATGCCACGAGTACGCAAGCTTACAATAGATATAGTTATGTTGTTAATAACCCGCTGAAATATACCGACCCGAGTGGGTGGTTGAGAAATTATATTACTCATGATGATATTTTAGGGCATCAGAGTTTGATGGAAGGGTTGGCACAAGTGCAAGCAGGCATGGAGTGGATGATGGGAAGTCGTAGAGGACTTGGAGGAAGTTTTACTTATACATTGGCATGGAGGAGTTATGTAAGTGCAGAAGATCAGAAAGCTGCTGATGAATCTTGGACGGGATATGGGATAGCACTCTCGCCACCATTTACAACAGAGGTCTATTTCCAACCTCATTATCAACCAAGTGGAGTGCAATTCACCCAACCCTTTGCAATGGGTATGGCGAATGTGGTTGCCCCAACAGGTGATATGGCTGCGATGGGGGGAGGGACACCACCTCCATCGAAAAAAAGTTTAGAGCAATTAAAGAAAGAGTATGACATTAAATCTAATATTGGGAATATTATATTTGAAGGGTTTACAAAGGAAAAATTAGCGGAATTGTTTAGAGTAATTCCTGAAGATATTGAAGATGATACTTACACCCCTCAAAAGAATGGCATTTATTATGGTGATGGCTTTTTTTGGAAATATTGGACACCTGAAAAGTATTGGTATAAAGTTTCTAAAGGAGGTACAGTTTATGTTGTATTTAATCCAGATAAATTAACTTTCTATACTTATGGATGGGTAAATCCTGCGAAGAAAAAGAATGCAGAACTTGCAGGTAAAGACTATTTTGTTGGTTGGCATAAGAAAGGCGGATTTAAACGAACAACCCCATTTCCTTAATAAAAAATGATTATATATGAAGAAAGTACTATTGATAATTGTTTCCCTACTTTTTGTGGCGATTTCAATATTTGGATGCTTTTTATTTGTAAATAGAAATTATGAAAATAATTCTTTTGCTTATAAATTGGGTTGTTATATTGGAACACGTTATAGTGAGGATTTTTCTCCTAGCAAATTTAAACTTATAAATAAAGGAATAACCAAGCAGTTGGTAGAAAAAAGTATCGGCTCTCCACTTTATTTTATTAAAATGGATAGTTCGCATACTAAAAGGGATAATGCGGTTTTTTATTCAAAATATTCTGAAGAGAAGGTTCTTACATTTAACTACGTTTCATTTTGGGAATTTTGTGGTGTTTATTATGATAAAGATACATTAGTGGTTTATACCGAACAATATTTTGAAGATGAATTTGATTAATCTTATATGGTATGGTTTTGATTGGGAAGGTCCGGGTAGGGGTAGTGGTGGTGGATGGTCAACACATACCGGATGGGCTTCTACTACTTATATGTTATCCAGCAATAACCCGCAACAGGCAGGATTGTATGGGTATTCAGGAGGTGAGACCGTTCCGGGTGATTATTTGGGTAGCGTTACCATCTTACAACCATACAGCTATAACACCTTCACCATGCCGGATTATAGCGGAGCTGGAAATGTAGTTACTCCAACGGGTGATATGGCTGCTATGGGGGGAGGGAATAGTCAATATGATGACTATGGTGCAAAAACTAATATAACTACGCAAGAGCAAGTAAAATTATTTACTAATGAGAAGGACGCATATAATTATTTATGGGATAATACTTTTTCAAATGATAATGGTTTACATTGTAATAATTCAGTGAAAGAAAACTTTGCTTTGGTTGTTGACAAAGGGGTACTAGTTTATCCAACCTTTGGGAAGAATACAGATGGAAATGATTTTGTTAATAACCCTAGTAGCAGTAACCCATATGTTTTATCTTTAAAAAAAGAAAACAATTCTTTATATGTCTTTTATAACAATCAATGGTTAAAAGTAAAGGCATCGATCCATACGCATCCAAATATTGATGAGACGAGTGTAGAATCTCATTCTGGGAGTGATATGGCTTTTACTAATTACACAAATGTGCCAAGTTTTATAATTTCTCCAAATACAATTTATGGTATGGTTCCAAATAATGCATATTCGTATCCACTATTTGATAGGAACTATTTGTTAGAAGGAAATATTTCCCTTATTCACCAACTTGATTACATTATTTCTTTTATGAAGTAAAAAATAGCAATATGAAGAAAATGACATTATTTATTTTATCCATTTTTATTCTTGGTTGTAAAGTAACGAAAGAAAATATTGTAACGAATCCTATAAAGTTCGTTCCAAACATATGTAATGTGATTATTGATTATCAGGAAAAAGATTTTTTAAAAGACGAAGGTGTCTTGATAATTTTTTGTGAAAACTATGACATTATAAATAACAATAGTTCATTCATTTTAACTAAAATATTTACAAAAGCGGAATTCGATTCGATAAATCCAGAGTATTTTACTAAAATCGAAAAAAAAGATATTTTAGTAAAATGTGGTATTGGAGAGCTAATAAGTGATAACTTAACACACACACAATTAAGGGAAAATTTAAATGATAAAGTTGGGTTACAGCATCCTATGGTTTGGAGGATTATCGCCTCAAATAATAGCGTAACTGTTGAAAAACAAAATGTTACAATAGTGCCAATTAGGAAAATTGATTTCATACCCCCTAAATGAATTTTAGGATGTTGAATCCCGATAATTTTGTGCAGGTTGAGCCAAAAGCGAAATCCCGATTTATCGGCAATGCAACGAGCACACAGGCTTACAATAGATATAGTTATGTTGTGAATAATCCGCTGAAATATACTGATCCGAGTGGGTGGTTGAGGAATTATATAACCTATGATGATATTTTAGGACATCAGAGTTTGATGGAAGGGTTGGCACAGGTGCAAGCAGGCATGGAGTCAATGTTGGGAAGTCGTAGCGGATTTGGAGGTAGTTTTATTCCGAATAACTCAAATAATAGTTTTCAATCTTCATCAGAAGATGGTGTCCTGTATGGTAAAAATGGCGTTTTTATTACAAATCCAGATATAATACGGTCAATCATTGAGGTAATTAATAATAACGATTTTAACGTAAGTGTTGATTATTTACCATTGCCAAAAATGGGGAATGAACATTCTAATGTGCCAGGATTTTGTGTAGGTTGGATAGGAACATTTGGTGTTAATGGGAATAAGAACAATACAGAAAATACTGGTTTAGGGTCGAAAGCTAAAGATGAAACAAATATATTAGTGACGGGTAAAATCACATTTGTTAATTTTCCAAAACTAGGACTTTTACAGTATGCGATAATTCCCGAAAGTGGTAGTAAACCTCGTTTTGTGGAAAAAAATGGAACTTATAATGTAGATGGATATTATTTTCCTAATCCAACAGATGATAAATTTTGGTATAAAATTCCGGGAACGTATCATTTAACACTCACTTGGATTCCAAAGTCAGATGGAACATTTGAAATAGACAGAAGTCTAACATATAAGATAGAGGCTGACAAATATGGATATTTATCACGTAATGGTATTGGTGAAAAACATAGAATGCATAAGTATAATCCATTTTTAAAAACTAAATAGGCTATGAAACATCTAAAGAAAATTGGAATAACTGTAATTATATTAATGATGCTCTATTATTGGAGGTATCATATTATCATTTTTTTTGCAGGAAGCTGTGAGATTAAGGAAAATTGTTATGCATGTTTACCTTTAACAACTATCTCTAGAGATGAGTTTTCACAGAAGAAATTTTGGAGTATTAAAAAAGGTATGAAGTTTGATGAAGTCAGTAAATTAATTGGTAAGCCTTATGATATTGAAATTTGGAAGGATGATGATTATGAATTTATTGCTAATTATACAGACTGGCGCAAGAATAAGTATATTGATTATTATGTAATGTTCTATATTTATTACACTAAAGATAGCTTAGTATATAGAATTGATACATCCGAAGATGAATAATGAGCAACTCGTTGAAATATACTGACCTGTGTGGTGTATGATAATTCTTTTTTAAAATAGGCTATGAAATATCTAAAAAAAATATTGGCTCTAATGATAGCTCTACTGTTATTGCTCTATATTTTTCGGCATCAAACTATCATGTTCTTTGCTGGAAGTTGCGAGATAAAAAAGGATTGCTATGCTTGTTTGCCATTAACAACTATTACAAGAGATGAGTTTTCTCAGAAGAAATTTTGGAGTATTAAAAAAGGGATGAGGTTTGAGGATGTAAATAAAATTATTGGAGAACCGTTTGATGTCGAGATTTGGCCTGAAAATGACTACGAATTTATCGCAGACTATAGCGAATGGCGTGAGAATAAGTATATTGATTTTTATATTATGTATTACATTTATTATACAAAAGATAGTATGGTGTATAAAATAGAAACAACAGAAGATAATTAAATATTTGACTTTATTAATATAATCAATAAATAACCCATTTAAATATACTGACCCAAGGGGTGGTTGAGGTATTACAATATTGATGGAGACTGGTGAGAAACTTCTTATACTATGTGGTACGGTATTGATTGGGAAGATTTCAGGTAATAAACATAAATCCCACGACTTTAATCCATTTTTGAAATAATAAAAACAATCTTATGAAATATCTCAGAAGAATATTATTACCAGCAATTTTATTAATAGCCTTATACTATTGGCGACTTCAAATTGTATATTTTTTTGCAGCAGGTTGTGAAATAAAGAAAGATTGTTATTCTTGCTTACCCTTAACCACAGTAACGAGAGAAGAATTTTCTCAGAAGAAATTTTGGGGAATCAAAAAAGGAATGAAGTTTAAAGAAGTCAATAAAATAATTGGCGAACCATTTTATATATCAACGGTTAATGAAAATGATTTTAAATTTATTGCAGACTATAGTGAATGGCGTAAGAATAGGTACGTTGATTTTTATGTAATGTATTACATTTACTATACCAAAGATAGCTTAGTCTTTAAAATTGAGACTACAGAAGGTAGATAGTAATCATTTCATTAGTTATTTAGAGTCTATAATTTAGTATTATGAGAGAATCTCTGAAATATACTGATCCGAGTGGGTGGTTGAAGGAGTATAATATTAATGGAGACTGGCGAGAAACTTCTTATGCTACATGGTACGGTATTGATTGGGTAGGTCCGGGAAGGGGAAGTGGTGGTGGATGGTCAACACATACGGGGTGGACATCTACAACTTACACATTATTCAGCAATAATTCGCAACAGGCAGGATTGGATGGATATATAGGTGGAGAGACTGTTCCGGTTGATTATTTAGGGAGTGTCACATTCTTGCAACCATATACTTATAATACCTTTACCATGCCGGACTATAGCGGTGCAGGAAACGTAGTAGCCCCAACAGGTGATATGGCTGCTATGGGGGGAGGTGTGAATAACCTAAATAATCAAGAAAATCAAAACAGTCGTCCAAATTTTAGTACATTCAAGAAGAATTACCCAGGCAGTTTGAGCGCAGGTGATGTTTATAAGTTAATAGGAGGTAAAGTATATCAAAACTATCAATCAGATCCAAAGAAGTATGCTAATTCATGTGCATTAAGATTAAGTAGAGCATTGAACTATAGTGGCGTAAAAATTCCATATATAGCTGGGCAAACGGGTTCTGGATCAGATAAGAACTGGTATTTTTATAGGGTGAATGATCTAAAAAATTATCTGATAAAAATATGGGGTGCACCTGATTTAAAAGGCGATCAGAGTATATTAAAAGGTAAGACAGGTGTCATTCTATTTCAAGATTGTGGTTGGTCTGATGCAACAGGACATCTAGATGTTTGGAATGGGAACAGTTGTGAACATGAATGTTATTTTGATGTTTGTGGGCAAGCTTCATTGTGGATTTTACCTTAAA
Source organism: Chitinophagales bacterium (assembly GCA_019694955.1). Classification (GTDB taxonomy): domain Bacteria; phylum Bacteroidota; class Bacteroidia; order Chitinophagales; family JADIYW01; genus JADIYW01. The sequence continues at coordinate 9,260 of JAIBAX010000051.1, read as the reverse complement.
GCTAAATAATATAAAAATGAGAATTTTAATTATTGCATTATTTATTATGTCTTGTGGGGGAGTTAAGAAAGCATCCTCTTCAAATGATTTTGAAACTGAAAAGTCAAACCTTAAGAATTATGGGTTATGTCAATGCTTGAACAATCAATACAAAACAAATGATAGTATAAGCATTCAAGATGGGAGTATTTCAGGTTATTTTGAACGAGGAACTTCTTCGATAGAAAACTATGAAAAAGTCGATAGTTTTGTTAAAAATTATAATTTTCAAAGTTTTAAAAGTATTGATGGGAAATCATTATCTACTATGAAATGTATTCAGGTGTATAATTCAAAAGAGTTTGATTTATTTATTCATAGTTTATTGAAGAAGTAAAAGGCTTTATATTACCAACATGAAAACAACATTATTAGTTGGTACGGTATTGATTGGGAAGGTCCGGGAAGAGGAAGCGGTAATTTTGGATTTATTGCTACCACAAATTATATGTTTACACAAACGGGTTCAACAATGGGAAGCCAGCTAATGGGAAGTAGTACATATAGTAGTGCTAATAACTGGGGAAGTACTTCTACTGGTTGGACAATGTCTACATATAATTCATATACATATGTGCCATATAACAATAATGCAGGAACATATATTGCCCCAACGGTTGATATGGCTGCTATGGGGGGAGGAACACAAAATGGTGGAAGTAGTCAAACGTTTTTAAAACCAACAGGGGATTACTTTATAGATGGCGCGAGGTTTCAAAAGATGTCTAAAAATATTGGGATTGAACTTGGATTTAAAAGTGGTATTGATGGAGAAAGTGGTGCATTTATACATCTTTTTTCTTACACTGCATACGCCTTAGGGGGTATGGATTTGCTAAGGTTAAGAAATTTGCTGATAAGCATGAGAAAGGAGAAGAAGGTCTAGATGCAGAAAGAGATAAGGCAAATAACACGTTAGTATTTAAGTTTTATTATCAAGCTCTTAATAGGTTGAATAAAACATTTACTAATAAATATGAGTATGCTAAAGAAATTGTTATCTTAATGGGTTCTATTGGCTTCTTCCGATATAATAGTGAAGGAGAATTAATACTCGATAAACTGTCCGAAGCGGAATTAAAGAAAATATTTAAAAAAATTGAAGAATTATTAAAATCGGATAGATGAGAAGATTGCGTTTACATATAATTTTCATACTATTTGCAGCAAATATTTCTTGTAATAAGCAAGCAAATAATAGTCTTTTCACAGAACTTAAAGAGATTGAAAAATCTAAATATTCAGGGAATTATGTACTCAAAATGAGCGGTATAGATTCTGTATATTATTTCGAAGAGTATCCTGAAGCTAGTGATTTTAAAGAATTTGCAAGTAATATTTATTCTGAGTATGAAAGGAATGCCATAGAAAAATATTATAATTCATTTGCTTTAGAAGGGAAGTATTCATTGTATATTATCTTTCAAAATAACACGGTTACTTTTGTGCCAATAGATTACCAAAAGTACCTTCCATTTGTTTTTGCATCAGGATGTGGATTTAGTAAATTATTTAAGACAGATACATTAGATTTTAAACCCAAAGAATTTGAAAAGGGTAAAACATTTTACTTTGTAAAAAATAAAAATGCACGTAGATCAGAAACGGATTGTAAAGAAAATTGAAATAAATGATTAATTGCCACAAACGGAAATATTATCTTACATGCGGTGGTAATTATTGGTTATTTTAAGAGCAATTTAAGTAAATTTATTATAATTAATACATTAACAGGAGAAACTGACACAATTATGTTTGATGATTTATATTATGGTAAGGAATAACTCAATGCAGATGAAAAATATACTACTTTTAATACTTTTTATCATTTTGTCAACTGAAATTTGTTTGGCAAAAAACAAAACAACACAGGGTTTCCTGCCAATTTATATTATCTCTGATACTTCTTTAAATTTGGAACAGGATACAATTAATAAATGCGTGTTGTTTTATACAAAAAAATCAATAGATTCTATTATCGTTATTCCAAAATCAGAAAATTTCCAACTCTCAGCTAAGCAAGTTGAATTTATTTATAAAAATATGGATCTAAATATTTATTTAATTAAAAATGTCAGGTATTTACCCAATCTAATAGCATATAATATTGATAATCATAGGATTGTTTTGGATGACGACTTAAAAACATATCCCTCCATAGAATCTTATGTCGAGATAAATTTCTTTTCAAAAGAAAGATTTATTGAACAGCTAGATTTGTACTCCTACAAACCTACATTAAATAACATAACTGAAGACAGCTTATTGGTCGCTAATTATGATTTCGAGTATGGAATAAAAATAAATCCTAACGACACGCTTAAAAATTTTGAAATATTGATGCGTTATATTAATTACTGTTACTCACTAACCACTATTCAAGACAGCATTATAAGATATCGCATTTTGAATCATTTGCATACAGGTTATGCTTATGATGATTCTCCATTTGTTAAAAATTTTTACAATATAACGCTGAATTATTTACTGTTACATTATCTTACAATAAATCAGTACAATTTGTTTATTTGCAATTCAGGTGAACTCGATAAAAAATTACTGGAAGCAAGAAAAAATCTCTTTCCGCGAAAGAGTATAGATTTAGATAAATTAAAACAACAGAGTTTGATACTATTAAAAAAGAATAAAAGATGATAAAGATACTTTAGCAACTTACACAGAAATATTTAGAAGATGAATTTGATTGATAACGTCTCAAGTGAAGATAAATTTTCGTATAAAATGCCTACATTCATTCAGCATATCATTACGCTTTATATTACCAACATGAAAACAATACTATCAATAATTCTTTTCCTACCAATTTATACTGGTGTATTTTCTCAGGAAATAAATATCAACAGCACAAATTATCTCAAATATTTAGACCTTGAAAAACAGACCCTTCGTGATAGTATTTCTTCAAAGTATTCTTTTACCTTACAACAGACATTTAATACAGAGCAAGACACCAAAGCACTCATTTGTCAGGAATTTAAAATTAGAAATGCATGGATTAGCAATAGTACCTTTGTTTATAATGAATATAGAAATGACACCTCTCTTTTATCCATTGGATTTATGACCTTTACAATTAAAACCCAAAAGCAAGCTAATAAAATATTGGAAACGGAACAGAAGAAGCAATATAAGAATTTTAAGTTAATAGTGCTTACCAAATATTTCTTAGTCCGAAACGGTCAGAAGTTTACTGTCATCTTTACCGAGACACCAATCCATCCCCTTATTGAGCAGTTATTTTATCCTTAATAGAAAAAACCTGCGAAAATGAATCAAAAATAGCGGAATTATAACATGATGATTTAAACCTACACTATTCTAATTTTTTACTTAAAGATAGAAAAATGCCATAAATAAATATTGAGAAAACGCAAGTAAGCAATAATGCGCTAAAATTTTGTTGCGGAGAGACCGGGATTCGAACCCGGGATAAGCTTTTGACCTATACACACTTTCCAGGCGTGCTCCTTCAACCACTCGGACACCTCTCCGTTAAGGGTTTGCAAATGTCGTAAAGAATGTTGGTATTTCCAAGTAGCCAGCATATTAATAAATCTTGCAAGCCTAAAAATTACTGATTTGAAGTGCTGCACTCAGTGTAGACATATTATTTTCTTGAACCTCTTTCAATATTTTCTGAAAACTATCCTGCTGCTCAAAATGATATTTTTTTCGGACTAATGCCTCTATTTGCTTCATTACTTGTCTTTCTTTCTGTTGCGACCTATTTTCAATTAAATATCCGGTAGCGAGAATAAAATCAAAGTATTTATCTAATGCTGACAAAATTGGAGAGATAGATGCCTGCTGTAATGCCGTTCCAAAAAACACCTGTGGCATCCATCCGCTTAATGTTGGTGGAAATAAATGAAGTGCATTCTTATAATGTGCGGCAGCAACTTTTGCATGCTGTTCATTAATATCAGACTTATTGATAAAAAGGATATCTGCCATTTCCATGATGCCGCGTTTAATGCCTTGCAGTTCATCTCCGGCAGAAGGAAGCATCAACAGCACAAAAACATCCGTAAGGTCGGCAACTGCTGTTTCTGACTGCCCCACTCCTACCGTCTCGACAATAATATGCTCATATCCGGCGGCTTCAAAGATGGTAATAACCTGTTCAGTTGTCGCACTAATGCCACCCAAAGTGTCTCCGGCAGGGCTTGGTCGAACAAAAATGTGCGGATCGGCAATAATATCTTGCATACGGGTCTTATCTCCCAAGATACTTCCTGACGAATGTTTACTGGTTGGATCAATTGTTAGCACAGCCGTTCGTTTGTTTTGAAGTGCGTAGGAAGATGCTAAGGTATTGATGAAAGTACTTTTCCCAACACCGGGCACACCTGTGATACCAATTCTTCTGCTTTGAAACGCCTTTGTACTTTTCAGGCAAGCATCCAACAATTCTGCCGCAAGGTATGTATCATTAAAATTCTTACTCTCTACCAATGTAATGGCTTTACCTATCAACATCCTATTTCCGGATTTGATACCTTGCAACAACTGATCTATTGAAAATTGCTTCGTAATTTTTTTATGTAAAAATAATGGAATCTTTTAAACCCAGAAAAATCATTAGAAATTTACTGCAAGAAAATGCTACTTCATATCTATTTCTGTACTCATTTTTCTGTCCTCAACGTAGTTATACTACGTCTGCGGGAGAAAAATTCCGTGCCTCATAGCTATTTTGTATAATTTCCTTTCGCTACAAAGTCTAACGCTTATTCTGGATTAAAAAAAAGCCCCCGCATTGCACGGGGGAAAATCAAATAGTATGAATAATGAATTAGGAAGCGAATTCGTAAATGGCTGCTAAGATTTTATCCAGTTCTTTTGGGTATGACAACCCTTCAATAATTCCAGGTGCATATACCGGAACAGAAACTGTATGTCTCAACTCGCCAATGGAGATAATCATTTTTAAAGGTATTGGCTGCGGGCCAAATTTTAGTTGCTCAGCGCAATTTGGGCAATTATAATCTTCGTTGAAGTCAAAATAGCCATTCTCAACGATATAAGTTGCCAACTTTATTAAGTCTTCTTTTGAAGCTTTTTTATTGAGGGAGATTTTTCCACCCAATTTTGACTCATAGTTCTTGATAACACTACCATTGCTTTGTATCATAATAACATTGCTCAATGTAGGATTAATACCGCCTTTTAAGCCCCCGCCGCTAACATATATTTCAATATGAGACTTCTTATCTAACTGAATAGTGGTGGTAGTTTTCTTGATGGAAGACCTGATATTATTGGTATTTGACTCCTCCTTTATGAGTTCTTTCTCTTCAATCATCCTAATTTTTTGTAAAACACTTTGTGTAGTTTTCCATTCTTCGATGATATCGTTCTCAGGTTTGCTGACGGGTGCTACTTTTTCTACTGAAGCTACTTCTATGAGCGCATTTTTATCAATGACGGCTATTAATTTGAGCGGACTCTCTTTATTCTCCAACTCTTGCTGAATTTGCTGATTATTTTCCACTCTCGTGTTATCAGAATTGGGTGCATAAGATTTGATAATTGCCTTCATTTGTTCGATGTGCGTATTTATCTTTCCTGTAAACTGTGCCATGTCCTTTTGAGAAGTGGCAGGTACAAAATGATATTCAACGAGTCCTTTCTCTGTTTTATTGCTTATAACGAAAGTTTCTTTTTCACAGTATATCACATTCCACTGGTCAATACCTTTAAAACCAAAAATAATATTGGGCATGGTACCCATAAGGCTATTTTCAGACCATGTACCCATTTCTACTTTCTCATTGGATGCTAAAGTGAAGGTGTTAGTAGACTCAAACTTTAAATACAAGAACTCTCCTTCATTTGTTCTTGGAACAATCTCCGAAGTAATCGGCTTGAATGCGTAATCAAATTTCCATGCTTGCTTTGTCAGTGTACTAATATCGACACCTCCAAATGCAAACATAGGCACTGACAACAGCAGCATTATCCACATATTTAATAATTGTCTTTTCATACACTTACTTTTAAAGTTTTAGCTTTATTTTAACAAAACAACTTTATAGTTTAAAAATCAATACTTTAAAATATTTTGTTAAAGTAATTTTGTGGATGTAAAGATATCAGCGCACCAATGTATTTATCAACATCAGTTATTAACAACCTGTTGATATTGGCAAAAAAAATAAATTTAAGCAATGCAATTTAACGCCAACCCTGACGCATTACAGTAGCGAACTGCTCATTAATAAGGATAAAATTGAAGAAGCTACAAATATCACCACACCTATTCTTTTCATCCATCTTCCACGAATCCGGTCTTCTAAAGTGTACGAAAAAACCTGCTCTCCGGAAGGAAGTGTTTTCTTTTGGTTGGAAATAATATGACCGATTATTATGCCAAAGAGTCCGCCGATAAAGCTACTAAAAAACCCAAAAAACAACCAAACCGCATCTACTTTCTCTGGCGCTCTTAGCTCTTCCAAACGCTTTTTATGAAGGTCTTCCAGTGCCTGATCTGTATATTTCTTACCTCTACTAGCAAGTATCTTACGGGAGGACAAATAGTCGGTCACACTCCATTCATCTTTCTTATACAAGATTTCTTCCAATTCCTCATCAGAGAAATCATTTAAATACCCTGATTCGATTTGCTCAAGGTGGGCTTGTGAAGATTGCTCCAGCAACTTATCAACCTCACTAAAATCCTGAGGGCGAATTCTGACAACGAATGACTTATTCAAATCCTGATGCCCAAAATAAGCATTATCTAAAAGCGACGAGTTATCGACCACATCATATTCAAAGCCATTGGCATCTAACCATTCAGCAAATTAAGTAGCTGCGTCAAGCTCATTAAACACCCTATATTTTACTAATAAATCTTCCATCATTAACCTGCTAAAGACACTCCAATAAGCTTACCAATACCAAAAGTAATAGCTGCTGCTGCCAACCCAAACAATACCTGCCTAAAACCGGAATACCAAACACTTTTATTGGTAAACAAGGTTATGGCGGCACCGATAAAGAACAATCCAATACCACTAAATGCTACACTTAATATAATTGCAAGGTTTCCATTTGCAAACATGAATGGAATTAATGGGATAATCGCTCCCACGGCAAACAATAAAAACGAGAATATAGCAGCCTCCATTGCAGAACCCTCTAAATCTTCCGCATTGATGCCCAGTTCTTCTTTGACAAGTATCTGATGAGCATGGTCGATATTAGCCATGGCCTCTTTCGCCATCTGCTTAGCTTGTTCTTCCGGCACTCCTTTTGAGAGAAAAATGAGTTTAAGTTCCTTTTCCTCACCATCAGGATTAGACTCAAGTTCATCCATTTCAAGTTGCATCTGGTTCTCATACAATTCTTGCGAACTTTTTACGGATATCCATTCTCCTAATGCCATTGACAAAGCGCCGGCGAGCAAACCTGCCAACCCTGCCAAAAGGACGCCTGTTTGATTGGCTGATGCTCCGGCAATGCCCATTATCAGGCTAAAATTAGATACCAAACCATCATTGCCGCCTAGAACAGCCGCACGAAGTGCATTCCCTCCTACGGAGCGGTGTCTTTTCTCAAACTTACTAAAAACACTGCCGGAAACCTTGTGGTTATTATTCAATATATTCTTTAAGATGGCCACATGTGCCGTATCTGTGACGGCTTCTACTGTATTGGTGGCTTTTCTAGCTTGGAGTATCGTATTCGAGAGGCTTTTTTCTGTATCCATGAGAATACCTAACACATAATCATACCCCAAGATCTTACCGATAACTTTCAGGACTTTTGTCTTAAAAGAAGGCTTAGGCATCTTGGAGGCATCTAAATCATTTTTCTCCATGAAAGCAACCGCATGACCATACTCTATCTCGCTCATTTCTTTCAAAATCCTCGCTACTTGTGGATCGCTCTCTCGCTCTGCCAAAAACTTGTACATATAACTGGCATCCACTTCAATCTGTATATTTTGTACATTCATAAACGGTATATCTTCGCTAAAATTAATAAAAAGTCTAAAGCTGTAGGAAAATAAATCAATTCTTGACCTAAAGTTTATCTCAACAGCAAAAACGCTCCTGACAAATGAGAGACCGACTGATTTGTATAAATAATTTCAGTTTGATATATATAGATATCCATTTCCTGTTTTTCCTGTTGGTATTTTCCGTCCCAACCTATTTTGATGTCATCACTTTCAAATATCCGTTCTCCCCATCTATTAAAAATTCTCATGTTAAAAGATTGGATATTTTTTTGTTCACCCAACGCTTTAAATTGATCATTGATATTATTCCCGTCTGGTGAAAATGCAGTTGGAAAAAATATACTATGTATATCATCCTCCACTTTTATATGAATAGTATCTGCTCCTTCACATCCGTTTGAATCGACCGCATGAAATACATAATCTATATCTTCTATCGGAAAAGAAACAGGATTTTGACAGTTGATACAACTTAGATAAGTAGTCGGTTCCCACCAAATATATCTGGGGCTGCCCATTATTATACTTCCAAATAAACTTACAGGCAATCCCATTTTAATAACGGTATCCGTAAATGCTTTTACTACCAAACCATTTGAGCTATTGATAGAGAATATTGTATCAAAATCACATCCAACTCCATCTATAACGTTAAGTTTATATACGTCGTCCGGCAAGCTACTGACATCTTCCGTTGTAGCACCATTGCTCCAAAGATACTTAAATGGAGGTGTTCCTCCAATCATAGTGACGTCTATGGCACCTATGTTTAATGTCCCACAATTATTGTGTTGAATTGTAGCAGTTAGTAAAAGTGAAGATATAGATTCAGCGACCACCACTATATCTGTATTGGCACATCCAGTAGAAGTTTGGGTAACCGTAAGTGTATATGTTCCCGCCATATTTACAGTAGGATTTGGCGTACTTCCTCCATTCAAAATACCAGGACCACTCCATTGATAGGTAACGCCGGAAGTAGTGCTGCTACCATCCAAAACGACCGTAGGGTGACTACAATCCAGTATTTTATCTAATCCTGCACTAGCATTTGGCGGAGTAGTTGTTCCAGTGACCACCACTATATCTGTATTGGCACATCCTGTAGAAGTTTGGGTAACCGTAAGTGTATATGTTCCCGCCATATTTACAGTAGGATTTGGCGTACTTCCTCCATTCAAAATACCAGGACCACTCCATTGATAGGTAACGCCGGAAGTAGTGCTGCTAC
>JAIBAX010000011.1 GCA_019694955.1 Chitinophagales bacterium | reverse complement strand
CTGTTGGTCTCTGATTTGCTTGAATTTCAATTTACAAGATTCCTCATCAGAGTATAGTTTATAAAATTCAGATATCTTCATGTACAAATATACTAAATTTATTTATTATTACGGATAGTCATTTAATCTTATTACCAATCTTATCAGTTATATTTTGGTTGTACATGGTTTATGACGACTGGATTTTTGTAGAAAAGTATGGCTTAAAGATAGAAGGCATTTGGAATTGGTTTATTTGGTATTTAGCCTATTGTTTTATTCCCTTTACCGTATATTTTTGGACATTGGCCACAATTGGTATTTTAATTTATCATAAAATAATAAAGAAAAAATATCGTAGGTAATCAAGTTGCCCACCATTACTCTTCGACATGTTCGGAGAAGCGCATGTCGAAGCATTACTACTGATATTTTTCGATTGAATAATATTACAATGCATTCAAAATATCCACCTCACAAGCTACACTTTGACAAAATATGATTATTTTTATGCGATAAATAAAAGTTGCAAAGTAGCGAGTATAAACAAGCAGCGGCATTTTATAATTAACATTAAAACGTATATAACAACAACCCAGAAGCAGAAAACATAAATATTAAACTTAACTAATTAATTATCAATAACAAACGAGAAAAAAATGGAAGAACAAGAAATTTTAGACCAAAGCAACGCTAGTTTGCAAAGTAAAAATAGGCCAACAGCTATTACAGTAATCTGTATTCTTGGATTTTTTGGTGCCGCATTTGCAATCCCAATGATATTTTCTGACATTGCCAGACAAGTTGGGAGTTGGTATCCTCCTTATTTAGGACTTTCATCAGTGATTGGATTAACTTGTATGATTGGATTGTGGAAAATGAAAAAATGGGCTGCTTATACTTATACTGGATTTGTTATATTAAACCAAATCGTATTAATAGCTATGGGTGTCTGGAATATAATGGCGCTGATAATTCCTGTTATTGTAATTGGAATTGCACTTGCGCATGTCAATAAAATGGATTGATATAAACTAATTACCATCGTTAATTACTAAATCCCATTACTCTACGACATGTTCAGCGAAGCGCATGCCGGATCATAGCCATTGATATCTTTCGATTGAATAATATTACAATGCTTTCAATATATCCACTCACAGCCGCACTTTGACAAAATATGATTATTTTTATGCGTGAAATAAAAGTTGCAAAGTAGCGCATATCCAATTATATAGTGTGGTGAAGGTGAAACTTTAAAATGGCATATAGAAGTTAATCGGTAAATATTTTGCATAAAATCAATGAAATTTAATTTATGGATATTATACATTTTGCAATTCAAAATTTAACAGAGGAAAATAAAGCTTATATTAAAAATAGGAAATTAAAAGATCTGAGTGACCATTTTGGCGTTTCAATGTTAATTAGAAATATAATTTATAAATTTAGTAATGATTTTTCTTTTATAAGCCCAGAAAATTTAAACTTAGAATTTCCAACAATAGACGCATTTGAAAGTGGTGAAATTTGTGAAAATTTTCTTTTAGAAAAACTTTGGAGAATCTTTAATAATATTGAATTTAATGATAATGATAAACAAGAACTTAAAAATATCATTGGCAATTCTAACACTTTGTTTCTAGATAAAAATGTAAGAAAAAAAATGATTAAGTACATAAATGGGTTAAAAAAATAACACCACCACCTTCAAAAAAGTACCATTGCTCTTCGACATGTTCAGCGAAGCGCATGTCGAAGATGTAACATTAGGGGATTTGTAATCCCCGTGAATATCATTCACTTGAATACCGAAAAAATTATTTAAACGTTGTAGTCCTTAAGATTCTTGAAAGTTTTTTTTCAAAATCTGACATCATCTCCAATTATGAAAAAAAACTACCTCAAGAAATTAAGAAATTCGTACGTTGCAAATAAATTTATAAAATGTTAACCAAAGAATTGGTAAGTAGTCAGATAAAAGAGATGCCTAATGAATTTACGCTTGACGAGCTTATAGAAAGATTATTAGTCATTGAAAAAGTAAATCAAGGACTACACAGGGCAAAACTTTATCTGAAGAAGAATTAGATAAAAAAATGGCCAAATGGTTCGCATAATTTGGATCGAATTAGCAGCAAACCCGTATATTAACAAATTTAGTCAAGCGTAGTAGCGAACCACTGCGCCAAGACAATTGACCATGAAAAGAACAATATTCATACTCGGACTTTTAGGGCTGACAATTTTCTGCGGACTATACGCAAAACGCAAATTTTACACCCCAAAACATAGACTTGACAATGCGAAAAAAGTGGTAAAACAGCTTGCAGATAATGACGAAATAAAAGATGGCGACTTAATTTTTCAGACCTCCCTTTCAGAACAAAGCAAAGCTATTCAACTGGCAACTAAATCTAAATATTCACATTGCGGGCTTATCTACAAAAACGGCGATGACTTTTATGTTTTTGAAGCTATTCAACCTGTAAAGCGGACACAACTTGACCAATGGATTGCACGTGGACAAGATGGAAAATATGTAATTAAGCGACTTAAAAACGCTGACCAAATTTTAACACCTACGACCTTAACAAAAATGAAACAAGTTGGCGACCAGTTTAACGGTAAAAATTACGACTTGATTTTTGAGTGGTCCGACGACAAAATTTATTGCTCTGAACTTATATGGAAAATATACCAACGAGCAACAGGAATTGAAATTGGCAAGCTTGAAAAACTTAGCGACTTTGATTTGAGTAATGAAGCGGTTAAGAAAAAAATGAAAGAACGTTATGGCGACAAAATTCCAACCAATGAAATTGTAATTTCTCCCAGTACCATTTTTAACAGCGAATTATTAACCACAGTAAAAGCAAACTGAATTGAAAAAACTTCTGACATTATTTTTAATCATTGCGCTTGCTCCATTAATAGGTGGTCTCTATGGTGTTATGCACGACCAATTAACTTATACAATTTCTCCTGAGTACTATACTAAATTCAAGTTTATTCAATTCGGCTTTATTGATTCTGGAAATGAGGCGATTTTACCAAACCCGAGATTGAGTGTCGCAGGCGTTGGTTTTCTCGCGACTTGGTGGATGGGTTTACCAATCGGACTAATACTTGGACTTGTAGGGTTGGTCCACAAAGACAATAAGCAAATGTTCAAAATCACAATGAAAGCAATAATAGTAACTATTATTGTTGCTTTTGTAACAGGACTAATAGGGCTAGCTTATGGAAAATTCTATTTAGCAGACACAGGGGTAAATTGGTGGCTACCCGACAACCTATATGACAAGAAAAAATTTATTGCGGTTGGTTCAATGCATAATTTCAGCTATTTAGGTGGATTGATAGGTCTTATCGCCGGAAGCATTTACAGCCTTAAACAAAAACGAAAAATAGAAAATGAAATCAACAGCGGACAGAACGCAACCATATAATCGGTTAGACTGCCCTGCCTAGACTCGATAGGGTATGCTCTTCGACATGTTCGGCGAAGCGCATGTCGAAGATGTAACATTACTCAATTTACTCCATCTATACACTACACATATTATTCATTTACTTCCCTAGCGTATTCAAAATATCCTCCTCACAGCCACACTTTGGCAAAATATGATTATTTTTATGCGTGTAATATAAGTTGCAAAGTAGCACATATTGTACTTAATGGTGTTTGCTAAGTGAAACTTTGCAGTAATATAAACAAGTTAGCGTTAATATGACATAAATACTTTATATGACCTTCGAAAAAGAATATTCAACCATTATCGATGATTACAAGGACTTTCTAAATGAGTTCAAACGGATTATTGAAAAAATATTAGTCCGACACAATATTCCTACTGCCTTTGGAATTTACGGAAGAGCTAAAACACTTGACTCTATCAATGAAAAAATAATGTCTGATAGATTTGAAATAAAAAAATCAGTTACAGAACTCAATGATTTGGTTGGAATTAGAATTGTATTGCTATTTCCTGAATTTAAAGAGAAGGTTGTAGAAATTCTTTCCAAGGAATTTAAGTTGCTAAATGACCCTTACAAATCAATTCAAAGCCCTGATAAGTTTGGATATAGTTCTATTCATTTAATAATAGCAATAAAAGATGAGTGGACAAAAACTCCGGATTGGGAAAATCACAAGAATAAGAAAGCTGAGATTCAAATACGAACTCTTTCAGAACACATTTGGGCTGAAACTTCTCATTCTCTTTTTTATAAAAGAGAAGAAAATATTCCAAATATTTTAAACAGAGATTTATTTAGACTATCTGCACTTTTGGAGGTTGTTGATGAGAAATTACAAAACTTAAAAGACAAAATTGAAGAACACTTCAATTTTATTCTTGAAGCACCGTATGAAGAAATCCTTAATCAAGATCTTAACTCAGAAACTTTCAAACGTGTTATGCTACAGAACTCTAAAGGAATTTATAGTTTAAATGATTACAAAAACAAAGTATTAAGTTCAAAAATTGAGAAAGACTATAATATTTTGAATGTTAAATTTCTTGACAACCTAATTGCAAACAAAATTGATTTAACAGATTTGGATAGTGATACCTATATTAGGAAAGTAATAGAGATTTTAGATGCAGACAAACTAAATTATGACAATAAAATTGAGGAGAAAATTTAACACCACCACCAATCAAGTAAATGCCCAAACCGATTATAAACAGGAAATCTAACTCACACCACCGTACGTAATGGTCAAGTTTTAGGCGGTTAGCCACTTGTTTAGGATACGTAAAATAAAGGCTCTTCTCTCAAGCAAATCCCCCTACTCTATCACCACCTCTTTCAGCATCATCAAGTTCATGGCGTTAAGCGGCATATTCTTTACCCTTTTAGATGTTAACCGCACCACTTCATCATAAAACAACGGCACCACAGGTGCTTCCTCCAACACGATATTCTCCATCTGATGCACCAATTCATTGGCTTTCATAGCATCGGCAGTTTGCATGAGTTGTTCGTACAACTTATCATAAGCAGCATTCTTGAAGAAGGTATAGTTCGGCGGTGCTTCATAGCCACCATAAAACAATGCTAGATAGTTCTCCGCATCTGGGTAGTCGCCAATCCATGAAGCCCTGAAAAAACTGGCTTTGCCATTGCGCATGCTCTCCCGTAAAAATGGTGGCGGCACATTTTCCAACGTTATCTTTATCCCAAACAACTCCAAATCCTTCTTGATAGCAGTACATAAATCCAAATATCCCGGATTCGTCATCAACTTGATTTCGCCGATGCCCTCACCATTGGGATAGCCCGCTTCAATCAGCAACTGCTTCACCTTCTCCGGTTGGTAGCTATAACCATTCACCTTCGATGGATCAAAACCTGGTAGCCCATAAGGTACCATGCCCGCATTGGCGGCTTTCCCAATCTTGTTGCGCAAAAATATGATAAGCTTCTCCCTATCGATGCCGTAATTAATGGCCTGCCTAACTTTCTTATTTTTTAAAGCCGCATTGGCAGGATGCGCTAAATCAAAACCTAAATACTCCGTGTTCAGATAAGGACCCTTGTCAAAATTAAATCGCTCCTTATATTCAGGTTTAATATCGCCTTCCTTGGTAAAGATTTTATCTTTGATATTCTGATCCACACCTGTAAAATAGTCCAACTTGCCATTAGTGAAATTATCAAATTCCATTGCTTTATCTGCACCGAAGCTAATTTTTATACCATCCAAAAAAGGCAATTGCTTGCCGTCCTTCTTCTCAAAATAGCGTTCATTTTTGGCAAGAATAAGGTAGTTGTTTTCATCCCAAACCTTTAACTTAAAAGGGCCCGTACCAATGGGATGCTTCCGAAAGTCTTTGCCATACTTATCCACCACTTCTTTAGGCACTACTGAACAGTATTGCAACGTCAGCAGTCCGAGCAGCGGTTTAAAAGGTACTTTTAGGTGAATGACGAATGTAGTATCATTTACCGCTTCAAAAGGTTTATCATCTTCTACTTTTCCATTGAACAACCAACCACCCGTTGAAGCAACATTGGAATCTATCAAACGCAGTAGGCTATAAACAAAATCCTGCGCCACCACCCTGCGCCCCTTGCCACCTTCAAATTCGGCATCGTCGTGAAAATACACATCATCCCGCAAAATGAAAGTATAGGTTTTTGCATCGGGAGCAATTACCCACGACTTGGCAATGGCGGGTTGTACCGCTAATTGCTCATCCACCTGCACCAATCCATTGAACAGTTGATTAGTACCCCACATGGTCGCCTGATCTTTAGCAAATGCAGGATCCAAAGAAGTAATACCGTCCTTCATATTGAATCGAAAAACATTATTATCCCCGGACGAACTTCTCTTGCAAGTACACGATTGCACCACTAGCAACAACAGCATTGGATAAATGAGAACACGTGCTTTTTTCATGTCAGTTATTTTAAGAATCTACTAATTACGTTTGCTAAAAATCTTGAAACAAAGCAATTTGCTGGTCAATAAGACTTTTTATTTCCTGATTGGCAAGCTTGCCTGCTCCATCAAATTGTGCCGAAACATTCGAAATAGGAATTTTAAGGTGTAAAACATTTACTTTCAAGTGGTTGAAAATATTGGTCAAATGCTCCATGCCACGCAGGTTGCCCGCACGCCCATCCGATACGCCCACGAGGCAGACTTTTTTATTATGCCAACAATTTTTCACATCGCTGGCATCAATAAATGCCTTTAACACACCGGGGAAACTACCATTATACTCAGGTACTACAACCACAAATTTTTGTGTAGGAATTAGCAAGGTTTGCTCTAAATGCACCATATCGGCATTTCGTGGAGCGCCATACATGCCATTATTCAGTAAATTCTGTGGCATTTGCTCCAAAGAGAAAAAAGCATGTTGAATGCCCTTTTCACCCAATGTCCTTATATAATGATGGGCAACCTTTAAAGTATAAGCTTCCGGTCTATTCGTAGCAGATAAAACTGTTAACATATTTTTTTGCATAAAAATAGGGTAAACAATTCTTTTGCCACAGGAATCTTATCCCCACAACGTTATTTTTTCCTAAAAAAGATATTAATAGGTACGCCGGAGAAGTTAAAATGCTTGCGAATCTTGTTTTCTAAGAAGTTCTTATACGCCGTTCCAATATATTCTGGATAATTACAGAAGAATGCAAAAGAAGGAACATTCGTTGGCAATTGTGTCATATATTTTATCTTTATCGACTCGCCCCGGTGGGATGGCGGTGGATAATGTTCTATCTCCGGCTGCATGATATCATTCAATTTGGAAGTAGAAATCCTTGTTTGTCTATTTTTAAATACTTCCAAAATTACATCTATGGCCTTATGTATCCTAGTTTTTTCCATTGCAGAAATAAAAACAATCGGCACATCTTTAAATGGCGCAATACGTTCCTTTATCTTAGTTTCATAGTCAAGATGCGTATTTGTATCTTTTTCTACGGCATCCCATTTATTTACCAATATGGCAACGCCTTTTTTCTTCCGTTCAATTAACTGAAAAATCTTTAAGTCTTGCGCTTCTATCCCCACCTGTGCATCAATCACCAATAGACACACATCCGCTTCATCTATCGCCTTGATGGCACGTATCACGCTATAGAACTCCAAGTTCTCACTCACCCTGCTTTTCCTTCTAATACCTGCGGTATCTATTAGCAAGAATTCCTTTCCATAAAGATTGTAATGGGTATGTATAGAATCCCGCGTTGTTCCGGCGATATCCGTAACAATATGGCGATCTTCTCCCAACAAAGCATTTAATAGCGTAGATTTACCCACATTCGGCTGACCAACAATCGTAATCCTTGGAAGGTGCGCATTTTCATTTTCATCCATCTCCTCTTCGATACGTTCAGCCACCGAATCGAGTAGTTCACCCGTACCACTGCCGCTCATGGACGACAAAAAGTGCATTTCTTCGAAACCAAGGCTATAAAATTCATTAGCGTCGTACATACGCTGGGTATTATCCACTTTATTGACAACGACAATTACAGGTTTAGAAGTTTTCCGGAGTTCAAATGCCATAGAGTCATCCAAATCAGTGATGCCGGTGGTAACATCCACCATAAAAAGGATACAATTGGCCTCTTCAATGGCAATTTTCACCTGATCTTTAATAGCCCTTTCAAATACATCCTTGGAATTAGGCACAAATCCACCTGTATCTACGACGTTAAACGTTTTTCCGTTCCAATCTGCAATTCCGTATTGCCTATCACGTGTTACACCACTCAAGTCGTCTGTAATCGCCTGTCTCGCCCCCACCAATCGGTTGAACAAAGTAGATTTCCCCACATTCGGTCTCCCAACAATTGCTACTGTATATCCCATTTCATTGATTAATAATCTGCAAAGTAACGGAATATTTAGTTATAAGTTTTTAGTTTTAAGCAATTAGTGGCAATTATAAATTTTAAATAATTTTGAATTCAGGTGATGGAAGATGCTCATTCGAAACTGAACCTTACTTCCAAAGGCGATAAAACAAAATAAACTTTCGTCGACCTTTGCGTTCTTTGTGTCTTCTTCGAGAAACTTCGTGATACAATATAACATCGCTGAACACATGTTCATTTTTTTAAAGTATATGGGCGCCCGGGCACGCTGTCCGCTTGTATCGCCTATCGGCGGATAACGCTCCCATCGTTGGCGCATAGTATGTTATGCGATTTGGGTAATTAGTAAAGCAATTTATATAGCATTTACAAGTATCGAAAAATACAACTAAATAATCCGCTCAATTCTCATTGCATTGCATAAAGATGAAACTTAAATAATGGATAAAATGTTATTTATAGTATGAATGAAAACAAAGTAAAAACGATTTGCACATATATTCTTTTTATGATTATGGGGATAATGTTTCTTTTTATGAGCATCATTATCTATCAAGATTCTAAATTAAAACTTGAAACCTTTGAAAAAACAAAAGGTTTAGTTTCTTCTATTTCTAAAAGTAAAAGTGGCTTGGTACTAAATTTTGAAGGTAGTACAAGTGAATTTGAGATAGTTAGTCCTACAAGAAATTTAAAGAAAAGACTATTAAATACAAATGTCACCTCCTTAACCTTATACCATAAAACTTATAACGAAAACCATCCTACTGAAATTCTTCAAATCAGCACTGACAAAGAAATTATTTATCCTTATTCCCAATGGCAAAGGCAACAACAAAAAAATTCATTCATATTTTTCTTGAGTGGGATGGTATTTGTGGTGATTGGAATTAATTTTTTCATCGCTTATATTCGAGAACAAATAAGAATAAAGCAGACATGTTATCCTGTGCGATAGCGTATATTATCTCGTCTTTTTCGTGTATCCAAAAAAAATGAACATCGCTAAAAATTAATTACTTAAAACCAATCACTTAAATATCCTTCTATCAAAAGGAAATTTTTCCATTTCAAGGATGCTTATTCTACCAAAATCCTCATGACTGGGATTTATGAGCAAATTGTAATCGCCTTTTGTAACAACTGAAGGAATCTTTAAAAGGCAAAATTTGTTTTCTGCAACAAAGTCATCGCCAAACATTTGTGTAGAGCGAGGATGGGGAAACGCTTTCCAATTAGGAGGCAAGTCCGTTTCAAGAACCTCCTTAATCCTGATATCATCCGGAATATGAATGGTTATCATCATATAATCTTCCGGCAGCGTAGCTAAGGTAAAATGCACCGCAATTTCTGCCATTGCCAAGGAACGATTTGCAGCCGTATATATCAACTCCACCCCTATCGAATTCCACCTTGCTCCTTTTATGGCAGCGCCCTTTCCGGATAATGGCTTGGCATACATTTCCCTCGAAAGTCTAAATACCTCCATATTATCTATACCAAGATGCCATGATTTATTCGAACCAACTCACCTACCACCAACTCCTTCCCATAAGAGTCTTTCAAAAGTGTCTTTGGCAATACGTTTCCTAATGCATAGTTGGGCGTATTTAGCCATAGTTCAAATTTCTCCGTTGTCCCAAATACATCCATCCCGATTTTAGTAACTTCAGCCAATTCGATAATCTTCTCTGAGTAAATAGACTTAAACAGATGGTCTTCTGAAGTTTTGTAACGTTGCAATGTTTTTGTGGAGATGTCTAAAAAATCAGCCCAATCACTTTCAGAGAAAGGAGCATTTTCTTTTATTACTTCAAAGAAAGAATAAGGCAACCCGGCTTTAATTGTTTTAACAACCAATAACTTATCTTCAAGAAACACATCAAATGTCAATGGGATTTGTGGCTTACTAAGATTAAACTCGACCATTTGCTCGCTTACAAAGTTATGAATCTCTTCATCAAGTCTTTCATATCCTTTTTTCTTCATTTCAATCATAGCGTAATAGACATTTGTCCCAAAAATAAGACAAATTTCTCGAAATAGCAAATAAAAAACAAAAAAAACTTCTCAGAGATTTCCTATAAGACTGGATGATTTTGAAAACTAAGGTTATTTTTATTGCAGATTCGGTAATACAAAACGATTACTATAAAAAGATTTTAACTGGGAAACGTAACTTTTCGGTTAATAACAAGATGATTTATAAAGTAGTCCACTCGTGTTCTCGTGGGGACACGAGAACGAGGAATTTGGTTCTATTAATTGGCTATTTTAAATTACTTTTGTGATAAGAAACAACCAAAACGAATCGTACATTAAGTGCTTATTGACAGTAGCCTATTTTACCTATTATTTCAAAAATCAATGATATATTTGTTCGAATAAACTTGTAGTTTTCTATGCCTATTCGTATTCCACTCTCATTTCCAACAAAAGATGATTTATTTCAAGCATTAGAACATATAGGCATTCGGAAATCCATCATTGACATTATTTCGTCAGAGAGTTTGGTCATGGATATTAAATCTAATCAGGTGTTAATAAAACCCGGACAAGTATGTTCACATATATATTACGTATTAAATGGTGGGTTCGTTTGTCGTTATATCAATTATGAACATGAAACTGAAAAGACCATCAATTTTTACCTCAATAACCTACATCCATTTATGGCATGTTTAGACAGTTATTTCACACAATCGCCTACCAGTTGCGAACTGCGCGCCATTGCGGCATCTCAAGTACTGGCATTACCAAAGAAAACGATGGACGACCTCATCATAAAAGACAAAAACCTGCAAGCACTCAATGACCAATTACTAATCACCGCCTTAATGGAAGAAAATGATCTAAAACTAAAGCTAATTGCCTACAAACCAGACACTTTATACAAATACCTCCTTCAAGAATTTCCCATGCTCATTCAAAAAATTCCTTCCAAGTATATTGCAGAATTCATGGGCATATCAGCAGAATGGCTTAGTAAACTAAAATCCAAACAACAAAATAATTCTTGAATTTATTCAAGTGTACGTAGAAAGCTGTTGAAGTATCTTTGTCGAACAATTATAAATGACGACAAATGAGCAAACATTTTTCAACAAATAGCAAAAAAGAAACCAAAGGAGAATATGCGGAATTTTATGACACAACATTCGCAGCACTTCCTAAAGATGTTATCGAAGCCTTGCAGCATCCATTAGACTGGGGAACTTTATATGATATCGAAAACATGACCAAACTTGAAGACGATGGCTACATGGATATTGAAACAGGATTTGCCACCCATAAAGATGGAAGTATAGCAATAGCTGTAAAAACCGATATGCCCGGTGTAACACCAAAAATGTGGGATTGGTGGTTTGGCTGGCATGGCTCACAAAACAATCGCTACCAACTTTGGCATCCCAAAGCCCATATCTCTGCACGTTGGCAAGATGGACATAACCACACATGTTATATCGGCAGAAATTCTTTGATTAAGGAATATATCGGCAAAAACATGCTCGATGGACTCATCCAGTTTAAATCTCCCATTGATTTCGGGTTTTCACATCATACAATAAACAATAAAGAGGAGGCTGTGTACATCTGTGCGAAAATTGGACACCCATATCTACCCGTTGACTACGGTTACCTCATTCATCAGGTGAGAAAAACAGAAAAAGGTGCAGAAATGCGTTCCAGATTTTGGCTAGGCGGGAAGTACATTTCTCTCAGGAAAGATGGAAAAATGAATACCGCATTGATAAACGTGTTGCGGTTAGTTAAATCTATGCCTAAAAATTTTGCACCAGACTTATTACAACATTGTTCGGAAGAGATGAATCATCTAGCGGCATTTCTTCCGAAACTCTATCAGATATATAATCACTCCGGAGAATTAAACATCAACGGCAGCATCCATACGAAAGAGCAGCCAAATTTTGAAAACACCATGTTTACTTTCCTTTACAATCAACAGAAATTCAATAGAATTCCAGATATGATTACTGAACCAAATACGGTTGAAGACATCATTAATATCATAAAATTTGCTAGACAAAATGGAAAGAAACTTACCGTACTTTCTGGTGGACGAAGCTTTAGCGCCCATTCAATGCGAAATAATTGCATCGTAATTTCATTGAAAAATTTTTGCAATTTCAGCATCAACAAAGACAATATGACCGCCATCGCTGAACCGGGTGTTGGCGGCAGTACGCTAATGAAAGTTTTGTATAAAAACGATCTATTCTTTCCTGCAGGACATTGCGAAGGCGTTTGTTTGGGTGGATATTTATTACAGGGTGGTTATGGATGGAATGGTAGAAAACTGGGCATAGCATGCAAAAGTATTGTAGGAATGGACATCATTACCGCAAGTGGCGAGCTGGTTCATGCCAATGAACAGGAAAATGCAGATCTCTTTTGGGCGGCGAGAGGTTCGGGAGCAGGTTTTTTCGGCGTAGTAATAAAATTCTACCTTCAATTGTATCCTTTGCCAAAATACAGAGCCATTATAGCACATGACTTTTCTATTAAACACTTGGAAGACGTGTATAGATGGGCATATGACATTGGTCCGGAAGTACCCAAATCAGTAGAGTTTCAAATGTTGATGAATAAAAATATGATGAACATGTTAGGTCCCGGAATTGAAGCCTTCGCCCCAATCTTTGCTGACACAAGAGAAGAGTTCGAGGAAGCAAAAAGATTCATGGAGCAAAGCCCTATAAAGAAAAAAGCCATTATAACCACTCCAGCCTTTAATCCGGGCATAGATATTTTTTACAAAGCAACAATGACACATTACCCCAAAGATTACAGATATGGCGTAGACAATATGTGGACACATGCCGATATAGATGAACTACTACCATTCATCAAGGAAATTGCACAAACACTCCCTCCTGCGCCTTCTCATTTCTTATGGTTGAATTGGTATCCTGATGCTATCGATACAGACATGGCATATAGCAAAGAAGACAATATCTATCTGGCACTTTACAGCTGTTGGAAAAATGATAGAGATACTGCAAAATACCATCATTGGGCATCAGACATGGTAGGGAAAATGCAACACTTATCTTCCGGCATACAATTGGCAGATGAAGGGCTACACATGAGAACGGATGCTTTTATGTGTGACGAACATTTTTTAAGAGTGCAACAAATACGTGCCATGAGAGATCCGGAGCGACTTTTCATGGAATGGCATAGCGCCCCGGATAAAGCGATTGCTTTATCCTAAGATTGCATTATCTTGCGCTGACAAACACCATAACATGGCGATCATCTTCAAAACGATATTCTTCATACTGATTTTATCTCATTGTCAGCACCTGTTTTCTAATAATGATAAAAGAATTTGTCGGGCAACTACTAATGGTAATTTTCATAAACTTGAACATTTTATCTATAAACAAATCAAAAAATCCAATAAAAATATACGTCCAACAGCAACTTATACGGTAGTATATGATTCGATAATAAATGTATTACAGCACTTGGAATGTGTGGACGATGTGTTTTGGGATAAATGTCAGGCAAAGGAATTACTATATCCCGGAAAATCCGTTATCGGCGTTAGATGTAAAACAAATAATGGATTGGTAGAAAAGTGTTTTCTTATACAAGAAGGAACAACGGGGCAAATCAATATTTTTGGTTGGAGGCCTAAGGTTTTCAAATCGAAGCAAAAACTCAAGTATAAAGGAACTTATGACTGTAATGGTTTTGTTGAGGAGCAGAAAAAAAAATGCCAGATAAACTGACTCTATTTTACTCACCATACATGTACACGTCAATATGTACAGTATCCTCTCTTTCCTCCTGAAGCTTTAGTTCTTCAAAATAACCGTGGTGGTAATAACTTCTAATTTTTTTATCCAAATAAACGACATCGTAGTACTTTGCAGGAATACTGTCAAAAACAAACACATCCGGAGAGGTACATGCTTTCTGCCGATACCATTCATTCCGGGCAAATTTCGTTTCCAAAATCGACACAGATTCTCCGCAAAGTTGTTCGCGATTATTGGTAAAAATGATATTATCCAACGCTTCAAAATGGATGGAATCATCTACCATAGAAATTGTATGAATGACAACGGTTTTATATCCTACTTTTTTCACAGTAAAGAAATAGGCGACACCTGCCACGATGATGACCATCATCCATAAGCTGTACTTAATAACCGAGTTGTTTAAGGACTTTCTCATTATCTCTCCAATTTTCTAATACTTTAACATGTAATTCCAAGTAAACTTTCTTTTGCAGAAATTCCTCGATATGCAGTCGGCTTTCGATGCCCAATTTCTTTATCATCTCCCCACCTTTGCCGATGATTATAGGTTTTTGCGACTTTCTGTTGACATATATCTCGGCTGATATTCGCGCAATTTCAGGCTCATCTTTAAAACTATTGATGCCAACTTCACAGGAATAGGGAATTTCCTCCTTATATAACATCAAAATCTTCTCCCTTATAATCTCCGTCACAAAAAACCGTTCGCTTTTGTCGGTCAGGGCATCTTTATCAAAATATGGCTCACAGACAGGCATATTATCTGCCAAAAAATCCAGCAATACATCCAAGTTTATCTTTTCCTTTGCTGAAGCGGGAAGTATCGTTGCTGTTGGTGCTACTGCTTGCCATTTCACTACTTCTTCCAATACGGCCTCATTTTTCAACTTATCTGTTTTATTCAAAACAATGATTGTAGGGACGCCTGTCAGCAACATTTTTGCGAACTCATCCGGTTGTTTTTCCGGATTATCGCCGATTTCGGACACATAAAGAAACACATCGGCATCTTCAAAAGTTTCTTTCACGAAGTGCATCATGCTTTTTTGCATACCATAATGCGGCTGTATGATTCCGGGGGTATCTGAAAACACTATTTGATACTCCGGCGCATTTAAGATACCGAATATGCGGTGACGCGTGGTTTGTGCTTTCGGCGTCATGATGGAAAGTCGTTCGCCTAACAAGGCATTCATCAGTGTAGACTTACCTACATTTGGCTTCCCGAGGATGTTTACAAAACCTGCTTTATAATTTGATAATGTATCCAAAATACTTTTTCTGCAAATATATCTTGAATTTATGTAAAAGTTGTTATACATTTGCACCCATATCGCGGGATGGAGCAGTTGGCAGCTCGTCGGGCTCATAACCCGAAGGTCATTGGTTCGAGTCCAATTCCCGCTACGGTTTAGGTTTTCATGGTTTTTAGGGCTGTTCTGTAGCCCTTTTCCATTTTGAAGTTCTACACATTCTAAATTCTTGTTAAACCATCACCAAAATTTTCGGAATAATTATAAATTTAAATAGAATGTTTACTTTTACAGCAAAATACAATTATGCAAAGATTCTTAATAAAAAGCATTTTGGCGATTGCCGTTTTAATCTGTTTCACTTCATGTCTAAAAATTGAAGAACTGGTACATTTCAACAAAGATTTCTCCGGAAAATACAAAATGACTGTTGATATGAGCGAAATGATGGGTATGATGAGCATGTTCAGCGGTATGATGGGTGAAGAAGGCGGAGAAGGCATGGGCGGTTTTGACCTAAAATCTCTTGGTGGTGCCGATGTAACAAAGGGCATGGACAGCATGGTAGATGTTTTAGCTAAAATTAATGGCATCAACAATGTTAAAATGGACTTCGACAATAAAACCTTCAAAACAAACTATGAATTTGAATTTAAAGATATCGATGCCTTGAATAAGGCGCTTCGCATAGCGCAAGCAAATCAGCTATTTAGCAAAGGCGAGGGTAAGGATATGTTTACTCTAAAAGGTAATAAATTATACAGAAATGAAAACGAGTCGGTAAAAGAATTAATGGGAGAAAACTCCATGGACGGTATGGAAGGGCTGGGTGACTTAGGCAATTTATTCGGCGGCGAGGAAGAAGAAGGCAAAAAGTCTAAAAAGAAAAAAGACGATGAGGAGGGCAAAATGGATAAGATGATGGGTGCTTTTATGGGAGATATTACCTATACAAGCATCTATGAATTTGAACAACCCGTAAAAAAATCAAAAAACAAATCAGCAGAAGTTGATAATAACACGGTGAAATTAGTATTCTACCCTATGGAAGAAGAAAAAAATGGAAAAATGGGCATGGCTAATAGGATTACACTGGCTAAATAAGATTAATTTAAACCTGTCAGGTTTCTAAAACCTAACAGGTTCTGTTGCTCCCCAAACATCCTATTTTTTCCACAAATATTCTTTTTAGATTAAACTAAACCTGTCAGGTTTCTCAGGTTTAATAACAAGATGATTTATAAAGTAGTCCACTCCTGTTCTCGTGGAGAAAAGAGAACGAGGAATTTGGTTCTATTAATGGGCTATTTAATAATTACTTTTGTGATAACTATTTTCGTTGCCCCCTCAACATCCTGTTTTTTCCAAACATATCCTTTTTCAATTCAACTTGGCTATAACCATACTGTTTCATCAACACTTCTACATTTTCTCCATAAAACTCGTTGACCTCAAAGTAAAGCCAGCCTAGTTTTTCAAGATGCTTGTTGGCAAAATCAATAATAGCTGTATAAAATTCAAGTGGATTTTCTTCTACGAACAATGCCAAAGACGGTTCAAAATCAATCACTTGTCTGGGCATCAACACTCGTTCGTGCAAAGTAATATACGGGGGATTGCTCACGATGATGTCCCATTTTCCATAAGCATTTTTCGGATTCCGGATATCGTCTAACACAAATTCCATATCTGCTTCCAAATACAGGGCATTTTCTTTTGCAACAAACAAGGCCTCTTTTGACACATCCCAGGCTGTCAAATGCCAATCAGGACGTGCATTTTTCATTGTAACCGGAATACAACCACTTCCTGTACCAATATCCAACACCCGTAAATCAGGTATCTGATGTGATTGTAGCACCCAATCAACCAATTCTTCCGTCTCTGGTCGTGGAATCAACACATTTTCATTGACATACAATACATGTCCATAAAAATATGCTTCACTAAAAATATACTGTATGGGTTCATGTTCCTTTAACCTATTTAGGATTATCTGAACGTATTCCAGCAAATCTTCCGAGACAGCTGGGTGTGCTATCCATATTTTCACAAAAGACTGATTATAAATCTTTTCTAAAATAATTTTCGCTATGGATACTGCCTCTTGTTCATCCCAGGCAAACTTAATTTCTTGAATGATATACTGATGAAAATCGCTAAAGTTCATAATGCGATTATAAAAATAGGCTTTATTTTTGCAATTTTGTGTTTTAGTCCGTGCACGAACATCAAAAATATATGGAGCGTGCCATTCAATTGGCACAGTTAGGAGAAGCTTATGTTGCTCCAAATCCTTTGGTGGGGGCAGTACTCGTCTATGAAGACCGCATCATTGGCGAAGGATATCACAAGAAATATGGAGAAGCGCATGCAGAAGTCAATTGTATCGAAAGTGTCTTAGATAAAGACAAACATTTGATTCCCGTTTCAACGCTATATGTTACGCTAGAACCTTGTGCGCACCACGGAAAAACGCCTCCCTGCGTTGACCTTATTCTAAGGCATAACATAAAAAAAGTCGTCATAGCAATAGAAGACCCTTTTCATTTGGTAGGAGGTGCAGGAATAAAAAAACTACAAAACAATAATATTGAAGTAGTTACGGGCATTTTAGAAAATGAAGCTCGTTTTCAAAATCGCAAATTCTTAACGAACATCTTAAAAAATCGACCCTATATTACTTTAAAATGGGCACAATCTCAAGATGCGTATATCGGCAAAAAAGATGAACGCATTTTATTGAGCAATTTACTCTCCCATCAGCATGCGCATGCCCTCCGCGCTACGCACGATGCCATTTTAATCGGCAAGAACACCGCAATAATCGACAATCCGAGCCTAAATACACGATTTTTCCCTGGAGCATCGCCAAAAATTATACTCCTAGATCCCACCCTGCAAGTCCCACCAAGTAGCAAGCTATTTTCCGCAGAGCAAGCTATTTATGTCATCAACAACCTCAAAGAAAGTACGGAAGGACATATCCACTTTTTGCGGTTTTCTCAGGATGAATTCGATATAAACTCCCTCACTAAAAGATTATTTGACAAAGGAATCCATTCCATTTTAGTTGAAGGCGGTTCGTTTACGTTGCAGCGATTCATACAATCAAATTCTTGGGATGAGGCGTTTATATACAAATGTCCTCAAATATTAGGGAGCGGCATAGCTGCGCCACATATAGAAGGAAGAACAATTAAAATTTCCCATTTACATGACAATCAAATACAACAAATATGCTCTTTTTAGCACTTAGTATCATCTGTTCAACTTTACTTGTTGTCATCTTTAAGTTATTCCAAAAATATGGCATTGACTCATTGAGGGGGATTGTCGTGAATTATTTAGTTTGCACCCTCACAGGACTATCGATGATGGACAATCACGAAATCTTTTACGAGCTACCCAAATGGAAAGGGTTGCCATACTGTATCGTATTGGGGATGAGTTTCATCGTCATCTTTACGCTATTAGCAAAAACTGCCGAAAAAATGGGCGTCACAGTGGCATCGGTAGCACAGAAAATATGCTTCGTCATTCCGGTCATAGTAGCTATTCTATTATATGGTGACCATATAAACGCGTTTAAAATCGTTGGAATTATTTGCGCATTGGCATCTGTGTATTTCATTTCTTCCACCAAACACAACGATGACAAGCCACAAGAATCCATTTTCAAGCACTTGGCATTGCCGGCAATGGTGTTCTTTGGCAGTGGTTTTTGTGATTCCATGTTCAATTATATTCAAAAGAATTTCTTTGTCGAGGAATATAAGCATCCCATCAATATCCTTATTTTTTTCACGGCGTTTGTCTTCGGCGTTATCTTAGTAATGGCCAAAAAACAGTATCAGTTCACCAAAAAAGATATTTTAGGTGGCATATTGCTGGGCATACCGAATTATTTTTCACTGTATTTCTTGCTGTTGGCATTAGAAAAATCAGGATTAGAAAGCTCGCGATTGTACCCAATTAATAATATTGGAGTAGTAGGATTATCTGCCTTAACAGGTTTATTGCTGTTTAAAGAAAAGTTTCCATTACCAAAGGTATTAGGGCTTATATTAGCATTAAGTTCTATCATTATTTTCTTGAAATTTGCCTGATGTGGATTTTTTTACTTTACAAGAAGCAGTAGAAGGTTTTTTCAAAGAGAAAGGCAGCAAGTTTATTGCTTATGCTTTTCCTATTGCTGACGAGGCTGATTTTAAAGAAAAACTGTTAAATATTAAAGATTTACACCCGAAAGCCACTCACCATTGTTACGCTTATCGTTTGGGGTTTGATGGCAACCAATTCAGGATCAACGACGATGGCGAGCCAAGTGGAAGTGCCGGAAAACCTATATTGGGACAAATCGACTCGTTTCAGCTGACGAATTGCGCTGTGGTGGTGGTACGTTATTTTGGTGGAACAAAACTTGGCATTCCCGGGCTTATCATGTCATATAAGGAAAGTACAAAGCTTGTGTTATTGCAGGTTTCATTAAAAAAAATCATTCCTACAGTAAGGCTGAAAATCCATTTCACCTACTCCTTTCAAAATAAACTAGACTATCTCTTACAGCAAATAAATGGACAAATAATTGAAAAGGAATTTACTGAGAATGGGGTATATATTGTTGACATACCGTTACCACATCCCAATTTCGACCAATATTTTGGCTTCCATGAAAATTTCTCTTGGGAAATCTTCTAATAAAACAATGCAACCTCGAGGGTTGCATCAATCAACCTCCGAGGTTGACATAACCCTTTATTTTAGCTGCGCCTGACAATTCTTAATAATCGTCTTTAGTTTGTCATTCATATCAGCAACCTGCACACTATCAATCATATCCAGTGCTATGGCACGATTTGCTTGAATTAAGACTTGTAACTCATCCATTACATCTATGGCATATTGTGTGATAGCTAATGACGAGCGTCGGCGATCTATCTTGTGGATTTTCCTTTTAAGCATCTTCTTCTTTATTAGAAGTTCAATTATCCTTGAAACGGATGCATTATCTTTAAAAACAATAGCGGCAATATCTGATTGTGTAGCTTCCGGATTTTCAAAAAGCGCCTTGAGTACCATCCATTGGTCAATCGTTATATCTATCCCAGAGGCCTCTATTCGCATCTGCGCAAACTGCCTGTAGACCTTGATGGCCTTGTCTATATTGTAAAATAATATTGAATCGAGTGTCTCCATCAAATAAAGATAATAAAAATATTTTCAAATGAAAATATTTCAAATGAAAAATCAATAAGTAATTGAAGGAAAAGTGGTTATTATTCTACAGAATGTAAATTCTTACGTAAATTATCAGGAAGTTCAGCATTTGATGGATTTCTTTCTAGGAAATCAGCATATTCTTGTAATTCTGTAAACGAATCAAAATTGGCAAAATATTGTCGAGATTGGCGACCACACGAAAGCACTAATTGAAAAACCGGCAATTCATTCACTTGAATAAATCTTTTGCTGACGCAATAAACTTTATTACCATTTACAGTCATCCTTGATTTTCTATTAAAGAAGCTTACACATATAGAAAGGTTGCAAGTGTTGATAACTTTTTAGTAATACACAAAGGATAAAAACCGCAATCAATGCCTTCCTGTAGGAATCCTAAAATTAAATCTGGTAAACATCCCAAAACGATAAGCAATTGGATCCTTATGATCATCTCCTTGCAATTTAGGGAAATTGGCGAGATTAGAACCAAAAGAACTGCGAAGCCCTAAAGTTATAAAGCAGTATTTATTCAGATAAAAGTCTGTTTCTAAACCTCCTGCCAAACCCCATTCAGCACTATTTACTCTTTGGTTAATGGGTTGCTCCACGCCATTTTGGTAGGACTTTGAACTGCGTAATGTTCCGAATCTGGGTCCTGCCAATACACTAAATACGATTGGTTTATGGTCGTATCTATTTCCGAATTGCATTTTATATTTAAAATAAAGCGGAAAATCAAAGTAATTTAGCTTCACTTGTCTTTCAATTTTATTGCCTTCTATTGGTTTTTCGATATAAGTTTGGTTCACTTCACTTCCTATACCAATCTCTGTCATAACGCCAAAATGCTTGTTAAAATCATATCCGAGCGCCATACCATAAGACTTGCCAAAACTCCATTTGTAATCTACATTCTCCACTCGATAGTACTTATCCGGGAATTTTTTACTCACCAATAACCACGTATTATTAACACCCATATAGGGACCGAAATAAAAACCTTTTTGATATTCTGTACCTGCAAATAACATTTTATTGCGAATTGCTTTCAAGGTTTTAGGATCTACCTCATCAATTCCCGCAATATATTCTAAGGCGATTTCGTTCTTCTTCCACATTTTTTGAGATGCTATATTATCCTTTGTCATTTCTTCAAAGGCTACCTGATGTTGCTGGATCAAACTCAAAGTTTCTGTGTTGAAGTGTTCTTTAGGGTGATGTATGATGTTTTCTTCATCGAATCTTGTACTAGCATTCCATTCTTGAGTTTGTATATTATTTAATGCTGTTTCAGACATACTTCCATACTCATCAGTCAATTTAGCTACATCTTCTGAAGGTGCTAAGAAAATCTCTTGCTTATTAGGCAACTTAGATGAATTCGTTTCAAAAATCATATCTGATGCTACCAAAGCTTCAGGTTCTATATCTTGTAACTCCTTGACATTTTCAACTGTTTGTATAGAAATTTCGGAAACACCTGCATCTGCAAGTAACGCTGTATTATTTGAGGTCGATGTCCTTTCAAGCGTGCCTGTCAAACTTGGCTGGTGATATCCTTTGATATGGGAAGTCTGATGGTTACCTGAAATATTTTTTTCTAGCGTTTGAACAGTAGGTGGAGTATTTTTTTGCTTAGTAGCCACAGTATGTTGCTTTTGGTATTGTATTTGACCATCCGCTAGTGGTGCAATTCTATTTGACTTAATTTTTTGAACGGTAAATACAGACAACAATCCACACAGTAATGCTACTGTGGTGAGAATAATGCCTTTATTCTCAAAAAAATAAGGTTTTCTACTGGGAAGTTTGCTTTCTATCTGGCTCCATAGTTTCGACGGAGGTGTGATTTCGGCATTTCCGAGTTTATCCTTAAATAACTTATCTAAATCATTTTGCGATTGCTTCATTCTTTTTGTCCCCTTTTTCTATTTCTACAATCATGTCTTGCAAGAGATATCGCGCCCTGGCAAGTTGTGACTTGGATGTCCCTTCCGTAATATTCAATAGCTCAGCTATTTCCTTATGTGAATACCCCTCAATCACATAAAGATTGAATACCGTACGATAGCCGGGTGAGAGTTTGTGAATCATTTTCATCAAATCTTCTACCTCCAAATCATCTACAAATGCAATTACATTATCATCGTTGACAGCATGATCCAAATTCACTATTGGGTACATACGTGTACTTTTTCTATAATACTCTATGGCTGTATTTACAAATATTTTACGCACCCAACCTTCAAAGGATCCATCTCCTCTGTACTTTTCCAGATTGGAAAAGACTTTAACAAAACCTTCCTGTAATAAATCCTCAGCCATTTCACGATCTTTAACATACCTGAGGCAGACTGCATACATCTTTGAAGACAGTAAATTATACAATTTAAACTGACACTCTCTGTCGTTTTGCAAGCTACCTTTCAGCAGTTTAGAGTATAGTTCAGTTTTATTGTCTTCCGGTTGCATGTGCAATTCTCAATTTATAAACATTAAATCTAATAACTTTCTTTTAAATATACTAATAATTTCGCAAATGCTTTTCCGCGATGACTGATATTCACTTTTTCTTCTTTTGAAATTTCTGCCAAAGACGTGTGTTCA
This sequence comes from Chitinophagales bacterium, assembly GCA_019694955.1. Taxonomy (GTDB): domain Bacteria; phylum Bacteroidota; class Bacteroidia; order Chitinophagales; family JADIYW01; genus JADIYW01. Next base: position 74,885 of record JAIBAX010000011.1, on the reverse strand, counting down.
TTTATCATAAAAATAGGATCATAACCAAATCCGCCATTTCCTTTCTTCTCAAAACCAATAATTCCGGTAAGTACTCCGGTGAATTGTTTTTCTACATGCGCATCTTTATAAGTAATGACTGTTTTAAACTGTGCCTTCCTATTATGTACGCCCTCCAAAGATTTCAGCACCTTATCCATATTATCATTAGAATCCTTCCCTTCTCCTGCGTATCTCGCACTTCTAACACCCGGCTCACCATTCAAGGCGTCTATTTCCAAACCTGTATCTTCTGCAAAACAGGGTTTGTTAAATTTTTCAAATACAAATCTTGCTTTTTGGAGGCTATTTTCTTCTAATGTATCAAAATCTTCTTCTAGTTCCTCTTTATACACCATATCTTTCAAGGAGTATAATTTTATCCCTTCAGGAAGTTGCTGGCGCACTTCATTTACTTTATTTTCGTTTTGTGTTGCAAAAATCAACTCCATTACTCATTCATTTTCTGTAGATTACTCCACAATTTCTTTTTTAAGTCTTGATTCAGTTCAATGGTTGATATTGAATCTGCTAAAACTACTTTTAAGCCATTGATGTGGTTCAGGCTATACTTCTCCAAATCAAAATTTATACCAACCTGCTGAGGCAAAATACCGAAAAGGAGAATATTTTTTAGTGGTATATATTTCTGCAAAACAAACAAGTGGTTACACATGATAAATTGTTCTGATGCTAAAAGTACATTTGCGACATCCAGATTAAGAGCTTTTAATATGTTATTTAAAAAAGTCAACTTCTCTCCTTCTATATAAGCGATGTCTTCGTTTCTTATTATAAATACCCAACCTAAAAAGGAATGACCGAGATGTGGAATCTGACTTTTTTCGTGAATAGTTCCTGAAATAAAGATTTTTTCACCTAAAAACACCTGAATATTATTAATTTTGTGATTCAAAGGATAAATTTAGGACATTATAATGGAAACGGGTACATTAAACGCAATAAAAATTCAAAAATCACCAAAATCTAGGATTAGTGAAGTTGATTTTGACCACTTAGGGTTCGGAAGGGAATTTACCGACCATATGTTGGTAGCAAGGTATACCAACGGCACATGGGAAACACCGGAAATCTTACCATATGGCCAAATATCGATTTATCCGGCATCATCTGTATTGCATTATGGTCAGGCGATTTTTGAGGGCATGAAAGCCCACCGCCTCCAAAATGGCGGTCTTGCATTGTTCCGTCCAGATAAAAATTTTGCCAGATTTAATATGTCTGCCAAAAGAATGAGCATGCCCGAAGTTCCGGAGCATGTATTTATGGAAGGCCTAAAAGAATTGATTAAATTAGATGCTAATTGGGCGCCTGATAAAGAAGGGTGTTCATTATATATCCGCCCTGTATTATTTGGCAATGATAGTTTTATCGGTGTTAGAACGAGTGAAAGTTATGTTTTTTTCATCATTCTTTGCCCGGTAGGTTCATACTATGCGGAGCCTGTTTCAGTATTAGCAATGGAGCAATACTCTAGAGCAGAAGTGGGCGGTGTTGGTCATGCAAAAACAGCAGGCAACTATGCCAAAACGCTCCTACCCGTTGAAGAAGCCAAAAAGAAAGGTTTCAAAGATGCAATGTGGTTAGGCGGAGAAGGACACAAATACATCCAAGAAATTGGCACTATGAATGTATTTTTCGTCATGGATGGAAAACTATATACACCTGAGATAGATGGCACTTTCCTCGAAGGAGTCACTAGGGAATCTGTTATCCAAATTGCCAGAGACCTTGGTCATGAGGTTGTCGAAAAGAAACTCAGCATTGACGAGGTCATTGATTTTGCAAAAAAAGGCTTGTTACAAGAAGCCTTTGGCACAGGAACCGCAGCTACGGTTCACCATATTTCCAGAATCGGATACCAGGATTTCGACTTCAGCCTTCAACCCGAAAAACACTTTATCGGCAATAAAATCAAGGAAGAATTAGAGGCGATTAAAACCAATTCCATTCCCGATAGACATGGTTGGTTGGTAAAAATATAAACACATAGAAAAATCACGCTTAAAGGTGATTTTTAATTCTGTGTTAAAGTCTATTTTTACCGCTTAAAAATTATCCGATGAAATTTCCGTTCTCAAGTTTATGGGTTATAATGATTATTATCCTTGTTTCAACAAGTTGTAGCAATACGGATGAGATTTCTTGCGAAGGCACCTTTTTTGGTCGTCCCATTGCACAAACAGGCATGAGTGCTGACAAATGTAAACCTGTCTGTGAATGTTCGGACTTTTCTTCTAAATTATTTACACTGTCAGAACTAGAAAAATTAAAAGAATGGCGCTTAACCACCCCTTTCGAATTATTAACCGACAATCCTTACAATGATCCCGTTCCCCCTTCCAGCCCCGCTGTATGTGCAGTTGTGGTGGATACATTGGAAACAAAAGCCTATCACCTAGAAAGTTTTCCAGACGCAACTACTGCAATGAATGCAGGTGCTTATGTGACCCATTATGACAAATGTGGTGTGTGTTCAACATTGGAGGATTTAGCGGTATATGCCGGAAATTTAGACATCGGTGCAGATGTAAAAGAATGTGGCTTAAGAAATTTAAATGCGCCATTTGAAGAATTGGTAGCTTGTATCGAAGCGTTGGGTTTTACAAAACCATGTGCGCAAATATGGGCATATAATGTAAAACATACGCAGAAAAAATGCATTCAAGAATGCTTAAAAAATGACCCTTACAATCTTAAAAATGGTGAATTGAGTCCCTGTTTGGCTTGTGATGAAAAATATAGTGGACCCGTTTTCAAAGCCGTTGCCGGACGCACCAGAAGAAATACCGGAATTGCTTCGAGCATTTGCAGAAAATGCGAAGAAGTACAACCTGTTGACCATAATTATCCGGAATAATTCCCTTAATCAGCGACTCTTTTTACCTCAAAATCTATCAATTGTTCAGGTGTTTTGCCTTTGTAATTTGGATTGATTTTTTCAGAATAATAAGTAGAGTACAGCAATCCTCTGATGCCAACATTTAACTGCCTAAAGGTGACGGCTAATATGCCATTGGAAGGGTCGTATTGTGATTTTTCCATTTTGCTGACAATCCATTGCAAGATAAATCCGGGCATGAAAGCTAAGATGGATAATACAAGACTTAGCGACGAGATATCATCTTCCGGAGCATTTTCTACCATTTCATCCAAATATTGAAATCCCGCAACATCTGAGTATTTCGGAAATTCTCCCGAGGCTGGCAAAATTAAATCTCCCAGTCTGCCAAGGCCTTTTTGTGCATTTTTAGATAAGTGATTTGCCATAACTATTTTAATAACTGGTTTGCTAAACGATTTCCAAGCGACTTAATGGTTAATCCGGGGTTGATACCGGGAGCATTCGGATAAATGCTGCTGTCAACGATGTATAGATTTTTTTCTCCATGCACCCTAAACTCGGGATCTACTACAGATTTCCCACCATCAACACCCATTACGCATCCTCCCATCAGGTGTAAGCCAAAATACATTTGGGATTCATATACTTCTTCAGCTCCTGAGGCAACGAGAATCTTTTTTATGGCGTCTAACCCTCTTTCTTTTCTGGCATTGTCTTGATCTGTCAATCTTTTTGTAACCACTAATTTGCCCTTATTGTCTACTTGAATGGTTCCTGTATTTTCATCTCTTACGGCAACTTCGATGCATTGCATATGCCTATATTTTTTCATGTACTGTTGATGTTGCGCACCATAGGCAGTAAAAAGCATGGCTATGGAAATAGGTAAACTAAATACATTTTCTAATTTAAAGCCTTCTTTCCGGAAGTTTGGGTCTTTTGATGCTACTGATTGGAACATGCCTTTGTGGGCGTCAACGATTTCTTTCTGAAATCCAAACCACATAAATTGAGGATGAGAAGAGAAATGTTTTCCCAATGCAGGAAGTTTGGATTTAAATCCTGATTGTAGCATCATCTTAGTAGAACCAAATGCTCCGCCACAAAGGATGACTTTTTTTCCCTCAAAAGTAACGGCATTCTTATGTTTTTTACCAAAAATCTTCACACCATTCGCATGCGATTCTACTCGGTCAATTTCAATTTCTGTTTGTATCTCCAAGCCTAACTTTTCAGCTTTTTGGACGAAGGCAACCAGAGCACTTTGCTTGGAATCTCTATGGCATCCCGCTAAACAGGTGGTACAGTCGTTTCCTTTCTCAGGAGCGCAATCACTCTGTCCACGGCGGAGGTACGACCATTTGTACCCTAATTTATCACATGCATTGGCAAATAATTGCCCATTTCTTGTCCTTTCATCCTCTTTAAAGGTATGAAGTGCCATGTCTGACTCAACTTGTTCATAATGCGGAGCCATATCTTCTTGTGTAAACCAATTTACGCCTGATTCTGCCTTCCAGTCATGGAGTGCTATATCATCAAACCTATCCATTAAACATTGGTAAACAATAGAAGAACCACCTACGAGTTTGGTTCTCAAGAATCCCATTCTGGCATCCTTGTCAAATTCAATACCACCACCCCAATAGAGTTGTGCAGAGCCTTCTGCCTCCGTTCGAGGGAAGGTATCTTTTCTATAGAATTTCCCTGCTTCCAGCAACAATACTTTTGCGCCTCCTTTTGTGAGATAATAGGATAATGAACCTCCTCCGGCACCACTACCAATAACTATGAAATCGTACATATTGCAATGTTAAATGTTAAATTATGAATGTTGAATGTATGGACATCGCTATTTTATTTGTTCCTTCTTACCAATGGTATCGATTCTCAAACCATTTTTAGCAAACTTCAACCAATTCTTGGGTTTGCGAAAATAGGCATTCATTAAATTGTTCAATAACTCATATTTTGATTGGGTAAATGGATACCAATGCGGTTCAATCATATTGCTTTGCTGGTCGATAATTACAGACTTGTGGTTGCAAAACGTCAAAACACCTTCTTCTCCTTTAAACCTGCCTATACCACTGTCTTTTACACCACCAAATGGCAGGTATGGGTTAGCTTCATTGATCATGTGGTTATTGATGCACACATTACCACATACCAACTGCCTGGCGACTCTTTTTCCACGTTCTATATCTTTGCTCCAAACGGAAGCACTTAAGCCGTAAGGAGAATCATTGGCAAGTCGGATGGCTTCTTCTTCTGTTTTAAATTTCATGATTGCCAATGTAGGGCCAAACGTTTCTTCAGCAGCAATTTTCATGCTATGGTTACAATCCACTAAAATGGTGGGTTTGATATGATGAGACCCTTTTTGCTCGATACCGCCGCATAATACTTTGGCACCTTTCGCTACGGCATCTTCAATATGGTCTTCAATAATGCTTACCTGAAAGGCAGAGGTAATAGCGCCAACATCACAATCCTCGGCAACTTTAGTATTTCTATCTATGGAAGATGTTTTTAATTTCTTTGTTTTATCAACCAGCGTTTCTATAAACTTATCATAGATACCTTCCTGAACATATAGTCTTTCAATACCCGTACAGTTTTGCCCGGCATTGGTAAACGCTCCCCACATAACACCATTTACCGTTCTATCGATATTGACATCGTCGAAAACGATTGAAGGATCTTTACCACCTAACTCTAAATCTACGGGAATGAGTTCTTTGGCACACGCTTCTCCAATTTTTTTGCCTGTTCTGACACTTCCGGTAAAATGTACTTTAGCAGGTCTTTCTGCTAAAAGGAGGGCGCCTGTTTCTTTTCCGCCTACCACCACCTGAATGGCATCTTTCATGAAGCCGCTCTTTACAAAGAAATCATTCCATAAAGGTACTAATGGCGTTACTTCTGATGGTTTTACGACTACAGCATTCCCTGCTAAAAAGGCTAGCAATGCCGGTACAATAACCTGATAGAAAGGGAAATTCCAAGGTGTAATCACTAAGATGGTTCCTAACGGCTCCATCCATTGTTGGGCTTTCTTGCCCATTAAAAATATAGGTATGGGAACGCTTTTATCCTTCAATAATTTAGGCGCGAGCTTTTTATATACATCTATAACATCACACACCTCAAATACTTCTGCGGCGAACGCATCCGTTCTTGACTTACCAGTTTCGGCAATGATGCAATCCAAAATGAAATTTCCATGTTCTAGAACGTATTGATTGATTTTCTCTACTTCTGCAATCCTTTGTTCTAAGCTCATCTGGCGGATTTTCGTTTCCATCGTTTTTGCAGTCTGGAATACGGCTTTTGCCTGTTCTACGGATATCTCTTGGATTTCATACAATGTTTGACCATTGATGGGATTGATTATCGGAATATTGTTTTTATCCATTTGCTTTGTCAATTTTAGTCAAAAATACCAAAAAATGGTTATTAGGTATGTATTAAAGAAAACATTTATTTTCTCCTCGGTACGTTTCTACTTTTTTCAATACTTTTCCATTAGAAATAATGTGTAGGTCATTGAATCTTTCGCAGAGTTCTCCCGCCTTTGCGTGCCTGAATAAAATTGTATCTCCTAATGATAAGGCGATATTTCCGGAATACTTTACAGGCGTTTGGACTTCTCCTGCACCTTCGTTCTCTAATAATTCAATACCTTGTGGAAGATAAGGCTTGGGTTGTTTTGAAATGCCTATACTTCCTGAGGCAATATATCCTCCACCGGAACAAGTGTATATATTTTTAGCTGGTAATCGGGTAATTTCGCATGCGTAACCAACCGCTGGCAAGTGATGAAAATTGTCGTAGTAATCAAAGAGTGCCGGAGAATAAAAACCGGAACCTACGGTAACTTCTGTAACACACGCTTCTTGTAGTGTTGTTTCCATACTTCCTGTTCCGCCACCATTGACGAAATCTAGTTCAATACCTTTTGAATGAGCGTAATCTACACATGCTGCTCTTCGTTTTGCTAGTTCCTTTATAGAAATGCCCTTTAGGATTTTGATAATATTGCTTTTTATTTTTTCAGAAGAGGTATTGGTGCCAATTCCGGCAATCTGTGCCTCATACCCCATGATCCCGGCAATGCGAATATTGGGGTAAGTCATAGCAGCATCAAAAAACTTCTTGAACAAGCTTACATTAGTTATAGAAGACCTGTAAACACCAAAATGTATCCCGGGAAAGTCTGAAGACATGTCTATGTCAATGCATACAGGTTGCACTACGTTATTATTCTTCGCTATTTCCTGAATGATTTGAATATGTTCAAGGCTGTCAACCATTGGTATGATTTTCTTTTTATTTGCGGTTGCCTTACAAATCATATCCAAGGATGCTTTATGGATGGTGGGATAACCTATCAATATATCATCAAATCCACATTCAGAGAGCCAAATCGATTCTTGGGGCGAAAATGTCATGATGCCTTGATACGGCGGACCGCTTTCTAAGATTCTTTGAAGTGCGAACCTACAACGCAATGATTTGCTGGCAATTCTTATGGTTCCTTTCGCACACCTTTTTTTTATATCCTGAATATTCTTATCCAACAAATCAAGGTCAAGATAAGCCAGTGGTAGGGGCTGGTGTTTAAAAATTTGATTATAATATTGATATTCCATTTTGCAAAAATTGTCCAATGACATTCAAAAAAAAAGCGCAAGATGCTGTCTTGCGCTTTAAAAATAAGTATTTCTTTCTTAAAAATTAAAATCTAATCTCACGGAATAATTTACAGGTGCTTCCATCATCGCAGGTCTGATGGAATAGGTTCTATTTGTTATGTTCTTCACTACAAGAGATATTTTCCCATGATCTTGAGAAAATTTAAAACCAATACGTGCGTCCATGATGAGGTCGCCTTTGTGTTGTTTTTGTGGCTTTTTATCCTCGTAATTATCTTTCAACTTTGAGTCTCTCCATGCAGATAATCCAGGCACAGCCAAAGCAAATATGTAATCAACATTCTCCATAAAGCTATAGTATTGTAAGGTAGCACCTACTTCTAAGAACTTGTAACTAAAGTCATAATTACCTGTAAACTGATGACGGAATCTGTATTTAAGTACGTTATAGTCTGTGGCACTATTTGAACGTGTGATTTCATCAAAATCTACAAATTTAGGTACGATATAGGTATAGCCTGCAATGAACATGTGCTCCGTTTTTCCTATTTTTCCTGTGCCACCTAAAGAAGTTTCTAATCCAAAAATTCTGGTGTCTCCAACGTTCTGAGATTGGAAGCCGAAGCCATCCTCCGTAGATGTTGGATTAAATTCCATCATGTTTTTATATTGTGTGTAGAATCCTGCAATGTCAAAAAGACAACTTAATTTTCCTAATTTAACACCTTGTTTTACGCCTAACTCTGCACTATAACCTGTTTCAGAAGTAAGGTTGTTATTAGGTAATATGGCGAAAAGTGGACTGAGTTTAGTGGAAATAAATTTCTCAGCAATTGTTGGAAATCTATACCCTTGCCCAAATGAAGCCCTAATATAGGTATATTTTGCAGGCTGATAATTGATACCCGCTCTGAATACAGGCTTGGTTTGACTTTCTGTATTGCTAATCTTGTTAGATTCGAACCTGAAGCCAACAGCTAGATTTAGTTTGTCGAATAATTTTTGGTCTACTTGTGCATAACCGGCAAGGTTTCTACCTTTTAGCGTTCCTCCTCCATATAATTCGGCATCTACTGTTGTAAAACTTGAAACAAAGCCCCCACTAACTACCATCCCGATTTTGTCGATATGTCTTTGATATTGGTACTCGCCATAAAAGTAATCGCTAAAGTTACCCTGATTGTTATTATTATCATTACTTACTTTATAATAACGACCTAATATTTTATGCGAATTACCTTTTGTGTCTGAATAATTCCAAAAAGGATCTATTAATACTCTGTAGCTTTTTGTTGTTGTTGGGATACCTGTTAAATCACCCGGTAAATATTTATCTACGCCATTAAATCCTTTCCACAAGAAAAATGTTTGACTTCTACCAACTTGTAAATTAAAATTAACACCTATGCTATTGCGTTCATTGATTCGGTATCTATTCAACATATTATAACGAATTCTTCTTTCGTAGCCACCATAATTGATTGATTGATTAGAAAGACCCATGGCACCAATAACCATGTCATACTTGCCAAATTTTTGGCGGTGTCCAACCGAGAAACCCGCCTCATAAGGTCTATCTGACTCATTTAAGTCAATTAGTTGTCCGTTAATTCTGAAAGAATCTCTTTTCCACCAAGCATTTTCTACTTCATTTCCATCAGCGTCGAATTCTGCTTTTGGTTGACCGTATTGCGTAGTGAAGAAGGATATTTTAGTTACTGGTTTGGACGTTGGATAAGCTGTACGAATATTGATAATGCCATTCATAGCAGAAGATCCATACAATGCGGAAGCAGCTCCTTTAATGATTTCTATTTGACCGATATTTTCTACTGGAATAGAACCCCAATTGGGAAATCCGGCATCTGCTTGTAATACTGGCATATCATCCATCAATAGCAGCACCCTGCTACCTGCTCCATAGGAGTAGCCTGAACCACCACGAATATTTACCTGACCGTCGATAACAACTACACCAGGACTTCTATTTATGGCTTGACTAACATTGTTTTGATTTTGTTTTTCCAAAGCAACGGGCTTGATTACATCTATAGAAACAGTTTCCTCACCTATTTTTTTCTCAAATTTACTACCTGTGATAACCATTTCTTCCAAGATTTCATTGGACTCACCCATTGCAATGTCTAATACTACGGTTTCACCAGCTTTAATGGTAACATCTTTCGTTATTTCGGCATATCCGGTATAGCTGAAATGAATTTTATAGGTTCCGGGGTCGAGTTCTAATGAGTAGTTTCCATCAACATCAGTTACTGTTCCTGTTTCAGATATACCTACCTGAATAGTAGCTGCAATAAGTGTTTCTTTTGTGGCCGCATCAGTAATAACTCCTTTCAGCGTACCTTTTTGGGCAAATGTTAACAAGGGAACTAAAAATAAGGCAAGAATAAGTGCTTTTCTCATGTAAATATTTTTTGTTATAGTTGATTGTTGATATTGTTATATTAATTTTCCCGTTTACATTATTGTCTTAAAAAAATAAAGGAGGTTGACCAACCTCCTTTATTTTTGATAGTATCTATTATTTAGTTACATTAACATCTAAGCTGGTTGTATCGATAGACAATCCATCAAGTACAAGGTTAGGAGAATCAATAGTTCCTTCAGCAACATTAATAGTGATTTTTAGGTTTTTAGCCTCGCAATCTAATGTTCCGCTTCCCGAACCTTTAAAATCAACAATGTAAAGAGGTTTGTAATTTTTAATCAACCCTCCGGCTAGTTGAGACGGTGTATTGGTTATTTCCAAAGTATCTAAAACGATATTAGAAATAGTTACTTTTTTACAATCTGACGCATCTAATGTTCCTTCAAGTACCAATGAATTATTATCTAAAGTTGTTGATGATATGCTAACTTTGTCGTCATTAGCAGTAGGATTAGTTACAGTAAAAGCTGTACTTAAATCAATGGGAACTTTTCCAACACCATCAATCTCAACATTTACAGTCACTTTTCCCGTATAAGATCCGACATATAAATCTTCATCAGTTGCATCATTTTTACATTCAGTACATGTAGATTCAGTATCTCCACAACTTGAAAAGACAAATGCGCCAAAAAGAGAAAAGCCGAATACGATAAATAATTTTTTCATAATTTGAATTTAATTTTAATAATAGAATTTCAACAAAAATAAACGTTTAGTTTAGATTACAAAAATAATATGGTTACAATTTAATAAAATCACCCAATAACGTGATTTTTCCTGGATTTTCATAACCTAAAATATTCGTTTCAACGTCAATCGTGGCTTGTTGAGAAAGTTTATTTTTACTCAACGCATATTTAACGTCTCCATGCGCATGCAAGATAGTATCAGCTTCATCAATTGCAATGTCGTGCCATTCTATGCTTGAAACAACCTGTGACACACTGATGACACCATCAAATTCGGTGTTTAATAATTTACTTGTAACTGTCACCATACCATCAAGCTCGTTGCTACCACTACTAATAATCAGTGTGTCTTTAAAATTAAAACTCTCAATGATATGTTTACCGGCATAAGTTCCCACAAAAGATGATTCCGGTAAGTCGGATTCCTCATCTTTGCAACTGCACAATAATATGAGCACAAACCCAATATAAATAATGTTCTCTTTCATGATAAAATAGTAGCTATTTTTTGGGATAAATGTAGTTAAAATAAATAAAGAAAGGAATAAGAATAAAAAAATGTTTTATCTTTAATTTTAAATCTGAACCAAAACCAGATATAATGAAAGATATTCAATCGCTACTTGACGAATATGGCATTAGCCATCAAAATGCAACCAATAAATTGATTCATTGGATTTGTATACCTATTATCGTTTTTAGCCTTCTTGGCATGCTCTGGTCCATTCCGTTGCCCATAAATGTTCCGAGTGTTTGGATAAATTTAGCGAGTATAGTCGTTTTGTTAGCATTGATTTTCTATATGCGCCTATCGTTACCTATTGCTTTAGGCTTTGTTTTTATTGGCGGCGCATGTTTATATGGAAACTATGTTTTAGCTACCAGCCTCCCTTCTGGCATGTTATGGAAAGTTTCCGTTGCACTTTTCGTTATCGCATGGATAGGACAATTTATCGGTCATAAAATAGAAGGTAAAAAGCCTTCATTTTTTAAAGACCTTCAGTTTTTGTTGATAGGTCCGGCTTGGTTGTTACATTTTATCATGAAAAAAATGGGTATTTCTTATAAATAAATTGAATATAAAAATTATAATATATGACAGAAGTTTTGATGCCACCTATTAAAGAAACTTTCGATGCTGTAAAACTCGTAAATGAACAGCGTAGCTACTTTGATAGCAAAATCACCTTATCGTATTCCTTTAGAATCGAACAGTTAAAAAAGTTGCGCAATTTAGTCGCTGAAAATGAGCAAAATATCATGGATGCTTTACATGCCGACTTGCGAAAAAGTAGTTTTGAAGCCTATGGAACAGAAGTAGGGTTCATCTTAGGAGAGATAGACCATACTATTAAACACTTAAAAAAATGGATGAAACCAAAGCGAGTAGGTACGCCACTCTTTCATGCTATCGGTAGTTCCAAAATATACTCAGATCCTTATGGTGTAACTTTAATTATTGCTCCATGGAATTATCCTTTTCAATTGCTGGTTGGACCACTTATTGGTGCCATGGCGGCCGGAAATACAGCCGTTTTAAAACCGAGTGAATTAGCACCACATACCGCCCAATTAGTGAACGAAATGATTGGCAAAACTTTTGACAAAAAGTATATTAGCGTAGTAATGGGCGCCGTGGAAGAAAGCAAAGCACTCTTGGAACAAAGATTTGATTATATTTTCTTTACCGGTGGCGTTGAAATTGGCAGATATGTTTATCAATGCGCTGCCAGACATCTTACTCCCGTTACGTTAGAGCTAGGTGGTAAAAGTCCTTGCTTTGTAGATGAAAACATTAACCTTGAAGTGGCTTCAAGAAGAATCTTATGGGGAAAATTCACCAATGCCGGACAAACATGCGTAGCACCGGATTATCTCTTAGTAGATGAGAAAATAAAAGATAAACTATTGGATAAAATGCAGACGCATCTTAAGGAGTTTTTTGGCGAAAACCCTCAGCTAAGTGTTGATTATGGGCGAATTATCAACGAAAGACATTTCGATAGAATTTCCGGGCTCATCGAACCGGATAAGGTTGTCGTTGGTGGAAAAACGGACAAGAGTGATTTGTATATAAGTCCCACCATCCTGGATAAGATACTTCCTTCGGATCCAATTATGAATCAGGAAATATTTGGGCCCGTACTGCCTGTTATTGCATACAAACATCTTGACGAAGCCATTAAGTTTGTAAACGATAGAGAAAAGCCGTTGGCATTCTATGTCTTTACCGAAAGCTCAAACTATGCAGATAAGGTGCTTGCAGAAACTTCCGGTGGTGGCGGTTGCGTGAATGACACATTGATGCATTTAGGGAATGTGAACTTGCCTTTTGGTGGTGTAGGGGAAAGTGGCATAGGCGCTTATCATGGAGGAAGTTCATTTGACACCTTCTCTCATAAAAAGTCAGTACATAAGAAATCTACTATCTCAGATTTGAAGATACGTTATGCACCTTATAAAAACAATCTGCCAATATTAAAGAAATTAATGAAGTGGTTGAATTAATATGAATTCATTGGTATTGAAGCGAACATGGAGTGTATTCCATTTTTCCTTGTTCGCTACAATCAATTTGCTATTATTTCTCTGGTGTAAATCGCAAGATTTTGAGACCGTTTTTTTATTGGTTGAGCCTATTCTTCTGTTTGTTTATTTTGCTTTTTCAAAGAAAACTTATGCGTTTTATTATGATGAAAAGAAGCTTATTATAGATATTAATTTTATCAATATATCATATAGGAACTATACTTTCATTAGAAATAAAAGCAATTCTATAGAATTTTTAGAAGAAGACCTTGATGAGGATTTTGAGGATCTATTAGGGTATATTTTTAGTCAAATTTTTAGATTTAAAAGCCGACAAAACCTTAGCTACTTAATAATTGCCACCGATGGAAAGGAGAAGTTTCGATTATGCATGGATGATTTTAGCAAAGCCCATCAAATGGATATTAGGAATTTCTTTAAAGATTTTCTTACCTAATTACTGATTTCTATGTCTTCGACTTCAAAATCTACCGTTATTCAATATTAACATTCGGGATTTTTAACTTATTTCTTACCTTTGCCGACTATGCAACTAGGAGATTTATTGGAAAAAGGCTTATCGTGGTTACACTATGTGTGGGATTCAAAAACGAAATATAAGATACATTCGCCTTTTGTATTTAATTTCGATACAAAAGTTTTAGAAAATGACTTCATTTATCCTGAATACAAAAGTATAGAGAAGTTCAGGAAGGGTTTGGCAAAAAATCAAACCGTATTAAATGTTACGGATTTAGGTGCAGGATCCAAATCATTGGAATCTTCCAAAAGAACTGTTGCGGAAATATTAGAAACCAGTACAAAGAAACCTAAATATTCACAATTACAGTTTAGAATCGTCCGTTACTTCCAAAGCAAAAAAATCCTTGAACTTGGCACTTCTTTAGGGATTACCACGGCTTATCTAAGCAAGGCCAGCAATGAGGGTCAAATATATACCATTGAAGGATGTCCGGAAATTGCAGCTAAAGCTAAGCAGCATTTCGAGCAACTGGAGTTGCATAACATTATTCAAAAAAACGGCAATTTCGATGATATTCTTGGTGAGGTGTTGAACGAAATGGGTAGTGTTGATATGGTTTTTTTCGATGGCAACCACAAACATATTCCGACTGTAAATTATTTTGAGCAGGTACTCCCCTATTGTCATAATGATACGGTTTTAATTTTTGATGACATCTATTGGTCAGAAGAGATGGAAGAAGCATGGGCATTCATCAAAAACCATGAAAGAATAACACTCACTATCGATATTTTTGAAATGGGGCTGGCATTTTTACGAAAAGAAAGTTTGGCAAAAGAGCATTTCAGGGTGTGGTATTGAGTTTGTTCACAGTGAGCAGATGTGAAGATTTGGGGATTTAAGGATGTGGAAATGTTCACGGTTCACTGACCACTGACCATTTAACAAAATTTAACAGTTCACTAACTAAAAATACCTTTGAGTGAAATAGCATCTACAGGTTTCATTTTTCCTGCAAGTACTAGCCTAAGTTCCCTTCTTCTTAAGGCACCGTCGAATAAATGCTTTTCAGCGTCTGTTACAGGAACAATCTCTGGTACAGTAACCCTATTGCCCAATTTATCTAAAGCAACAAAAGTAAGGAATGCCTGATGCGATAGCGTTTCCGTACCTGTGTCCATATTTTGAATAAATACTTCACAAACAACTTCCATCGAGGTATTAAAAGCGCGTGAGACAAACGATTTAATAATCACTACATCACCAACTTTTATCGGCATTTTGAAAGACACATTATCCACAGAAGCCGTTACAGAGATATGTCCGGAGTGCTTCAAGGCACTAATTCCCGAAGCAACGTCCATCCAACTCAATAAATTACCGCCCATCAAATTACCCAAAGGATTGGTATGTCCCGGCATAATCAATTCAGTTTGAATATTTAAGGATTCTGATGGTGATTTGCTTTTCTTCATGTAGCAAAACTATTAAAAATTACAGATATTTCAACAATTGTTCAGACATAATCGCTTGTTATCAACAACTATCTCTTTGAATTTCAAAATAAATTCACGATTTTTAACACATAAAAGTCAAAGTAATGGGAAGAAGCTTAAAGAAGCTATGTTTATGGCTAATGTTTTTTATTGGAATTCAGAACTATGTTGCTGCACAAGGTGATGAGTGTCAGTTAGGATATAATCTAACTGATGTAAATGATTATTGTTCCGCCCCGGGTCAATTTACAAATACGGGAGCTACTACAAGTGGTTTTGGCAAGCCAGGATGTTGGGCTATAAATAATAATGACGTATGGTTTAAATTCACAGCCATTGCATCTGATGTTACCATTCAAATCAATGGCGACATCTTTGGCAACGGAACAATGAAAACACCGGAAATTGCATTATACTCCGGTAATTGCTCTGGAACAATCAATGAGTTAGCTTGTGCTACCTCTCAGCCTAACCAGCATTTTGTAAGTCTCTATAAAGGAGGTCTAATTCCGTTTACCACTTATTACATACGCGTAAACTCAAGAACAGTAGCCAATGGCGGTACATTTCAACTTTGTATAAACAACTACCTCCCGACCCCAGCTGCACAATCAGACTGTATCACTGGGCCTTTTCTTTGCACGAACAGTACGGCCACATTCCAATTCAAAGCAGGTTCAGGAAGCGTTCCTGATGAAGCCAATTTATCTTGTCTCGATGATAATAACGGCCCTCAAAACTCAGAAACCGCTTCGAGTTGGATGAAATTCACTTGTTCTAAATCTGGGAAATTCACTTTCACAATTACACCTACTGCACTTGGTGACGACTTAGACTTTGCCATGTTTGAATTACCAAACGGACCAAATAGCTGTACTCCTAAGACATTATTAAGATGCAATGCTTCTGCTTGCCTTAATAGAGGAGGTCTATTAGGGCTTGACTTAACTTCCACTGATACAAATGAAGACCCTTCGGTTGGGAACGACTGCGTATATTCGACACCAAATGCTTCTAAAAAGAATGGATGGTTAAAATATGTAGATTTAGTTGCGGGTAAAACTTACGGCATTCTTGTAAATAATTTCACTTCTTCCGGCAATGGCTTCTCCATTTCCTTCAATCCTCCCGGTGCCGGCATGGCAGAAATCGATGCTTTAAAGGCGGATTTCACTTATGCGCAAGTGGGTGGCAGTTGTAGCAATGTTTTCCAATTCACGGATGCTTCTACCAATGGTGGCAATTATAGCTGGAACTTTGGTCCCAATGCCACCCCTTCTACTGCATCAGGCGTGGGCCCACATACCGTTACTTACAACACGCCCGGCACATACCCCGCTATCCTAAACATTGGCAATGGTGCTTGTGCTGATTTTATCGCTTACACAATAACCGTCCCTAATAATAATATTTCTGTCTCCATTTCTGCCAATAAAACCAATTTTTGCACTGGTGACAATGCTGTTTTAACAGCACCTACAGGATTTACCTCCTATAAATGGTATAGAAATGGCACTCTAATTGGTGGTGCTGCTACAAATACTTATACGGCTACCTTGGCAGGCACTTATTATGTAGAAGTCTCCAATGGCACTTGTACGGGAAACTCGAATAGCATTGTACTAACAGTTAATCCAAATCTTCCGGTTTCCGTTAGCATCGCAGCTTCTTCCAACCCTATTTGTGCCGGAGCAAACGTTACTTTTACAGCCACGCCTACCAATGGCGGCACAACACCTGCTTATCAGTGGTACCTCAACAATAATCCTGTGGGTTCTAATGCTGCTACCTATTCTAATAATAGCTTAACAAATGGCGACAAAATAAAAGTAACACTAACGTCGAATGCTACCTGTCCTACGGGCAATCCGGCAACCAGCAATGTAGTTACCATGACCGTTAATCCTACAGGTGCTGCTTCCGTAACAATAGCGGCAAGTGCAAACCCCATTTGCCCCGGCAACCCTGTAACCTTCACGGCCACCCCTGTAAACGGTGGAAGCGCCCCTACCTATCAATGGAAAAAGAATGGTGTGAATGTAGGTAGCAACAGTGCTACTTATTCACCAGCCACCATCAACAATGGCGATCAGATTCAAGTAGTCATGACATCCAATTCCGCCTGTGTTACTGGCAGTCCTGCCACTTCCAATACCATAACGATGACGGTTACGGCCAGCGTAGCTGTCTCTAATAGCATAGCTGTCAACAGCAACCCTATCTGTGCCGGAACAAATGTCACCTTTACCGCAACGCCCGGAAATGGCGGAGCTTCTCCCACTTTCCAATGGTATTTGAACAATAATCCGGTAGGAACAAATAGTACGACTTATTCCATTACTCCTGCAAATGGAGATAAAATAAAGTGTCAATTAACTTCTTCTAGTGGTTGTGCAACAGGAAATCCAGCCATGTCGAATATAATAACAATGACTGTAAACGCTAACAATGCCGTTTCAGTTTCTGTTGCAGCCAACAACAACCCGATTTGTTCGGGAACAAATGTTACTTTTACAGCGACACCAACCAATGGAGGCGCTACACCACAATATCAGTGGTATTTAAATGGCAATCCTGTTGGCAGTAACTCAGCCACCTATTCGAATGCTTCTTTGGCGAATGGTGATCAAGTGAAATGTGATCTGACTTCCAATGCGACTTGCCCAACAGGAAATCCGGCAACCTCCAACACCGTGACCATGACTGTAACACCAAGTGTAACGGCATCAGTACTCATTAATGCCAGTGCCAATAATATCTGTTCAGGCACCAGTGTCACCTTTACTCCTACGCCTATCAACGGCGGATCAACACCTAGTTATAAATGGTTTAAAAATGGCGTTCAAGTAGCTACTACAACGACCTATACTACCACTACATTGGCAAATAATGATCAGGTATATTGTGAGATGACGAGCAACGCCGCCTGTGTTAGTGGCAGTCCGGCCAGTTCAAACATACTAACCATGACCGTTAACCCAATAAATCCTGTTTCTGTTACAGCAAATGTAAGTAGCAATAAAATATGTGCAGGAGATCCGGTGAGCTTTTCTGCAATACCTACAAACGAAGGTACTAACCCTGTATATCAATGGTATCTCAACAATAACCCCGTCGGAACCAATACACAAACCTATATTCCGGCAGCTGCCTTGAATAATAATGATCAGGTAAAAGTTACTTTAACCAGCGATATTGGCTGTCCAAGTGGAAATCCGGCAACTTCGAATGTTATTACTATGACGGTAAACACCGTAAATGCTGTTGTTTTAAACATCGCACCATCTGCTAACCCCATTTGTGCAGGCACAAGTGTAACTTTCTCAGCTACACCTGCCAACGCTGCATTTTCTCCCGTCTATCAATGGAAGTTAAACGGTGCAAATGTGGGTACCAATGCCAATACCTATACAAATACTGCTTTTGCTAATGGCGATATCGTTTCATGTGTTTTAACATTAACTGGCTCATGCCTTACCAATAATCCTGCTACTTCTTCAAATGTTGTCATGACAGTGAATCCGGCATTACCTGTTAGTGTTAGCATTGCTGCTTCAACAAATTCAATTTGCTCCGGTACAAACGTCACCTTTACTGCTACACCTACGAATGGGGGTTCAACACCCGTTTATCAATGGAAAAAGAATGGCGTAAATGTGGGCGCTAATGCTTCAACGTATAGTAGTTCAACATTAGCAAATGGTGACCAAATCACTTGCGTACTCACCTCTAATGCCACCTGCGCTACGGGAAGTCCGGCTACTTCCAATACTATTACGATGTCGGTAAGTAGCCCGCAAACCGTGTCAGTAAGTATTAATGCTTCTTCCAATCCAATTTGTCAAGGCAGTAATGTAGCTTTTACAGCTAACCCAACAAATGGAGGTGCTACACCAGTTTACCAATGGTACTTAAACAATAATCCAGTGGGTACAAATAGTGCCACATTTAACGCTTCATCATTAGCAAATAATGACCAAATAAAGGTAGAATTGACGAGTAGTTTAGGTTGTACCACAGGAAACCCGGCTACATCTAATACTATTACCATGACTGTCAATCCAAAATTACCGTTAGGTAACAGTATTAGTACTGCAACACCCGTTATTTGTCAAGGCGATCCTGTTACATTTACGGCAACACCTTCCAATGGTGGAGCTACACCTTCCTATCAATGGTTTATTAATGGCAATCCCGTAGGCACCAATAGCAACACCTATTCATCCTCTACTTTAAATGACAATGACGTCATTACCTGTACGATGACAACCAGTTTAACCTGTGTAGCAAGCCCATCCATTGGTTCTAATCAAATTACGATGGATGTTTTTGCGAACCAGCCTGTTTCAGTTTCTATCTCTACAGCAAACAACCCTATTTGTGTTGGTGCAAATGTTCTTTTTACGGCAACGCCAGTAAACGGAGGTAGTTCACCTACTTATCAATGGAAATTAAATGGAGTCAATATTGGGGCAAATTCGCCAACTTTTAGTAGCACTGGCCTCAATAATGGCGATAAAATTACCTGTGTACTTACTTCTAACTTAATATGCAAATCCGGAAATCCTGCCACTTCAAATCAAGTAACGATGGTGGTAAATCCAAACTTACCTGTATCCATTACCATTGCCGCTGACAATAATACCATTTGTGCGGGTACAAATGTAACTTTCACCGCTAATGCAATTAATGGAGGCGCTTCACCTACCTACCAATGGAAATTAAATGGGGCTAATGTAGGTGTCAACAGCAATTCTTACAGCAATAATACCTTAAATAATGGGGATGTAATATTTTGCAGGGTTACTTCTAATGCTACTTGTCCAACCGGAAATCCGGCTAGTTCCAATGTTATCCCCATGACTGTAAATCCAAATTTACCTGTATCTGTATCTATAGTTGCTTCCTCAAATATTATTTGCTCAGGAACGAATGTAACGTTTACAGCCACGCCAACAAATGGAGGAGCAACACCTACCTATCAATGGAAACTCAATGGCGTAAATGTTGGCACAAATTCGGCCACTTATTCAAATAATACTTTGACAAATGGAGATCGGGTTACTTGTGTGCTTACCTCCAGCGAAAATTGCAAGACAGGAAGCCCAGCAACTTCTAATCAAATTATTATGACGGTAAATCCGAATTTACCAGTATCCATCAGTATAAACAGTAGTGCAAATCCTATTTGTGCCGGAACGAACGTAACATTTACGGCAACACCAACTAATGGAGGTACTGTGCCTGTTTATCAATGGAAGCTCAATGGCGTTAATGTGGGCAGTAATGCCACCACTTATGCTAATAATACATTAGTAAATGGTGATAAAATAACTTGTACACTTACCTCAAATGCAGTTTGCCCCA
Organism: Chitinophagales bacterium; assembly: GCA_019694955.1. Lineage (GTDB taxonomy): Bacteria > Bacteroidota > Bacteroidia > Chitinophagales > JADIYW01 > JADIYW01. The sequence continues at coordinate 54,326 of JAIBAX010000011.1, read as the reverse complement.
CCGGAAATCCTGCGAATTCCAATCAGATTACTATGACGGTAAATCCTGTTTTGCCAGTATCTGTTAGCATTAACAGCAGTTCAAACCCCATATGTGCGGGAACAAACGTAACCTTTACAGCAACACCTACCAATGGTGGCACCACTCCTGCTTACCAATGGAAACTCAATGGCGCAAACGTTGGTACAAATGCTACAACTTATTCCAATAACACATTAACAAATGGTGACAAAATCACCTGTGTGCTTACTTCGGATGCTATTTGCCCAAGCGGGAACCCTGCAACATCCAATCAGGTCGTTATGACCGTCAATCCTATTAAACCTGTTTCTGTCAGTATTGCAGCAAATACAAGCACCATATGTGCCGGAACCAATGTCACCTTCACTGCCACACCTGTTAATGGAGGTATTACTCCAACTTTTCAATGGAAAATAAATGGCGTGAATGTTGGAACAAATTCCAACACCTATAGTAGTGCTGCTTTAGCGAATAATGATGTTATCACATGCGTGCTTACATCCAGTGAAACATGTAAATCAGGTAGCCCGGCAACTTCTAATGCTATTACAATGACGGTCAATCCAAACTTACCTGTTTCTGTGGGTATTGCAGCCAACGCTAACCCTATTTGTCAAAATACCAATGTTACCTTTACAGCCTCTCCCGTCAATGGTGGTTTAAATCCTTCTTACCAATGGAAACTCAATGGCGTAAATGTAGGCACTAACAGCGCAAGCTATAGCAATAATACCTTAGCCAATAATGACAAGATAACCTGTACCTTAACTTCGAATGCGACATGTCCTACTGGTAATCCGGCTATTTCTAATGAAATTACAATGGCTGTAAATCCAAATCTACCGGTGTCTGTTTCTATCGTAGCCTCGCAAAATGTATTATGTCAAGGCACTAATATCACTTTTACTGCGAGTCCGGTGAACCAAGGATCTGCTCCAACTTATCAATGGTATTTAAACAATAATCCGGTTGGAACAAACGCTGCAACGTATTCTAACAATACGTTGAACAATGGCGACAGGATTAAGTGTACGCTTACTTCAAACGCTACTTGCCCTACGGGCAACCCTGCCACCAGCAATACAATTATCATGACGGTAGACCCTATTCTTCCTGTGGATGTGTCAATAGTGGCTTCATCTAATCCAATATGTATAGGCACCAATGTCGTTTTTACGGCTACGCCTACAAATGGTGGAACAGCCCCTGTTTATCAATGGAAACTCAATGGTGTAAATGTGGGCAGTAATGCTGCAACTTATGCTAATAATGCGCTTGCTAATGGTGATATTATTACCTGTACTTTGACTTCCAATGTCAAATGCCCTTCGGGAAGTCCTGCCACATCCAATGCTATCAATATGGTGGTCAATTCTGCACTTCCGGTATCAATAAATGTTTCTCCATCTGCCAATCCCATTTGCGCAGGCACTTCAGTTACCTTTACGGCAAATACTGTAAATGGTGGAACAGTGCCAATCTATCAATGGAAACTCAATGGTGCAAATGTTGGCAGTAATAATGCAACATACACCAATGCAAGTTTTCAAAATGGAGATCAAGTTTCATGCGTACTCACCTCAGATTTAGGTTGCGCTACCGGTAATCCTGCCACTGCGCCAACCGTTACTATGACCGTAAATCCTATTCCTTCTTCCGTTATAACCCCTTCCGGACCGACATATGTTTGTCAGGGAAGTTCTGTTGGTTTATCTGCTACTGCCGGAATGGATAATTACCAATGGTATTTAAATGGAAATATTATTTCTGGAGCAATCACATCAACCTATACTGCATCTGCAACAGGAGCTTATACCGTTGCCGTTGGAAAGAATAATTGCCCAGGCACTTCCAATACCATCAATGTTACTATTAAGCCAATTCCTACTGTTAATATAGTAGCAGTTAACACAAATATATGTCCGACGGAACAAGTAAATATAAGTGCTACCGCAGGAATGACGCATTACCAGTGGGTTAAAGACGGCGTTGATATTTCCGGTGCGAATAGTGGCACATATGTTGGCAATGGTGGTGGAGATTATGTTGTTAATGTGGATTTAAATGGCTGCCCTGCGACATCCAATGCAATTACCATTACAGAAAGAGATGTACTAATCCCTAATTTTGAATTTGTCAATATCAGCCCTTGTGATGGCAGGTCTTGGCAATTCACAAATTTAACGCAACCAACTTCTTCTTTGGGTACTACTTTTGTATGGGAGTTTGGTGACGGTTCCACCATTGATGCGGTAAGCCCCAGTCATTCATATGCTAGTTTTGGAACAGTTAATGTAAAATTGACCGCCAATAATTTCAATACTTGCCCAGTAACAAAAAGCATAACACTACCGTTGGAGATAAAAGATTTATCGGGAGCGATTACTGCCAACTTCAATTATACGGCAGGGAAAATTTGCATTGGTCAATTGGTAAACTTTACCGATTTATCTACAAACGGTCAAACATATAATTGGGATTTTGGCGATGGCACCACTTCTTCTGACCAGAATCCAACGCATAGCTATGCTACGGAAGGAACTTATAGCATTAAATTAATCGTCGCAAATAGTTGCAATAAGAAAGACTCTATTGTCAAATCTATCACCGTGCTAAATGAAGTCAAAGCTATTGCCAGCTATACAGGCTCTGGTTGCGCTCCTGTTGAGATACAGTTCAATAGCCAAAGCCAACATGCAAGCACATTACTATGGACTTTACCGGGAGGTATCACACATTCGGAATCGAGCTTTAGTGAATATTTTGATAATGGAGGAGTCTTTCAGGTAAAATTGGTGGCATCTAATCCGAATACCTGTAATGTACAAGATGACACTATCCTAAATATTGTTATTGGCACAAGCCCCGCACCGAATTTTACGGCGAGTCCAAATCCGGTACTTCGCGCGAATGAGGTCGTTTTAGACAATTTATCTAAACCAACCAATACTTTTGTGTGGAATTTTGGCGATGGCACTACTTCTACCAATTTTGATGAAACACATACTTATACCGTTGCAGGCAACTATAATATTTGTTTAACGGAAACGGAGACAAGTTCAGGATGTATTAACACAGTTTGTACAGTTATTCAGGTGGATGACAAACCCGTAGTATTCGTCCCTACAGCCTTCTCTCCTAATGGCGATGGCAATAATGATGTATTTATGGTTTTAGGTGAAGAAATTGCTACGATAAATCTTGAAATATTTAATAGATGGGGAGAAAAAGTATTTTCCAGCACAGAGCAAACCATTGGTTGGGATGGAACTTTTAAAGGGAAACTACAAAATGTGGACACCTATATTTATAACGTTAGCGGTACAACTATTTACGGAAGTAAGTTTGAAACAAAAGGAATGGTTGTGCTAATGCAATAATCAATATCATTTTTGCCCAATAACATTGCGTTGTTGGGCAAAATAATAATTTGACGAATGAGAATAATTGGAGAAATACCGCATCCTGTGATGAAGATTACGGTGTTTGCAATGAATATGCGCTATTCCATAAAATTGGAGATGGGCACTTTAGAACAAACATATAAATTAAGGGAATCGGATTATATCAATAGTTTTGAGGACATTTATAAAATCGTTGACGATACCTTTTTAGGCAATTGCATGCGTCGTTTCAAGGAAATGAATGAAGATTTAATCGGTATTTTTGAAAGAAATATTACCAAATAGATAACTCCGGTTTATTCTGTAAGACACCTTCTATTTTCTCCAACACTTCATTTGTAAGTAATTTTACATCATCGATTGCCATGAGTGTTTCTGTCAATTGTTCCACTTTTGAAGCGCCCAGTATCACCGTAGAAACATTGGGGTTTTTAGCACACCAAGCAACGCCCAATCTGGCAAGAGATATACCCAAGTCGTTGGCGATTTTACCTAATGCTGCGACCTTACCTAGTTTACCTTCTGTAAGCGTTTTATCCTTTAGCCAAGCCATATCCGTTAATTGAAGTCTAGTATTTTCTTGGATATTGCCAGCATTATATTTACCTGTCAATAAACCACTCGACAATGGCGACCATGTCGTTGTTCCTAAGCCAAAATCTCTATACAATTGGAGGAAATCTACTTCAACTTTCTGGCGGTGAAACATATTGTATTGTGGTTGCTCCATAAGCGGACCGATGAGGTTATTTTTTGCTGCCACATAATGCGCCTGTGTAATTTCTTGTGCCGACCATTCAGAGGTTCCCCAATACAGGATTTTCCCTTGCTGAATAAGGTTATGCATCGTCCACACGGTTTCTTCGATGGGTGTATTTCTGTCTGGTCTATGGCAGAAAAACAAATCCAAATAATCAACTTGCAGTCTTTTCAAAGCGTCGTTACATGCTTCAAACAAATGCTTCCTACTCAATCCAGTTTGATTAGGACCTTTTCTTCCATCTCCAAAAAATGCTTTGCTGGAAACGACAAAAGAAGTTCTATCCCAACCCAGCTTTTTAAATATCTTCCCCATCACCACTTCTGAACGACCATCCGCATAAATCTCTGCATTATCAAAGAAGTTAACACCATGCTCATACGCTGTAATCATGAGTTTTTCTGATACATCTTCATTTATCTGATAACCAAAAGTCACCCAAGATCCAAAGGAAAGTGTGCTGACTTTTAATCCTGATTTTCCTAATCTTCTATACTCCATTTTAACAAACTTTAAACTAAGGTAAACAAAGTTCAAAAATATCTAAAAATCCCGTATTTTTGCCAATTATCAAAAAATCAGGCATCTAATATGTATGTTTATCAAGACTGGGCAGCAATTATCCCAATGGCAAATGAAGAAGAAGACTTCAATCCTTTTGTTGAACTATTGACAAAAGTATTGGATGCTGAAGGAACAGGGAAAATATATTTTATCATTGACAATGTGAGTAAGGACAGAACTTTGGAAATGGCGCAAGAACTTTCCAAGAAAGATCCTCGATTTGAGGCGGTATTTGCCCCAGAAAACCGCTCTGTAGTAGATGCGTATCTGAAAGGATTTCGTGTTGCTTATGATAGAGGTCATGAACTCATCATTGAAATGGATGCAGGTCTTTCTCATGACCCTAGGGCGATCCCTATGTTTTTAAGGGTACTCAATGAAGGCAACGAATGTGCCTTTGGCAGCAGGTTTATCAATGGCGGCAGCATGGGTGATTCTCCCTTCAAAAGAAGAACTTTATCTAAAACAGGTACGACCCTCGCTAATATATTGTTAGGCACAAAGCTACACGACATGACTTCCGGGTTTCAAGGATTTCATAGAAATGTAATTAAGGCCATATTGGACTATAAGTTAAAATCAACCGCTCATTTCTATCAAACTGAACTCAGGTATCTCTTACGCAAAAGGAGGATTTTTGAAGTACCTATCCACTATCAGGCGCCCTCACCCCGCGTAAGCAGCAAGGCCATCAAAAATGCCAATGAAACACTTTTATGGTATTTTAAAGAGCGCATCAAAGGAAATCATTATACAATTTAAGAATAAGCTAAGAAATATGTCAAAAAAAACATTGGTTATCACATCTATTGGTCCGGATACCATGCCGGTTTTACACACATTTGCAAAAGAATGTAGCGCAAGAGGACTCGACTTCGTTATGATTGGCGACACCAAGTCACCCGCTCAATTCCACATCGAAGGTTGCGATTTCTACAGTGTGGATCGGCAATTGCAATTAGACCTTGAATTTGCCAAGATATGCCCAACACGCCACTATGCAAGAAAGAACATCGGATACCTCATCGCAATGAAAAATGGTACAGATGAAATTGTTGAAACCGACGATGACAATTTGCCTCGTGAGCCGTTTTGGAATGAACATACAAGAATGGTAAAAGCATATGATATTAAAGAGCAAGGTTGGGTAAACGTATATAAATATTTTACAGAAAAATTCATTTGGCCACGTGGTCTTCCTTTGGAAGAATTGCAAAAACCTACCCCAGAACTGAGTTCTTTTACCGAAAGGGAAATCCTCTGCCCTATTCAGCAAGGACTTGCGGACGAGAATCCGGATGTGGATGCCGTATTTAGGTTGGCATACCCATTGCCTTTAGACTTTGAAATAAGCACCAGAGTGGCTTTAGGAAATAATGCTTGGAGTCCATTTAATTCACAAAATACGTATTGGTACAAAGAAGCATTTCCGTTGCTGTATTTACCGGCATATTGCAGCTTTAGAATGACGGATATTTGGAGAAGCTATGTAGCACAGCGGGTTTCTTGGGAGAATGGCTGGAGCATTCTCTACCACGAACCAACGGTATGGCAAGAAAGAAATGAACACAACCTATTAAAAGATTTCGAAGACGAAATTCCGGGTTATTTAAACAATAGTAAGATTTGTAAAGCCTTGGAAGGACTTTCATTAAGTTCAGGCGTATCAAACATTCCTGACAACTTAGTCAAATGCTATGAATCACTTACCTCTAACGGTTGGGTAGGCATGGAAGAAATGGCATTGGTAAAGGCATGGGTGAGCGATTTGGAGAAGAATTGGAAGATATAGAGGATTAGTAAGGTGGAATAGTCATTAATGAATAGCTAATAACTTTACTGTGAACTTTTTTAACCGCAAAGGGCGCTAAGGGTTACGCAGAGGGCGCTAAGGAGTTATATTAATTGGTGCAATGGGTGCAAATAAAAACGGTGGTCTGGTCAACTGTCGACCGTGGACTTTTTAACCGCAAAGGGTCGCATGGTCAATAGACAATGAACTGAACTCTTTTAGTTAATAAGTAGAACTAAGTCCTTTTTAAAAGAATCAGTGTGAACGAATCCACTTGTTACATAATTATACAGTAGATTTTTAATATAAAGGATATCACCTTTTTCGCAGGTAGACAAGTTGATTTTAATCTGATTAAAAGCCATGCTATCATTCCTTTGATATGCTCCCGTCTGATGTACATCACCATTTCTGATAATATCAAATTCGAAAGATTTGATAGAGGTTTTAACATCGAAGTCCATACCTCGAACAACAGAACCTAAAGTCATCGTACTGTCTTTTGAGCCTGTAATAGTAACAACAGGATTTTCATATCCATTAAAAAGAAATATTGGAGATGGAAATGGCTTGAGCCTCACTGAATATGAACCTATCTCCTTCTCACCAAAATAAATTTTAAAAATCACTGAGCCTGTAGTAGTATAGTTATCGCAAGAGTACATAAATTTCCCCCAACCATTATCTTTTATTTCTCCAAAGGAAGGCACTACTGATATCGAATCTGCCCTATGCCCAGGCACATAGACAGATATGGGGTTATCAACAAAAGGATAAACGACGTTCATTTTGTCGAGGTTGAATGAAGTATAAAAGTAGACACCGTTCTGCTGTGCAACAACACCATGACAAAAAGAAAATAAAAAGCAATAAAAAAGGAAACACCTCAAAACTAAACTGTATTTCATGCCTTTCTATTTAATATCAAAAAAGCTATCTATACCGATGGCTCTGTCAATGGTGAAGCCTTCAGCGAACTCAGCATGTATTTCACGACCCATTTCGCGGCATCTTGCCTCTATAAATTCAATAAATGCCTTCGAAGAAATAGGTGTTTCAGGCTCATCGGAGTGTGGGTTAAAAAACTGTGACTTAAAGCAAAAAATCGCTTCCATTTTCTTTTTCATCAATTCCTCGCTCACTTCTACGACCATATCAGGCTTTATGTACCTGTCTTGAATATAGTGATAAATGGCATTTGGTCGCCAAGGTGCTTGCTCTACTCCATCCAGCATTGTTTCTACCTTTATCAATCCAGACAAAAAACTGGACTCATTCACCAATTTTCCGGCTCTTTCATGGTCAGGGTGTCTATCTTTTGTAGCATTACAAAGGATAATTTCCGGTTGATACTTCCTAATATATCGGATGATAGTGAGTTTATTCTCTTTGGACAGGTCGAAGAAACCGTCTGCTAAACCAGCATTCTCCCTAACTGACAAACCCATTACTTTGGCGGATTGGGCGGCTTCCTCTAATCTTAGCTGACCGGATCCGCGCGTACCCAATTCTCCTCGTGTTAAGTCAACGATACCCACTTTTTTACCTATTTGGATATGTTTAATCACAGTAGCAGAACACGCTAATTCCACATCATCAGGATGTGCCGCAAAAGCAAGAATATCTAATTTCACCATTGAACAGTTTTAGAATAGCTTCATGTTGTAAGGTAAAATTACAATTTATTGATTCTTAAAACATTAAACTATATTAAATTTAAACTATTTATCGAGAAGTTTCTCAATAGCTTTTTTCACTTTTCCGGAATCAGGATCCGTGATTGGTAGGAAATAATCCACGACATTCCCTTCTTTATCGACAAGGTATTTTTGGAAATTCCATTTAGGCGCAATATTCACCTTGCCATTTTCGGATTTATTGGAAAGAAAATGAAACAATTCACTTTGCTCTTTTCCTTTGACATGCATTTTCTCCATAATAGGAAATGACACGCCGTAATTCAACTGGCAAAACTGCTCAGCGCCCGCACTGTCTAAGGGCTCTTGATCGGCGAAATCATTGGATGGGAATCCTAAAATTTCCAATCCTTTGTCTTTGTATTCTTGATACAAAGCTTCTAATTTGCCGTACTGTGGTGTCAGTCCACATTTCGATGCTGTATTGACTACTAAAAGTACCTTACCTTTGTATTCACTCAGGCTTATTTCCTTTCCGCTTGCCTTTTTTACTTGGAATTTGTGTATTGAGTCGCTCATAATCTAATTTTATTAATGTACCATCTCTTTGATAAACTTCGTCCAAATATAATAAATATTCTTCCATCCATTTATCTCTTCCTTCGGGTTGGTAAGTATCTTTTAAATCTTGGTCGAAAAATTTACCTGTAAAGTTCCACCATCCTGCGCTCATTCCGTTTTTATACTCTTTAATAATCTCATAAACGGAAACGCCCGTTTCTCTATTTATTAGTCTTACAAGATACTGCCCTTGAATCCGGGTCATATTTCTAATATCGTCTTCAAATTCATCTTTCAGCAATTTATAGGTTGCCTGCGTGTATTCCTTCTTTTGTTTCTTTGTTTTACATTTTGCTAAGTCTTCGTCAATTTGCTGTATGATACGTGAGCACCTGATGGCATATGGATATATCTTTTTCAAATACTCTTTATCTCTCTTAGGTATTGGCGCCATTTTCTTACCTATAATTTCCACCGGATACAATATCTCAGCAGGCAAGGTGGTATCGCCATTAATGATAACGGGTGGTAGGTAGATGGGTTTATGAATGGTATCTTGTCCATAAGCATGAACGCCTAACCAAGAAAAAAATATGACTAAAAACAGTTTTTGCACAAAGTCTAACGCTTATTCTGGATTAAAAATACAGAAAATATTATACCAATAAATCTCATTTCTCGGAATGCCACAAGAAATAAGTTATTTTAACATCCTTTAATGTTGCAATTCTCCCAAATACCGTTCAGCATCTAAGGCCGCCATACAACCCGAACCAGCACTGGTTACGGCTTGGCGATATACCTTATCCTGCACATCTCCTGCGGCAAAAACGCCCGCAATATTTGTCTTGGCAGTACCCGGCACCGTTTGAATATAACCTGTTTCATCCATTTGCAACCAATCCTTAAATATTGTCGAGTTGGGTTGATGTCCAATGGCGACAAAAAATCCTGAGATGGTATCGATCACCGTTTTTTCGCCAGTTTTATTATTGACCAAACGCACACCGACAACCTTTTCCTCACCGAGCACTTCTTCCGTTTCGCTGTTCCAATACACTTGAATATTAGCAGTTTTCAGGACACGTTCTTGCATGATTTTGGAAGCACGCATTTCTGCCTTTCTCACAATCATATGTACTTTAGGGCATAGGTTGGCCAAATACAAGGCTTCCTCACAAGCCGTATCTCCGGCACCCACAATGGCTACTTCTTTATCTTTATAGAAAAATCCATCACAAACAGCACAGGCACTTACGCCTCTGCCATTCAGGCGTTGTTCAGATTCCAAACCGAGCCATTTTGCGGCGGCGCCTGTTGCGATGATAACTGTATGCGCCTGTAATTCAGTACCTTCATCTGTCCATACTTTGTGAACAGGCCCTGTAAAATCAACTTTTGTAACGATGCCAAAACGGATATCTGTACCCATTCGCTCCGCTTGTTTGCGAAAATCCTCCATCATCTCCGGTCCCATGATGCCTTCAGGGTAACCGGGATAATTTTCAACGTCAGTAGTTTGCATCAACTGCCCGCCCATTTCCAATCCTGTAATCATTACAGGCTTTAGTCCTGCTCTAGATGCATAAATGGCAGCGGTATATCCGGCGGGACCGGAACCGATTATTAAACATTTAATTGGTGTTTCTTGGCTCATTGTTTTGTTTTAATTTCTTGAAGCAATCATCTTTAATTCGGTATCTATGTTCATCACCTGCTCTATCAGGCTATCCTGCTCGTTATTGTAAATAATATAATCAGCAAGCTTAATTTTTTCATGCTCCGGCATTTGATTGGCAATGCGTGCCACGACTTCCTCTTTAGAAATATTGTCACGCTTCATCACCCTGGTTATTCTTAGATCCTCTGCTGCCGTTACCAAAATGGTTTTATCCAACATTTTATAAGACCCTGTTTCAAACACCAATGCTGATTCTTGTACAACATATAATTTATCCAAATGTTGGCTGTACCAATGTACTAAATCTTCATATACGGCGGGATGGACAATAGCATTTAATGCGTTTAGCTTATTCTTATCATGAAAAACAGCATCTGACAAGTACTTTCTATTCAAAGAACCATCCTCCAAATAAACCAACTCGCCGAAAGCTGTTATCAATTGCTTTCTCACAGTGTCCTTTTCTATCATGAGCTGTTTCGCACGTAGATCGGTATTATAAACGGGTATTCCTAAAGTAGAAAAAATGGCACAAACCATCGTCTTTCCACTACCTATTCCACCGGTGACGCCTACTCGTAACAAGGCTATTTTGCTTGATCTGGATATGCCAATAGGGTTGCTTCCATAGAAATGGCTGCAATATCCATTTTTACGCGTACATTATCGCCAATTTCTAGTAACATCGTTTGATTGCTCTCATCTAAAGAAGCCACCTTTCCATGCATGCCTGCATGTGTCACTACTCTTCTTCCTTTCTCTATTGATTCTTGGAATTTCTTTTGATCATCAGCTTTTTTCTTTTGAGGACGAATCATAAAGAAATACATAATGGCAAACATCGCCACCATCATAAAAATCATATTAAACCCTCCACCTGGAGCAGCAGGCTTTGCCTGCAATAAAATATCCAATATCATACAACTATTTTAAACAATTTATTTATAACAACAAAAAATGACCATTCAAAATTTATAATTTATAATTTATAATTTATAATTTATAATTTATAATTATTAATTGTTAATCAACCCTCTACCTATTTTCTTAATGGCTCCCGACTCCTTAAGTTCTTTCATCAGTCTATCCAATACACCGTTGATAAAGTCTTTGCTTTTAGGTGTGCTGAATTCCTTTGAAATGTCTAAATATTCATTGATAGAAACCTTTAGTGGTATAGAAGGAAAACAAGTAAACTCTGTCAGTGCCATTCTTAGAATGATTTGGTCGAGTATCGCTAAACGATCAGCTTCCCAGTTTTTAAGTTTCGGCACATACAGCGCGATTTGCTTTTCCTTTTCATCGATGGTTTTTTTAAACAACTCCAAAGCAAAAGTCATCAACTCTTGAAACTTATCCATAATATTGGCTCTTTCGAGATGTAGTTTCAATTCTTCTTTACTTTTCTTAATGGCTTCTGTAACGGTACTATGTACGAAAGCGATATCATCTTCCCATGTAGGCCAAATTTCTTCAAACAGGCTTTTCACCATTTCACTATTCAGAATCACTTCTTCATAGAGCATTTTAATGATTTTCTTATCTGCTTCAAACTCAAATTCAGCAGGATTTTGAACATATCTTTGATACAATTCAGTTTCAGAGAGTTGCATATACAACTTTCTAATCAAATCATCATTTACATGTCTTTGAAAATGATACATTTCTGTTAGGTCTAGAAACTCCTTATCGTGATTCAAATAATTGATAAAGATATTGCTGAGCAACTTGGTGCTGAAATGTTTGTCGGCCTCGGAGCGAATATATTTTGATGCCTTAATTTTAGCCATTTTGTCAACAAAATTGGCTACTTCTCTAATTAGAAATAGATGAAAGATATATTGCTCTTTGACAGAGTTGATACTTTTTTTCAATAAGGTTTCAAAATGCAAGACGGGCGTACCCTCTGATCGCTCAAAGGCATAAATCGCTTGCATGGTTTTTATTCGAACACTTCTCCTGCTAATCATAGAACTTACTTGACTGCAAAAATAAGTTTTCAGAAATGATTAAAGTATTTTTTTATTCACAAATAACCAACTGTTAAAGTTGAAGCTCATTTTTAGAATAATAATATTTATGTACCTTCGCCAATATGCAATTAAAGTCTATCAACAGATACTTTATTAGATACAAATCCTACTTGATTGGGGGAATGTTTTTCGTCATTGTGTCAAATATCTTTGGCTTAGTGCCGCCAATCATGATACGCTATGCCTTAGACCTCATCACTGAAAATATAGAAACGTATCAACTTCTACAAGGGTTTTCATCCAAAAGTTTATTATATCAATCCATTATACATTTAATTTTTCTATTTGGAATCTTAATCATCGTTTCATCGTTATTGAGAGGCATTTTTATGTTTTTCATGCGGCAAACCCTCATCGTAATGTCTCGATTAATTGAATACGATCAGAAAGATGAGCTCTATCAGCAGTATCAACGTCTGGGGTCAGCCTTCTACAAAAGGAATAATACCGGAGACCTCATGTCACGAATTTCCGAGGATGTTTCCAAAGTGCGTATGTACGTAGGACCTGCCATAATGTATGCTGTGAATACATTGGCAATGTTTATCATGGTGATATATTCAATGTTTTATACCAATGCCTATCTTTCTTTTTGGGTGCTATTGCCCTTGCCGATACTCTCCTATTCCATATATAAAATCAGTGATTCTATCAATAAAAAAAGTGAAGCCATTCAACGACAATTATCGGGCATTACATCCATGGCGCAGGAATATTTTTCCGGAATAAGGGTATTAAAAGCCTTTGCAAGGGAAAATTTCGCAGGCGAAGAATTTGAAAAAGCTTCAGAAAACTACCGGGTAAAAACGCTGGCATTGGCACGTATAGAAGCATTTTTCGCACCCTTGATGCTATTACTCATCGGTTTAAGCACCATATTGGCAGTATATATTGGTGGAATTGAAGTATTGAAAGGTAGATTTTCCGCCGGCAATATCGCTGAATTTGTTTACTATATAAACATGCTCACTTGGCCTGTGGCTTCATTGGGATGGGTAATCAGCTTAATACAACGTGCAGAAGCCAGTCAAAAACGCATTAATGAATTCATGGATCAACAACCTGATATCATTAATCCTACCCAAAAGAAATTAGCGCGCATTGGAGATATTCATTTTAACGAAGTTAGTTTCGTTTATCCGGATACAGGCATTGAAGCTTTAAAGAATATTTCCTTTAACATAAAAAAAGGTGAAAAAGTCGCAATCGTTGGGCGCACCGGTTCAGGAAAATCTACTGTTGCCGAATTACTGCTAAGGAACTATGATATTGAAAAAGGAGCAATCACCATTGACCATCAGAACCTTAAAGAAATTAATCTTTCAGACTTAAGAAAAAACACGGGATATGTACCGCAAGACGTATTCCTATTCTCTGAGACAGTACAGAACAATATCAGATTTGGAAAAATAGATGCGGAAGAAACAACCGTTAAAGAATATGCCAAAATAGCCGCCGTCCACAACGACATATTAGGACTTCCAAAAACATATGAAACCATCGTTGGAGAGCGAGGTGTAACGCTTAGTGGTGGACAAAAGCAACGAATTTCTATCGCAAGGGCATTGATAAAAGATCCTGAATTATTAATCTTTGACGACTGTCTTTCTGCTGTAGATGCAAAGACGGAACATATCATTCTCAACAACTTCAACACCATCTTAAAAGACAAAACTGTCTTATTTATTACACATCGTATATTTTCGCTATTCAACTTCGACCAAATTCTTGTTTTAGAAGATGGCAGGTTGTCAGAAAGTGGTACGCACCAACAACTGCTGGAACGGAAAGGCACTTATTACGACCTATACCTTATTCAACAACAGGAAGCGGAGGCTGTGGAATAATTTTTTGGGAAAATCCTTAGAGTTTATCGTTTTTTGTTTTAATATTGTATCGTAAAACGGAAAAAAGTGGAGAACGAGCACAATAACATTAAAAACGACATCTTTTCAAAAAAGATTAGGGCTGGTAAAAGAAGAACATATTTCTTCGATGTAAGGTCAACAAAGTCCAGCGATTTCTTCCTTACAATAACAGAAAGCAAGAAACATTTTAACGACGAAAGTTACGACAGGCACAAGATTTTCATCTATAAAGAGGATTTCAACAAATTTGTTGAGGCGTTACAAGAAACGGTTGATTATATCAAGGCTGAATTACTTCCTGAATACGATTTCAATCAGTTTGCGCACCGAGAAAGAGGACATGATGAAGATACAGCTGACGCTGACACCGAAGATACAACGCCAGTTGAACAAAAACCTGACCAAAACGATACCATCGATCATGTAGAAAAATGGGACTAAAGCCCTTATATCTTAACACACACTTCCCTATTTTTGCGGAAGGATAATTCATTAAAAACATACTATGGGACTTCAATGTGGGATTGTGGGATTGCCAAATGTGGGCAAGTCAACACTTTTCAATGCACTTTCAAATGCGAAAGCACAATCAGCAAACTATCCATTCTGTACGATCGAGCCAAATGTTGGCGTAATAACAGTGCCGGACAGCAGAATTAACCAGTTGGCAGAAATCATCCAACCTCAGAAGGTAGTTCCTACTACCGTTGAGATTGTAGATATTGCCGGATTGGTAAAAGGTGCCAGCAAAGGAGAAGGATTAGGAAATCAATTTTTAGGCAATATTCGCAATACAGATGCCATCATTCACGTTATTCGCTGCTTTGAAGACGACAATATTGTGCATGTTGACGGTTCTGTCAACCCAGTAAGGGATAAGGAAATCATAGACATCGAGTTGCAATTAAAAGATTTGGAATCCGTAGAGAAAAGAATGGCTAAATATCAACGCGCCGCCGGAAGTGGCGACAAAGAAGCCAAAACGATTTATGAGCAGCTTACCTTATTAAAAAACGGGTTAGAATCTGGCAAATCAGCTAGAGCTATCGATTTGGGCGGCGACCTCCACGACGACCTCAAAGACTTGAATTTACTCACCGCAAAGCCAGTATTGTATGCTTGTAATGTGGATGAAAAATCAGTAAAAACAGGCAATAAACACACTGCTGCACTGATGGAAGCCGTTAAAGACGAAAAAGCAGAAGTACTCTTTATTTCTGCAGCTATAGAAGCCGACATTGCCCAATTAGACAGTTATGAAGACAGGCAGATGTTTTTAGAAGATATGGGTTTAGAAGAACCCGGCGTCAACTTATTGATACAATCTGCATACAGACTCTTGAACCTGATTACATATTTCACAGCTGGCGTAAAGGAAGTCAGGGCATGGACGATTCATAGAGGAGATACGGCACCGCAGGCAGCAGGCGTAATACATACCGATTTCGAGAAAGGCTTCATTAGAGCTGAGGTGATTAAATTCAACGACTATATGAAATATAGGTCAGAATCAGCTTGCCGTGATGCCGGGAAATTGGGAATTGAAGGAAAAACATATGTGGTAGAAGATGGTGACATCATGCATTTCTTGTTCAATGTATAATATATTCTTTACGCAAATTCAGTGTTAGAATTTGTAGCTAAAGGGTTATCCACGTGCGATAACCCTTTTTTATTTTGAAAAACACTTATTCCAGTTTCTTATTCAAACAACCTAAATGCTTATATTGTGGCTAATTACCATAACTTTTAAAAAGTATGAAACCAAAAAAGGGCAGCCTTCAAAAGAAAATCGCTTCAAAGGAAACAAGAAAAATAGATTTCTTTCCTGTAGCCCTAATGGTATGCATTGTAGCACTAGTACTGTTTCATATAATGGTCTTTAGCAATTTCAGCAAGCTGCTCCAGATTCCCGATGCCGCCGACTTCCTTTCTGCCCTCAAGATGCGTTCCTATAAAATCATTGGTTTGGCATTGATTGCACTCATTGCTATTGCGCTAACCTTTAAGGTATTTTCAAAAAAAAGTTATCAAATAGCGATAACTACCACCTTGTGGTTACTTATATTCTTTTATATAGGTGAGGTTTATTGCAGCACATATCCGCCCAGTCAAGGAAATGGTGAGGCTTATGTAGCCAAAATATGGTTCAAAAAATACTGGAAACTCAATAAGTTTGATTTCAGAGATCGGGATTTTAGCTTTAAAGATATTCAAGACAAAAAAATCATTCTTTATATTGGAGATTCCTATGTTGCGGGACATGGCATAAAAAACCCGGCTGACAGATCGCCCGATTTACTAGAAAAGTTATTAAAGGAGGAATATTTTATTATTAATGGTGGAAGAAGTGGTGCGGGAACGCTCACTGAGTCGAACTTTATTCGTAGTTTCCCTTTACAACCATCTTATGTTATCCTCAACCATGTTCCAAATGATATTGAAGATAGAATACCGCCAGATGACAATATAACATCCCTTTATAAAAAAGAAGATGCTCCTTTTGCCAAATTTTTATTTAAGCATTCAAGAAATTCCGTCATCGGCGATATGGTATATTATTTTGTCAAAGGAAGTTCGTTTGCAAAGCTTCAAAAACAATATGCAAAAGAACATCCAACATTTAAAACCAATCTGTATAACTGGTATCAAGAAGACAGCATATTCACGCAGCATCTAGCAGACTTACAAGAAACCGCAGACTACGTCACAGATTCTATGAAGACTTCACTCATCTTCGTAACCTATCCGGATAGTTATGATTTTGACTCTTCTAATATTTACATCAACAAAAAAATTGAAGCTTCACTTCGCCCTAATCAAAAATTATACTTCCTAAATACGACGGAAATATTTAAAACAAAAGGTATTAAAACAAAGGTAAACATCTTCGATGGACATCCAAGTGAGGAAATACATAAAATGGTAGCAGATAGTTTACTGGCGAAAATCAAAGCAATAGAAAACGCTACTAATCATTGATAGCCCAAATAATTACTGGAGCCTCTGCTTGGTCAAGAAAAGGTTCTATCTTTTTTAATATGTTGGGGTTTAATGTTGGACATCCCAAGCTATTACATATTTCTGCATCATACTCATTTTCAGGTACACATGAGTGGCCATGTAGTACCACAAAACGCTCGTAAGCGTTTGAATTTGTTTCATCTAATCCATATAATTTATAGGCTGTACCAAAATCACCTACATACTTCTCCCCTATTTTGTAATGCCCCAATGAAGAACAACCGCAACCAACTTCATTACCGAATCTAGCTTCTGAAATAAACCGCTCATTACAAGAACCATGACAAACCAATCCTTCCACCAATATAGCATCTGCTGCTAAATCACATAAAAAGAAACGCTTAGTTCCAGATGGAAGCGCATAATTTATGATAATGCCCCATTTTGTATTATAGTGGTTTTCAGTGCAATATTTACGTAAAGCAGACATGGATAGTTCTGGGTTATAATGCTTATTTGTTGGTGAATCAATTTGACCTACCTTTAAATCTGTATACTTATGTCCTTTAACACAAGAACATAAAATTCCCACTATTAGCAACCCTTTAAGCCATCCCATCCACCAATAACGTTCTGTGAAAAGAAAAAATTACACTTGATATGTGAAAAAAAGTGAAATCAAAAATATTCATGTTTATTTATCATGCAATTAAGTTGCAGAAACAAATGCTTTTGCTATATTTGCACCTATGTTGCATAAATGGCAAATCAGTTGGATCTTTTTTTTCGTAACATTGACCATTATGGGGCAAAATTCCTGTAATATTGAATTTTCAGGAAACATATATGATGAACATGATGGTACACCTTTAGAATTTGCCTCTATTGAAATCATGGAGTTAAACATGGGAATCATTACAGACACGAATGGGTATTTTCATTTTGAAAAAATATGTCCGGGCAACTACAATATTAGAATCATTCACATAGACTGCGATACGCAAGTAACGCTTTTAAACTTAGGCGAAACTAAGATAAAGAATTTTTATTTAGAGCATCATTCGGAAGCACTTCAAGAAATCATCATTTCGTATGAACGTGCGTTAGAGAACCCTTCTCAAAACACACAGTTGCTCAATAAAAAAACGATAGAACAAAATAGTGAAAAAGATTTGGGGAGCATTTTAAACCATATGGATGGTGTTTCGGTATTGCAAACCGGCAACAATACTTCAAAACCGATAATCGATGGTGTACACAGCAACAGGGTTTTACTGATCCAAAACAATGTTCGTTTTGTTGGGCAAGATTGGGGAACCGAACATGCTCCTGAAATCGACCCTTCTGAAGGCAATGAAATTGCAGTCATCAGAGGTGCCGGCACCGTTCAATACGGTGTGGATGCTATTGGTGGGGTGATTATTGTCAGCCCTGCCCCTCTTCCAAAAGAAGCGGGAATCCAGTTAAAAACGCAAGTCATGGGCGCTACCAATGGGGGGCTTTGGGGTGCAGGTTTGAGCATGGAAGGAGGATTCAAAAAAATCAACAACCTTGGATGGAGCATAAAAGGACGTTTTAAAAAATCCGGCGATCAACATGCACCAGACTACAACCTTTCCAACACAGGTTTTCAACAAGGGAATGCCAGTTTTTCAATTGGTTATAACAAGTTTAAATGGGGATTGCAAGGTTATTATTCGCTTTTCGACAAAGAGAATGGCATTCTTAAAGCTGCGCATATAGGCAACCTCACCGATTTACAAAATGCGATTGGTGCCGATACGCCACTGATTGTTTTGCCCTTTACATATTCTTTATCATCGCCCCGTCAAACGTCAACACACCACATCGTAAAAACGAATACATATTTTCGCATAAATGAGCAATTAAAACTGAACCTTCAGTATGCGGCGCAAATTAACCTTAGGCAAGAGTATGATATCAGAAGAATTTCTAATGACAATAGACCTTCTTTAGACTTGAACTTAAATCAACACAGCATAGACATAAACATAGAGCATCCATTATCGGATGTTATCACTGGAAAGGCAGGTATCGTTTACAATTACACCATAAATACCAACTTGCCCGGAACAGGTGTGCGACCTTTAATTCCTGATTATTTCAATCAAAATTCCGGTGCATATATTTTTGAAAAATGGTCAAATAACCACATGGAGGTCGATGCTGGTTTCAGATATGAATACAATCATTTCAATGCCAAGAAAAGAGATAGAAACAATAATATTATTGACTCGTCATTTTATTTCCACAATTTCAGTGGCGCACTGGGTTGGCAGTATGCTAAAAAAGATTTCATGGATGCCAAGTTGAATATTGGATATGCCTCCAGGAATCCAAATGCTGCAGAATTATTCAGCGAGGGTTTACACCATGGAACCGCCTCTTTAGAGCAAGGAAACACTTCTCTAAAACCGGAAAAAGGATTAAAATTAACCTACTCATTGGACTACTTTCCTTTAAGCACCTTAACCTTGAGTGTTGGTGGCTTTTATAACCTTATTCGCGATTATATTTTTCTTGAACCACAACCCGATTTGGTACTAACGATAAGAGGTGCTTTTCCACAGTATTTTTATGAGCAGACAAATGCCGCCATTTATGGAACCAATGGCGCCATTAAATATGCACCAAAGAAGTGGATAAATTTCACTGCTAAAGGAGAAGTATTATGGGGAAAAGACCGCACAAACGATGACTGGCTGTATGCTATGCCACAAAATTCTTTGATGTTTGAGGTAAATATACAACATAGCATTAATAAGCACATTGATTTTGAATCAACAACATCATACTCCTACTACTTCCGACAAAAGCATTTCCCCACTGGTTTTGATTTTCTTCCTCCGCCTGCCGGATATTCGTTATTACAACTGAATGCTTACCTAACACAGAAACTTGCTAACCACACGATACAATATGGCATCGCGTTTGAGAATATGACCAATACAAGTTATCGCAGTTACACAGACAAGCTTAGGTATTTCTCAGATTTGCCGGGATTTAACTGTCTCTTTAAAGTATCTTATTTTTTAAACCATAAATCATAATTTTATGAAAACAAAACTTTTCCTTTTATGCGCATTCATATTCACGCTCATTTCATGTAAAAAAGAAGATGATCCGGGTGATGTCAATGAAGAAGAACTCATCACAACCCTATCGTACGTTTTAGTAGCAGATACTACCGGAGGTAAGCCTGAACACAATGCCTTGTTTGTATTCCGTGATATTGATGGAGATGGTGCCAATCCGCCGGTAATCATTAAAGACACACTACTAAAAAACAGAAAGTACGTTGGAGCTGTTGTACTTTTAAATGAGTCTGCTTCCCCTGTTGAAAATGTGACAACAGAAATTCTTGAAGAAAAAGAAGATCATCAATTTTTCTATCAAAAAACGGGTATTAATGCCAGTTTCAATTATATACCATTAGAAGTAGATGGAAACGGTAAGCCGATAGGTATTACTACAGATGTAACCACTAATGGAGCAAGTTCTGGCAACCTCACCATAACATTGAGACATCAACCAAATAAATCTGGTGCCAACGTTGCTACTGGAGACATTACCAACGCCGGTGGAGAAACAGACATTGAGGTAACTTTTCCAGTTGTAATTGAATAATAAAATATCCTAACAAATCTAAAGAAATGGCTATCAATTAATTTTGGTAGCCATTTTTTTTATATTTGAGTGATGAAAATAATCCACTTTTTTGCAAGCTTATTTTTTCTATACTTGCTGTATGTAAACATTAGTTTATATAACAATATAGAAATAAAGTCAAGCTATAACCTTGATATTAGGAAACAACTCGCCTATATTGAAGGGCAACTTAATAAAGGTGTGGACAAGAAAATGCAGTCTTTTTATCCGGAAGGGTACTATTTTTCAAATGTTCTTTATGGTATAACGTGGTGTGAGTTCTTACAGAGTATTGACAAAAGCGATTCACTGTTCATACATGGGTTACAACAAATAAATAAAAGCCAATACAAATTAGAAAGTAATCTATGCAAATACAACTTTCATAAAGACATTACTCCGGAAAGAGGCGTTTTTTATTTGGGGTGGAAAAATTACCTCCTTGCAAAAAAGCTAATATTATTGAACTCCAAAAAAATTACACCAAAAGAGGATGATGTAAACACATATTTATTTCAAACAAAACAATTGGTCGATGCATATACAAAAAAGCAAATTCCCTTTCTGGAGTCGTATACAGCACTTTCATGGCCTGCCGACAATACCGTGGCAGTAGCATCGATTGGATTATTCGAGAAAATAATAGATAACAGATACCATTCTTTTATCAAGGATTGGGTAAAAAAGGCGAAAGCAAGTACCGATAGTCTTGGCTTGCTCCCGCATAGAGTTGACTACCAGACAAACCAAACTCTTTCCAATGGACGTGGATGTTCTATGAGTTTAATGCTCACCTTCTTACCGGACATAGACAAAGAATTTGCAAAGCAGCAGTTTAATTTATACTATAAATACTTTTTAGATAAGCGTCTTTTCTTGCCGGGCATAAGAGAATATCCACTTGGCATCAATGGAAAGGGTGATGTAGACTCAGGACCCGTCATTTTACAGATTGGTGGTTCTGCCAGTATTGTCGGAATAAAGAGTTTGGTTATCAATGGAAAAACAGAAGATGCCTTGAAAATCAGGAACTGTGTTGAAGGTTTTGGCGCTGCCTTAACGATCCATGATAAAAAAAGATACCTTTTTGGCACTTGGATCATGGCCGACATTTTCATCGCTTGGGCAAATGCATCATTCAATGCTCCTGCAAGTTTGTCTTCTGGGTGGGCGTTACCATTTCATATCCTTTCCTGTTGTTTACTATTTGCTTATATCACACCTTTTATTTTCAAAAAATGGAAAGCAAAAAAAAACCACACATAGTTTAGCTGTAGAATTAATTGTAGTTTAGCATAAAATTAGCAGAATACGACATGAAGAAAATTGCAATCATCAACGGTCCAAACTTGAACTTATTGGGAAAGAGAGAACCGGGCATTTATGGAAGTCAAACCTTTGAAGCATATTTTGAAACCTTGAAAGCCGTATTTCCAGATTGGGAGTTGCATTATTTTCAAAGCAATATCGAAGGAGAAATCATTGACCACCTGCACCGTTACGGGTTTGATTTTGACGGAATTATCCTCAATGCCGGCGCTTATACACATACCTCCATCGCTATTGGAGATGCTATTAAAGCCATTAAGGCACCCGTAATTGAGGTTCATATCAGTAATACACTCGCCCGGGAAGACTTTAGGCACGTTTCTTATATTACACCCTTTGCCAAAGGGCTTATCATGGGTTTCGGTTTGCAATCGTATGAATTGGCTTTGCTAAGCTTTAGATAATATGTTTCTTCAGGCGGACGACACATATCACAATTGGCTCAAGGATTTAAAAAAATCCATCAAAACAAGTCAGATCAAGGCGGCACTGGCTGTAAACAACCAATTAATTTTGTTGTATTGGCAACTTGGAAAGCAAATCACAGAAAAACAAGAAAATGCTAAGTGGGGTTCCGGCTTTATAGACCAATTAAGCAAAGACCTAAAAGAAGAATTCCCTGAAATGGGTGGATTTTCCGTCTCCAATCTTTATGAAATCACAAGATTCTATAGATATTTTAATTCCATTAAAGTAAAATCCCACCAGCTTGGTGGAAAAACCCGTCTAATTCTCCACCAGCTTGGTGGAGAATTAGACGAAGAAAACAAAATTCCTGAAATCATACAGCTTTGTATGCAAGTACCATGGAGGCATATCGTTTTGGTCATGCAAAAATCCAATGCTCCAGATGAAGCCATATTTTATATTCAGGAAACGATTGAAAACAACTGGAGCAGGGCAGTTTTGGAAATGCAGATAGAAACTAATTTATTCTCCAGACAGGGAAAGGCTATTACCAATTTCAAACAAACGCTACCTGAAATAGAGGGTGATTTAGCGCAATCAATTTTAAAGGATCCTTATAATTTTGGTTTTTTAAATCTACAGAAAAAGATAAAAGAAAGAGATTTAGAGCTAAAGCTAATTGAGAACATTTCCGTTTTTTTGATGGAATTGGGCAAGGGTTTTGCTTATCTGGGCAGGCAGTTTCTGATAAACGTAGGTGGAAAGGAATTTAGAACGGACTTGTTATTTTTTCACACCAAGCTAAAATGCTATATCATCATTGAATTAAAGGTAACGGAATTTGAACCTGAATATTTAGGCAAATTAAATTTTTACGTCTCGGCAATCGACAAGCTAGTAAAAAGTCCGGAAGACAAGCCTACCATAGGCATCTTTTTATGCAAAAGCAAGAACAATGTAGTAGTTGACTTTGCACTACAAGACATCAATAAACCTTTAGGCGTAACCGAATTTACGTATAAAGAACTGCCGGATAACATTAAAAATGCACTTCCAACTATTGAACAACTCACATCCGAATTAAACAAAGAAGAAGACACTGAAAATACTTCTGACTAATCATGAACTGGTCAACAATAATAAAGGAATATTCAGGCTATCTTAAGATAGAAAAATCGTTGGCCGCCAATTCAGTAGAAGCCTATTTACATGATGTCCATTTGCTGAACCAATTTTTAGACATTCGCCAATACCATATCAACCCTATGCAAGTAGAAAGGCTACATATTGAAGAATTTCTGGCATATATTTATGATTTGGGGCTTAATGAACGCTCGCAGGCAAGGATTCTTTCCGGGCTACGCTCATTTTTTGGGTTCATGAAATTAGAATACCAATTAGAGAATGACCCAACAACATTAATTGAAGGTCCCAAGCTAAAGAAAAAGCTCCCAGACACCCTTAGTTTTGAGGAGATTGAGCAAATCATCGGTGCTTTAGACTTATCCAAAAATGAAAATGTCCGCAATA
The DNA here is from genome assembly GCA_019694955.1 of Chitinophagales bacterium. GTDB lineage: Bacteria > Bacteroidota > Bacteroidia > Chitinophagales > JADIYW01 > JADIYW01. Next base: position 30,105 of record JAIBAX010000011.1, on the reverse strand, counting down.
AAGCCATGTTGGAAACGCTTTATTCTTCCGGCTTGCGGGTCAGTGAACTCATTTCTCTGAGAATTTCCGGCGTATATGAAGATATTGGCTTTCTCCGAGTTATTGGAAAAGGCAATAAAGAACGACTTGTACCAATAGGTTCTGAGGCTTTGAAGCATATTGCCATCTATAAAGATACCATTAGAAGGCATTTAAGAATTGTACCACAGTACAGCGATATTCTTTTTCTCAACCGAAGAGGTGCGCCCTTGTCGCGAGTAATGGTATTTACGATAATAAAAAACCTTACCGCACTAGCAGGAATACATAAAAGCATAAGTCCACATACCTTCCGACATTCCTTTGCTTCTCATTTAATCATGGGAGGCGCTGATTTACGCGCGGTGCAACAAATGTTGGGTCACGCCTCTATTACCACAACGGAGATATATACCCATGTTGACCAAGGCTACCTGCGGGATGCCATGATACAATTCCATCCAAGGTTTAAGTAATGACTATTTATTTACAAATCCTGTACGATAAACGAATAATATACCAAGATAAACTTAAACCCAGCATCTGCGTTAGACTTTGTGACGAAAGGAAATTATACCAAATAGCTATGAGGCACGGAATTTTTCTCCCGCAGACGTAGTAAAAACTACGTTGAGGACAGAAAAATGAGTACAGAAATAGATATGAAGTAGAATTTCCTTGCAGTAAATTTCTAATGCGGATGCTGGGTTAGTGAAAAATGCTTTATTTTGTAATGTGAAAAAACACATACATATATGCATCCTTTTTTTGGCGTTATTATCCTGCCATTCTTCACGAAAAATTGTGGAAGTAAGTGATTCCTTTTGCTTAAGCAATAATATTTCTGCTGAGTTATGCGATTTTCTCAACAATTTTAAAACCGCTGTTGAGGCACATAACACAAACGGACTATTAAAACTAATGGATGATGAATATAATAAGGAACAACATAAAAAATTTCTGGGCGGAAATACCACACAGTTTATGAATGAATTTTTCTCCGGCAAGCGAACCACAGACGGGCAATATGTAACACCAGATTTTCATTTGATTGAAACGTTAAGTTTTGAAAGCATTTCCATTGGTATCCAAGGATATGAGTTAAATTATACAATAAAGTACAAAGGAGAAGTTTTAAACAACGACTGCCGGATAGTGATAACAAAAGACAACGAGCGTATCACTTTTGGGTTAGTGGGTGCATCAGGATAATTTTTTAGAGTGAAGTCATTTAAACAACATCATCCGATCTTTATGGCTGTCATGATTAACCTCATGATGATTATCGGCGTTTGGCGAAATCAATGGCCGGCATTTTTAGTAATATATGGTTTTTGGTTAGAGACCTTGATTATCTCATTTTTTACCTCCTTGAAAATTACCTTTGCTTCCGGCGAAGGTCAAATAGCACCCCATATCTTGAAAGGCATTAAATTCATGATACTAAGGATAGCCATTTTAAGTTTTTATCTAATTTTTATTGTAGTATTTTTAGGTGTTATGCACGCACCAAAAGAAGAACTGCCCAAAATCATCCACTCGGTTTGCTTTGAAGACCCTGTATTTAATACTGCCATAGCAGGGTTTTTAATTTCTTGTATGATGGATTTTATTTTCAACTATTGGTTCAATAATATGCGAATGTCAAAACCCCCTTCCTATTTTTTCTCATTTATCGATGCCAGAACCCTCATTATTCACGTGGTAGTAGTGCTTGGAACATTTGTTTTTATCATGGCAGAGAAGCATTTTCCTGATAACAAAACCTATATGGGTACCGCAGGATTTCTAACCTTGTTTATTATAATTAAAACCATTGGAGACATAGTAACCATTAAACTCGGTAAGCAAAATCCAACCTCGGAGGTTGATGACACCTTCATCTGATTACCACCTCAATCACCTCGGAGGTTGGGTATAATCAACCTCGAGGTTGGACAGTATTACAGATAGAAATTCGGTAGGCTTTTCCTCTTTTCCTCAGTATTCACTACCATTTCCACTACATTCAATAGATGTTTAGGACAAAATTCAACCTCGGAGGTTGGGTATTATCAACCCTCGAGGTTGGACAGTAAGATAGATAGAAATTCAGCTGGCTTTTCCGCTTGCACCCAATGCCCGGCACCTTCCACTTCAATCAGGATAAGTCTTGGGAAATACTTGCGATATGCCGGTTGGTGCAAAACATTCACATAGTCAGAAATTCCTCCTTTAATAAAAAGGGTAGAACCTATATATTGGCTACTGGTATCTGGAAAAATCATGAGGTTTCTATATTTCTGCGATAAGACAGATAAATTGGGCTTCCAATAAAACTCGCCTTCCTCATTTCTACCTAGGTTTTTAAGGATAAACTGTAAGATTGCCTCTGAATGAATGCTTTTCCGCAAGGCTGCTTCTACTTCATGTCTATGTTGAAAGCTATTGATTTTAAGTGACATCATAGCATCAAGAATATATTCGTGACCGCCCTGATAATTAACGGGAGCGATATCAACAACTATTAATTGCTGAACCATATCGGGGTGGTGCAACGCAAAAAGCATAGCCGTTTTTCCGCCCATGCTATGACCTAACAAGGTTACTCGCGAGATTTGGTGTTGTAATAAAAAATCGAGTAAGTCGTCTGCCAAATGCCAATAATCCATTTCAGGTTCATGTGGAGAGCGACCGTGATTCCTTTGATCCACAATATACACCTGATGGTTCTCGGAAAGTATTTTTGCTATGGATAGCCAATTATCTAAAGAACCCAAGAAGCCATGAAGGATTACTATAACAGACCCATTGTCGCCAAACTTTCTGTAATTCAATTGCATTAAACACGCATTTTTGCCCTTTTAACGAGATATGGCAGCAATACTTCATTAAATCCCTGCTGTATGTCTGCTTCAACGAAATCTATTTTATACTGTGCACATTGCAATTTAAGGGCCGCTTTTACTTTCGCCATTTCTGCAACATAATGTGCTTTCACCTGATTTGCCTGCAATTTAATTTCCACGCCCGTTTCCATATCGATAAAATGATAGGGTCTGTTCTCAAACTCAAAATCTAACTCCTTGGATTTATCTACAACATGAAATAATATCACCTCATGTTTCGCATGTTTCAAGTGCTGAAGTGCATGGAATAATTCCTCTTTTTGCTCAAAATTATCCATCATATCACTAAATATCACCACCAATGATCGCTTATGAATGCTATCTGCAATTTGATGTAACGCCTTTGCGACATTTGTTCTTACTTTTGCAGGCTTTGATTGCATTAACTGATGTAGGTGTGAAAGCAGTAATTTATGGTGTAAAGTCGTGGAGCTGGCCTTGGTACTCACCTGTATGTCTTCTCCGAAGATAGTCAACCCAACGGCATCTCTTTGCTTTTTTAACATATGCATCATGGCTGCTGCGGCCAAGGCAGAAAATTCAATTTTATTATAGGCTAATGTTCCTTTTTCCTGAGGAAAGTACATTGATGATGAAGCATCCACCACAATTTGGCAACGAAGGTTAGTTTCTTCTTCAAACTTCTTGACGTACATTTTATCCGTTCGGGCAAAGACTTTCCAGTCGATATCTTTTACGGAATCCCCTGTATTATGTAGCCGATGTTCCGCAAACTCCACAGAAAACCCATGAAACGGACTTTTGTGGAGACCGATAATAAATCCTTCAACCACTTGTTTTGCCAATATTTCGATATTGTCGAACTGATGAAAAGTCTCGTTGTGTAAGTTCATAGGTGCAAAATAAAAAAAGCCTTCTTAATAAAGAAAGAAGGCTTTACTTTAAAATGTTAAATTTTATTAGATGAGTGCGTCTAATTTTTGTTTAAGCACACTTTTAGGAACAGCACCCACTTGCTTATCTACTACCTGTCCCCCTTTGAAGAACAGAATGGTGGGTATGCTGCTGATGTTATAATCTCCGGCAACCTCACGATGGTCATCCACATTTACCTTTCCTATCTTCGCCTTACCATCGTATTCTTTTGCCAATTCCTCTACAATAGGCCCGACCATTCTACACGGCCCACACCATACTGCCCAAAAATCCACCATAGACACTTGGTCGCTATCCAACACTTCTGTACGGAAGTTATCCGTTGTTAATTCTAATGCCATAATATTTCCTTTTTTATAATGATTCTAAATAAGATAACAAAAATAACCGAAAAGAGTTCCCTAAACAACAAATAAATAGTAATTTTTATTAACAATAGTGTGATTAAGTTATTAGTATAGCGATATTCGATTTGCGTATTGCGACAATTAAGGCTTTAGTAGTTGGTGATTAGTTATTAGTATAGCGATTTTCGTTTGCCTATTTCGACATATTCATATCTCCAAAACCTGCACCGATTTATCGGGATTCCCTCATCTTCAAAGTCCCTAATACTCCTTGAACCGTGAACTTTTTTGCCACGAATACACGAATAAGTTTTTTGTTGTTGGTGACAAAGTACAATGATGTTCTTATAATGTACTGCGACGTCAGTTGTGGTCTGCAATCCGTGAACTCTTCACATTTCCAAATTTTCGAATCTTCACAACTTATCCCAATTTATAGAGATTCCCACATCTCCAAAACCTGTCCCAATTTATCGAGATTTCCAAATCTTCACATTTTCAAATTTCCATATCTTCACATCTCCAAATTACCATAAACCTTCAACATCTCTAAAACACCCTTAACTCCTTAACTTTTTGCTCTTTCAAATCCTCATTAATTTTTCTGATAATCAATTCTCTTCCGGAAACTAATTCATGCTTTAGTGAGGCTGAATTCGTTTTAACAGAAAAAATTCCATTATTATAACCCATTTTGATGATATACTTTAAAAATGATGGGGGCATTACGCGCTTGAAAGCATTTATAACCTGCTGTTCTTCGAAGCCCGTTGCAAGTCCCATCTCGCCCAAGGCAATTTGAAGCAGCGCCTTTATATTAGATTCTTTATTTTTTCGCTCCGACATGTGTTACTGTTCTATTTTCAACTTTAAATATACGGTATTCTTTATGATAAAAGGATAAGTTTTCTTTTAGCCTTGTTTCATTCGCATCCGTGAGAAAAACCTGTCCGAATATGTTATGTTGAATCATATTAAAGAGCTTTTCTGACCTTTTTTGATCAAATTTATCAAAGACATCATCTAATAATAAAATTGGCTTAGCGTTATTGATGGATGTTATATATTCAAATTGAGCCATTTTCAGGGCGAATAAAAATGTCTTTTGTTGCCCCTGCGACCCGGTTTTCTTAACTGGCAACCCAAATAAATGAAATTGCAAATCATCCTGATGTATGCCAAATGAAGTACGCTGTGCTAAACAATCTTTTTTAAAGCACGCTTTCAAGCCGTCCTGCATACATTGTTCATTCAGCTGTGTTTCATATTGCACATCCACTTCTTCCAATTCTTCCAATAGGGCATAGTATCGCTTAAATATTGGTAAAAATGTCTCCATAAACTTTAATCGGCATTCGTAAATAAAATCTCCTTTGTTTGACAATTGCTCATCAAATGCTTCCATCAATAAATGATCTAAACGTTCTCCAAGTGCAACGGATTTTAAATAGGCATTTCTTTGTTGAAGAATTTTATTGTAAAGTAATAGCGCATTAAGATATGCCGTATCAGTTTGAGATAATGTTGCATCGACAAATTTGCGTCGCTCTTCACTCCCATCCAATATCAACTGATTATCATTAGGCGCTATCATCACACAAGGAAACTTTCCAATCCACTCATGATAGCGTTGCATGGGTACATCATTCACTAAAATTTCCTTTTTTCTGCCTTTAACGGCTTTACATACCCAACTTACCGATGTTGAGCCATCAAAATAGGTAGCATCCAGACGGAAGAAATCCGCATGCTGCTTCAATACATACTGATCGGAGGATGAGAAATAGCTTTTTGTCAGCGAACAAAAGTAAATTGCATCCAAGACATTTGTTTTCCCGGCACCGTTGAATCCTGTAAAACAATTCAAATTTTCTGAAAAGCTCAAATCAAAGTGATCATAACTTCTAAAATTAATGACCTTGAGATGCTGCAACCTTGTCTTAATGTTATCCACAATGGCTCAAAATTACGTTGAAAACCCACAATTCCTAATATATTTTTAAACAATTTAATTGCAAAATAACCCAAAGAATATATTACCTTTGCACACTATTTCGAAATTTTATTGTAGATATAATGACAAAGAATAAACAACAAGAAGACATTCTTGAAGAAACTGGCAAACAATTAGGCAATAGTCTCCATAATATTGAAGACTTCTATGAAGATCATAAAAGCAAATTAATCCCTGGTTTAATTGCACTTTTTGTAGTAATTGGCGGTTTTATAGGTTACAAGAAACTTATTAAAGAACCAAAAGAAAATGAAGCCATCACTTCTATGTATAAAGCGCAGTACTATTTTGAACAAGATTCTTTTAAACAAGCGCTTATTGGCGATGGCGGAAGCATCGGCTTTCAAAACGTCATTGATGAATTTGGCTCTACTAAAGCGGGTAATTTGGCGCAATTCTATGCAGGTATTTGCCAATTCAAATTAGGCAAATATCAGGAAGCGATTTCTGCAATGGAAGATTTCAAGTGCGCAGATCCCTTATTAAATGGAAGAAAATTTGAAGTTATTGCCGATGCAAACATGGAGTTAAACAAAATAGATGCTGGCATTGACAACTATAAAAAAGCTGCTGAGAGTGTCAAAGGCAATGAGTTATTAGAACCGATGGTATTGTCTAAACTAGGTGTTGCTGCTTATGTTAACAAGAAAAATGACATTGCCAAAGAAGCCTTCCAACAATTAAAAGACAACTACGGCAAAACCCGTGAAGGCAAGGATGCTTTGAAATATTTAATTATTTTAGAAAGCAATTAATGGCTACCGAATTAAAAAACTTATCCGACTATGATACAACATCAGTTCCTAGTGGGAAAGGAAAAAAAATTGGGATAGTCGTTTCAGAGTGGAATAACCATATTACTTACCCCCTACTAAAAGGTGCTGTAGAAACCTTACTTCAGCATGGCGTAAAAGAAAAAAATATCCCAACGATATTTGTCCCCGGCTCTTTTGAATTACCATTGGGTGCACAAAAAATCATTGAAGAGGTGGATGCCGTTATTTGCATTGGATGTGTTATCAAAGGAGAAACAAAACATGACGAATACATCAATCACGCCGTAGCCGAAGGCATCATGAAACTCAACCTTAAACACAACAAGCCTGTTATTTTTGGCGTACTCACTCCTAATAATGAACAGCAAGCCATTGACAGAGCTGGAGGCAAACATGGCAACAAAGGCATAGAAGCAGCCATCACTGCCCTAAAAATGCTTAAACTATAAAACAAATACACATTGTATTAATATTTTAATACAACTTCAAGCACCTTCATACCTTATCTTTGTAATGTTTCATATAAATACATTACAGTGAAGTTACATACCATAGATACTGGGCTTTTTAAATTGGACGGCGGCGCTATGTTCGGCGTGGTACCTAAATCGATGTGGAAAAAACTCAATCCTCCTGATGACAACAATATGTGTACTTGGGCGATGCGCTGTTTACTGATTGAAGACGGGAATCGACTGATATTGATTGACACGGGATTGGGTACAAAGCAAGACGAGAAATTCAGGAGCCATTTTTACCCTCATGGAAGTGAGACGCTAAAAGATTCTATCCAAAAGAAAGGTTATTCTTGTGATGATATCACGGATGTAGTACTAACACATTTACATTTCGACCACTGCGGTGGTGCGATTGATAGGGTGCAAGACAAACTCATTCCTGCTTTCAAAAATGCTGCTTACTGGTCATCAAAGGCACATTGGGATTGGGCGAACCACCCGAACCCAAGAGAGAAAGCCTCATTTTTGCAAGAGAATATTTTGCCCATTCAAACATCGGGACAACTAAAGTTTTTTGAGGAAGCTGATTTCAATCACCCCAATATTCGTTTTGAACAGGTTTTTGGACATACAGAATCCATGACTTTAGTACACATACAAACGGAGGAGCACTTGCTTTCTTATGCCGCCGATTTAATCCCCAGCCACCATCATATACGCATGCCCTATGTGATGGCTTATGATGTTCGCCCATTAGAAACACTGAAAGAAAAACGGCATTTCCTCGAAAGAGCACTCAAGGAAAAGGCTGTGTTAATGTTTGAACATGACCCCACAGTTGAATGTGCAACATTGAAAGAAACCGAGAATGGTATTGTTTTTGATTTATGTTTTCCATTAAACGAAATATTATAGAGATGCGTATTTACATACTATTATTTTTCAATTTATTCTTGGCACTTACTATTTCTGCGCAAAGCACAGACAAGAATGAAGAGAAGCTACTTGAAAAAGGAAAGCAATTATATACGGAAGGAAAATATTCAAAGGTAATAGAAGTACTAAAGCCATTGGCAGATTCGGGACAAAAAACGGCTTTAAGGAAAGTTGCTGATTCCTACAGGATGCTGAACAATGCTGTTGATGCGGAGCCTTATTATGCTAAAATCATGGAAGAAAAGAATCCTCCTGTAATGTATTATTTACATTATGGATGGGCATTGATGCAGAATAAGAAATATGAACTTGCAAAAGCAGAATTTTTAAAGTTTGATCAACTCAACCCGGATGATAAACGGGGGAAAGAAATGGCATTGGCTTGTGATAAGTCCATGGCGCTAGAAAAAAGCCTCAAAGATACCACCATTAACAGCATCGGTATTTCTAATGCACCCATTAAAGTCAATCCTAATACTTATTATTTTCCAAAGGAAAAACCCATTATTGCCAACATTAATTACAATTCAGATGCGGATGATTTTGGTGCCGTATTTTATAAGGATGGCGTAGTATTTTCCTCTTCACGCTCTGAAGGAATACAATTCATAAGAAAAAAAGATCAGGTAACAGGTGATGCATATCTAAATGTTTTTATCAACAATGACACTTCCAAGAATGAGATTGAACGCATTAAAGGAAATGTAAACACACTCTTATACAACAGCGGCCCCGTTTGTTTTGATAGTGCGCAGAATAAAATATATTTTACTAGAAACAATGTATTACAAGGTGAGGCTGGCACCTCAAAAAAGGGTGAAATTAAACTTAAAATATACGAGGCCATTAGCGACAACGGTGTTTTTAAAGATGTTAAAGCGCTGGAATTCAATGGCGAAGAGTTTTCAAATGCTTACCCAACCATCACACCTAATGGAAAAAGGATTTACTTCACCTCAGACAGGGCAGGTGGCAAAGGTGGTAAAGACATCTTCATGAGTGAATATAGAAAAGGAAAATGGCAAAAGCCAGTAAATGTGAGCATCAATACCGCCGGAAATGAACGCTTTCCATACATTCATGCGGATGGCTGCCTATACTTTTCCAGTGATGGACTTCCCGGACTGGGCGGTTTAGATATTTATAGGGCATATCCCGTTCAGGGCGATACCACCGGCACCCAATTTGAACGCATTGAAAATATGGGCAAGAACTTCAACACTTCTAGAGATGATTTTAGCTTCATAGCTAATAGGACCTATACCGAAGGTTATTTCGCCTCCAATAGAGAAGGCGGCAAAGGTGGCGATGATATATACCATTTTTTCTTTGATAATTGCCTGACCAACATACAAATCAAAAATGAGGCAGACTCTACCATCGTACCTTTTGTACGCATAAATTTCATTCCGACAAGCGGGAAGCCTTCTATTGCAGCTTCCACGGATCTCGCTGGAAAAATTTCCCTTAGACTCTATACTGACACTTATTATCAACTAAACTGCTTAAATGAAAATTGGGAAATTACCCAAACAAACATTAAAACAGGCATGAATGGCAGTATTCTAGAAAAAGAACTCTTTGTAAGGTTGCGAAAAAAAGTGGGAGAATAAGACTAAATAAAATATACATTTACAACTTCAATCTTCCCAAGAAAGTTTGATCCACATTCACTTTTGCCTTTAGTTGATGTAAGATACCATATAAGCCGTAAAAAGCGCGATGTAGATAAATGCCGTGCTTGCTTCCACGGATGGCATTGGGTTTTCTGAAGGCTTTGTTTTCAAATACAGATTCACCCATGCCTAACAATTCTTCATAAAAAGCATCGTTACCGAAATCAAAAGTCCCTTCCAAAACAGGTTTAGAAATCAAACTGGCAGCTTTCAATGTAGTTTCAATAAAAAGCGCCTCCTCCTCCGGTGTATCTTTATCGCGCACTAAGTCGATTTTTTTCAGTTGGCGTTTCAACATTTCCTTATCGTTGATAACTTCCGGCAATCCTAATGCGAAATAGGGATGATAAAATTCTTCAGGAAGAACTTTCATACAACCGAAATCCAGCACACCTAATTTCATATCCGGTGTAATCATAAAATTACCGGGATGAATATCTGCATGAAAACGCTTCAGCTCATGTATTTGAAAATGTACAAAATCCAATAATAACTGCCCAATCCTATTTCTCTTTTCCTGATCCGGTTCGTTCTTTATAAAATCTTGCAACATGATTCCCTCTAACCAATCCATCACCAATATTTTGGAGGAAGAATATTCTCTGTAATACTTGGGAATGGCAATATCTTTAAGTACGGCTGTATTCTCCTTCGAAAAAACAGCATTCTCCAACTCTTGGATATAGTTCGTTTCTTCTACCAATCTTTCTTCTATTTCCTCAACATAATTGGCAACCACCTCCGGTGACAAACCCATAACACGTAAAATCACAGGCTTCACCATATTGATATCGGAGTGTATACTTTCCGCCACACCGGGATATTGTATCTTCACTGCCAACTGCTGTCCGTTTTTTCTGGCAACATGCACCTGTCCAATAGAGGCGGCATGCATGGATACAGGATTGAACGCATCAAAAAGCTCATAGGGACTTTTACCGATATACTTTTTAAAGGTATTCATCACCAATGGACCACTTAATGAAACCGCATTATTTTGTGCTCCTGCAAAAACTTCAGCATACGACTTTGGAATCAATCCGCCGTTGTCCATACTCAACATTTGGGCAATTTTCAATCCGCTGCCTTTCAGTTGTCGCAAGACATTGAGGATTTCCATAGCATTTTTCCTATCCAATTGGTCTTTATCTACATCAGAAAATGCACTTTTGGCGTAGTGCGACATGTAGTTCCCGCCTACTTTCAGGCCTGTTTTTAAAAAGCGGCTGGCACGTTGTACTTTTGAGGTTGGTATTTTATCCTGTCCCATGTTCTTTTATTTTTTATTGTTATTATCCTTATTTTTCCAAAGAAACTGTGCCATTTCAAGGCTAGAATCTAAAAAATTTGGTGACATCGCATCAAATGCAAGGTGAACGGCACGCTCCACCGCAATATCGCTCCGTTCAAAATGTTCGCTGGTGTCATTTTTCCAAAAATCCAAACAAAATACAAATGCAGAGAACAATATTTGACTATATTTATTAGACAAGAATGCCCTACTGGCCAATTCTCCTGTATCTAAACCCTGTTCAATAAGTTTAGAAAAGTATGCCTTTATCTTAGGCTCGCTTTGCAGAAGACACTTAAATTTTAATGGTTCATACCAGTTTTTTTGTTTCAAACATGCCACATTGAATGCATATCTAGGTTGCAATTCTAATAAATAGGTATAAAAAAAAGACAAAGCCTTCTCACGAGCGGGGTATTCCCAATAAGTAGGATCAGCTTCAATAGCCTGTATGGTACTATCAAAATAGGTCAACCATACCTCATTTATTTGCTGTTCGAGGTTGCCAGCGACATCCTTATCGGCAGGTAAATATCCAGTATTCTCAAACTTCTCTACAACCTCCGGTATGATCATTTCAGTCATTGTGACAAAATTTCTTCAAAAATAAAACCAATTGTACGAATATGGGTATATAAAATGTTAAATGAGGTGAATTGGTGGAAAACCTGAGCGGCAAACCATTGCGGCAAAAATATTCTATATTAAAATCTGTCGTTATTATTACTTTTGCTTCAATCTTAATAATATGCATGATTTAGCACAATTACAATTACTTTTTACCAAATATTTATCTGAGGAGAAATTCCCTGCCGAACCTGCTGAGTTGTATGAACCCAATACTTATTTCTTGGGGATTGGCGGCAAAAGAATTCGCCCTGCCATGGCACTTTTAGGCGCCAATTTATATACAGATGATGTTGCAGATGCGCTACCTATTGCGATGGCTGTAGAGTTGTTCCACAATTTTACCCTTATTCATGATGATGTTATGGACAATGCAGCATTGAGAAGAGGATTCCAAACGGTACATGAGAAATACAATTTAAATACAGCTATTTTATCTGGAGATGTGCTACTTATCTTGGCATATAATTACCTCGGTCGCTGTAAAGCAGCATACCTACCTTCATTATTTGCCATCTTGAACAAAACTGCCATAGAGGTCTGTGAAGGACAGCAATGGGATATCAATTATGCACAAAAAGAAGTCATCAGCATTGCAGAGTATATTGAAATGATTAGACTAAAAACTTCTGTTTTATTGGCAGCTTCATTGCAAATGGGTGCCATCCATGGTGGTGCTAGTTTCGAACAAAGTGAATTCTTATATCAATATGCCTTAAATTTGGGTATTGCGTTTCAGATTCAAGACGATTATTTGGATGTATTCGGAAATCCTGAAAAAGTTGGAAAAACAACGGGTGGGGATATCTTGGAAAACAAAAAAACAATTCTGCTGATTCGTGCATTAGAACTAAGTCAACAAAATAACGATGCCACATTAAAAACCATTTTATCTGAAAAACACGATAACCCTACTGATAAAATCAAAAAAGTGATGGATATCTATAAGCAATATGATATCGCCAAATATACCATAAGCCAAATAGATCATTATGTACAATTATCACACTCCTCATTAAATCATTTAGATTTATCTGTAGAAAAAAAACAAATATTGCAATCTTTGGTTAATGTATTGGTTTATCGTGATTATTGACCAAAAAATTGTAACAGTTAAATATATAAATGATGAAAAAAATATTTCTTGTTTGCATAATAGGCCTTTTGTTTAGTAGTTGTGTACACGACCCAATCGCCGGTGAGCCGATAATTCCAAAAGTCTTAGAACCTAGAGACACTTCAAAGGTATATTTTGTCAATGACTTGTTGCCCATTTTAAGGTCATCTTGTGCCATTCCGGGTTGTCATGATGCAGCTACACCCGCTGCCAATATCAACCTTACGTCTTATGAAAGCATTCTTGCTTCGAAAGTAGGCGGAGAGCCTATTCTTGTTCCCGGAAAACCTTTGCAAAGCAAGTTATACAGGGCTACTCGCGGATTGGATATATTGGTAGCGATGCCAACACCATTCAATTTCCAAATAACCGATAAGGACAAGAATATGATAGCCAAATGGATTGCGCAAGGTGCATTGAACAATGAATGTGAATACATCTGTGACGAAGGGGAAATCACTTATTTCGGAACAATCAGGCCCTTGATAGATAAATATTGTACTGGTTGCCATTATGGATTATATCCTTCTGATGATATACTTTTAGAAACGCATGGTCAGGTAGCAGAACTTGCGCTAAACGGCAAGTTATATAACGCATTGCTAGGTCAAAATGGTGTTGCGAGAATGCCACAACTTGCGGCAATGCCGGATTGTGAGATAGCACAAATAAAAGAATGGATAGATGCAGGTGCGCCGAGAAATTAATCGTCGTCTTTCTTTTTAAACTTCCCTTTCTTAATTGAATTGATGAATTGCGCCCAAGCGGCAATGTCGGCAATTTTCATTGGTTGTGCCTGTCCTTCAGAATAATTTTGCTGTACAGTTTTATCAACAAACGCTTTAAAAGATTCCGAACCATCATATTTCAGTCCCAATGTCCAATCCTCTAGTTGCGATTGTGCAAATGTTTCATCTGCCAGCACCAATAAGTCGTCCGGAACGTCTAAGTTAACGATGGCTTGTCGCAAAAGTGCAGGCTCAGGAAGGGGGCGCACCACCACTTCTTTGAGGTTGATAACATCCTTATCCAAGATAACTGTTGTAATATAACTATCCCCATCAATTGTTTCGGGTATGACAACTTTTTTTGTTTTGTAGCCTATGCATTGGAATACAATCGTATCACCCTTTTCCACAGCCATAGAAAAGAAACCTTCGCTATTGGCAATCACTCCCCTGCTGCCATCGGCGAGATAGACACTTGTGTAAGAAGCCGGCTCCATCGTACCCGTCTCCACCACTAATCCTGAAAACTGCACTACACCACTAGTGGCAAAGGATACATTGACGGATATTAACAGAGCGAGTAATGAAATAAGTTTATTTAAGCGCACAAAAATTATTTTCTCAAAGTTATACCAAATAATACAAATATCCTTCCATTTTTCCTAAAATTAACCGTTTTTTAGAAAAAGCTACTTTTGATTATATATATTGTCGAAAAAAAAGTAAATTAGCACGATATAGATTAGGGAATGATGATTAAAAGATTTTTGGGAGTTATTATAGCATTTCTTACTGCTATTATGATATTCTTTTTAAATAAACCTTCTTCCACTCCTGCCATTGGATATTTATTGAGCCCGACGCACGGATTTTGGAATAATATTGAAATTCGACCACAACAAGATAAAGAGATTAAGATAAAAGGTCCTACTGGCAGAAACGTATCTATCATCATAGATGATCGTCGTGTGCCACATATTTTTGCAGAGAATGAAGAAGATTTATACTTTGCCCAGGGGTATATGATTGCAAAAGAGCGGCTTTGGCAGATGCATTTCGTCACCTTGGCAGCATCAGGTAGGCTTTCTGAAGTTGTTGGAGATAAAACCTTGCAATTAGACAGATATAATCGCAGAATTGGCATGAAAGACGCGGCGGAGAAAGCCGTAGCAGCGTTATCGAAAGACCCTGAGACACGCATGTTAGTTGAAAGCTATTGTGCCGGCGTAAATCATTGGATTGCCTCACTTTCTTCAAAAGATTTGCCGATAGAATATAAATTAATGGGGTTTGCACCGGAAAAATTTTCCCCACTAAACTGCGCTTTACTGCTCAAATATATGGCCAATGACTTAACAGGAAGCGACTATGACCTCCAAAACTCCAATGCGTTAAGGTTGTTTGGAAGAGAAAATTTCGATTTAATGTATCCCGATTTCCCACAAGACTTGGATCCTATTATTCCTAAAGGGAATACATGGTCGTTCAAATATACACTCAATCAGGCAGATTCTTTGGTTGCCTCCGGTGCTTATGAAAATCCCTATGAATCCTTCAGACCTGCCAAAGGTATTGGTAGCAATAACTGGACGGTAGGTGGCGCAAAAACCGCTTCAGGGAAACCTTTATTATGCAATGACCCACACCTTGCGCTTAGCCTGCCCTCCATTTGGTTTGAAATGCAACTAAATGCTCCGGGCATCAATGTATATGGTGTTACTTTACCGGGATCTCCGGGAATAGTGATTGGGTTTAATGAATATATTGCATGGGGCGTAACCAATGGATCAATGGATGTAAGAGATTGGTATCAAGTAGAATATACGGCGGATGAATCAGCCTATAAATTTGGAGACACCATTCTCCCTTTCGAAAACAAAGTGCAAGTGTTTAAAGTCAAAGGTAAGCCGGATGTTATTGATACAGTTAAGTATACTAAAGCCGGCCCGATTATTTATGATGAAAAGCTTACCGGTGTCAAAGATCAACAACACCTTGCCTTACATTGGGAAGCATTTAATGTTTCTAATGAATTAAAGTGTTTTTATTTGCTCAATCATGCGAAGCAACATGAGGATTATCTGAAAGCGTTGACATTTTTTGCGTGTCCGGGGCAAAACTTTGTTTATGCCGACCGTTATAACAATATTGCCATCAAGGAACAAGGAAGATTTCCCCTTCGCAATGCAAATGAAGGCGGAAAGTTTGTAACCCCATTGGCACAATTAAATCCTGCGGATTTAACGAGTTATATTCCCATGGAGAAAAATCCATACGTATTAAATCCCGAGCGAGGTTTTTGTAGTTCTGCTAACCAACACCCTACTGATCAGTCGTACCCATATTACTATACGGGTGATTATGAAAAATATAGAAATAGAAGAATAAATAATGTGTTGAGTGGTTTAAATAAAGCTACTGTTAATGACATGCAATTACTACAAAATGACAATTATAGTTTAGTAGCGGCAGAAAATCTTCCCTATATGATGGCTCAATTGAATGATAGTGCTTTAGATAAAAGTGGGAAAGAAATACTTACTGCGCTAAAAACATGGAATTTCATGGCAGACCATAACTTGAAACAACCCAGTTATTTCTATAAATGGATGGCTTTTCTGATGCGGGATACTTGGGATGAGGTATTGTCTGCAAATCCCTTAACGATGCGGCTTCCGGATGAGTATCAAACTACTTGGCTGATGCGCAACAAACCAACATTTCCATTATTTGACAATGCAACAACGCCTACGGTAGAACATGCACAGCAAATCATCCAACAATCATTCAAGGAAATGGTAGATTTTTTTGGGAACAATTATACGTCTGATACGATTAAATGGCAGTATTACAAGAACACCACGATCGCTCACTTGGCGCAAATTCCTGCGTTCAGTGAACATCAGGTACCGGTAGGCGGATATGCTACAATAGTCAATGCATGTACCGAAACTTGGGGACCATCGTGGCGTATGGTAGTGGATTTTAAAGACGGTCGTCCTAAAGGATATGGTATCTTTCCGGGCGGACAAAGTGGCAATCCGGGAAGTCCCTATTATTCCAATATGATAGCGGATTGGGCAAAAGGTAAATATTACAATTTATTGTTTTGGTCTGACAAAGCGGAGGCCATTGCATATTTAAAAAAATAAATGATGTTGAAAAAAATAATTGCACTGATTGTGGTTCTATTGGCGCTAAGCTTCGTGCCATTTTTGCCGTGGTATTATGTATTTATGGTTTGTTTTATTTCCGGGGCATTATTTATTCAAACATCGGGAAAGGAATTTCTCATTGGATTCACTAGCATGGTTTTCTTTTGGGGATTCATGATGTTGTTTTATTTGGCTAACTCAAAAGCAGGATTGCCGGCAAAAGTGGCAACAATTTTAAAAGAAAGTACCGGTTTGGGCATTAATACTTCCGTTTTATTTATTATAACAATATTATTAGGCGGAATTTTAGGCGGATTGTCTTCATTATCGGCAAGTTTATTATTTTTATCAAAAAAATCCACTCATCAACAACAACGTTATAAAATAAAACTATAAAAAATAAAAGAAATGGCAACAGAAGCATACATATATGATGCAATAAGAACACCTAGAGGTCGTGGTAAAAAGAACGGTTCTTTACATGAAGTCACACCGGTAGATTTATTGGCACAGCAACTAAAAGCGCTACAACAAAGGAATCATTTAGACACTTCGCAGGTTGAAGACATCGTAATTGGTTGTGTGACACCCATTGGCGATCAAGGGGGAAATATTGCCAAAACTGCCGCTTTATTTGCCGATTGGGCTACCAATGTTCCGGGATTTCAGCTAAATAGATTTTGTGCATCAGGGCTTGAAGCCATCAATTTGGCAGCTATGAAGGTGCGTTCAGGGTGGCAGGATTTAGTGGTTGCCGGAGGTGTGGAATCCATGTCGAGAGTGCCAATGGGATATGATGGAGGTGCATGGGTGTTGGATATGCGCGTTAACAGCCATACTAATTTTATTCCGCAAGGTATCAGTGCCGACCTAATTGCCACTTTGGAAGGCTTTAGCCGTGAAGATTGTGATAAATATGCTTTACGTTCACAAAAACTGGCAGCCATTGCCAAAAAAGAAGGAAGATTCAAAAAATCCGTCGTTCCTGTGTTGGACATCAATGGATTAGTGATTTTGGATGAAGATGAATACAACAGAGAAGATACGACATTAGAAGGATTGTTGGCATTATCACCTTCTTTTTCGATGATGGGAGAAATGGGCTTTGACGCTGTAGCCTTACAAAAATATACACATTTAGAAAATATTATTCACGTTCATACGCCAGGTAATTCAAGTGGTATTGTTGACGGTGCTTCATTGATATTGATTGGCTCTAAAGAAAAAGGGCAAGAATTAAGTTTAAAACCAAGAGCAAGAATTGTTGCTGCGGCAGTAACTTCCACTGAACCCACTATTATGCTCACGGGTCCCGGTCCAGCATCAAAATTAGCCTTAAAGAAAGCCGGCATGACGATAAATGACATTGATTTGGTGGAGATGAATGAGGCTTTTGCATCCGCCGTATTGAGGTTGCAAAGAGACTTAAATGTTCCTGACGAGAAATTAAATGTCAACGGTGGTGCCATTGCCTTAGGTCATCCGCTAGGGGCTACGGGTTCTATGATTTTAGGAACACTAATAGATGAATTGGAAAGAACCGGAAAAAGCACAGGACTAGCCACCCTTTGTGTTGGTGGTGGCATGGGTATTGCCACTATTGTAGAATTGGTTTAAGCTTTCTGCATGCATGTCTGCTCCAATACCACTGCCTTAGGGAACAAGATATTGTTTTCCAAATGTATGTGTTTGTGCAAATCCTTTACATAAGCATGTAACTCCTGATAGGCAATAGCATATGAATGACAAGCACCTTCTGGCAAGTGAAAATCATTTGTCAAAAGTGCTATTTTTTTAAACCGATCTCCTTCTAATTCATGGTCTTCTTCCATCATAAGAACTGGATTTTGTATCGATAAAAATGGCGGAGTGTCTATTTTAACGTTATTTTTGTTTGCTTCAACAAGATGTAAAACATATGGAAACAAAACAGCTTCTTCTTTGTGTAGATGTAATAGCAAATCCTCCGAAGAAGCCTTAAACAAATCATATACTTCCACTAATTCAGGATGTGCGTGACCATGAACATGTTTTATTTTCTCTAAGATTTGTAAGAGAAACGGAATTTTCAGACGAATATATTGATGGTGTTGGTTTTCAATATAATGTATCAGTTCATCCAAAGGCATTTCTACGAAATTGGCTTCCTCTTGGGCATCACTTTCGCTTAATGCATTGAGTTGTTCTACGACCTGGTCAGCATCGACCTTAATGGAGGCACATGCCTCAGAAATGGTGCGTTTCCCTCCACAACAAAAATCTATACCGAAGGTATTAAAAACCTGTGCGGTTCTATAATCCTGCGCAACTATTGCGCCTATTTTACTTTCCTTTTCAATATTCATATCTTTTATTTTTAGTTAACCCTAAAATCAGTATTTGCAATTTATCATATTTCCCGTTTGCATGATGATATTCATCTCATACTAAATGTTGTTTTTAAGCTTTAAAAGCAATTTTGTACAGGCAGGTAGTATATCGTTAGGTGATGCAATAATGTGAAAATGATTATTACCAAACATTTGAGGCAAATAATATTTAGCATTTGCTTCTATGGCGTATGCAAATGCATGCATATTTGCGGCATACAATTCTTTTAATGCCTGCTTTACATCCTCCACGCCGTATTTTCCTTCGTACTTATCGAAGTCATTAGGTTTTCCGTCTGATAGTATGATTAGCCATTTATGCTTGGTACTTCTATTCTTCAATTGTACGGTTGCATGGCGAATGGCTGCACCAATTCTTGTGTAGCCTACTGCTTCCACTCCTCCAACAACATACTTTTCAACATTCCAGTTGTCATCAAAATCTTTTATTATTTGATAAGTAGTATGGTTACGGGTATTAGAAAAAAATCCTGCAATAGCAAAATCAACTCTTTCATGATGTAGGATTTCTCCAAATAATATAGCGACTTCTTTCTCAAGATCCAATATTCTCTTTCCTTGCACATATCCATCACTTGACAAACTCAGGTCTAGAAGTATAAGCATACTCAGTTCTTTACTGTGTTTGCGTTTGTCGATATAAATATTTTCTGAAGGAGATGTCCCTGCGTGCAATGTGGCATAAAAATCTGTTACTGCATCCAAATCTAGTTCCATTCCTTCGTATTGACTTCTTTTCTGATGTAATCTGTTGTTAATATTTGCCAATACCTTGCGTAGAACCATTAGTTTCGTATGGTTTTCCTTCATGATTCGCTCGTAAAATGCTTCCGCTTTTGTAGTTATTTTTTCGGGATATAGCTTACAATAAGCTGGTTTGTATTTTTTCTTTTTATAATCCCATTCATCATATGATATACAGTTTTCATGATATTCTTGTCGACCACTTTCGGAGATATTTAAGTTTTCAAGGTATTCAGACTGATAAATGGAGTGAGCAGTATCATCGACCCTAACAGTCAGTCCCATCGTTAATTCATCCAAGGCATTTTGATGTTTTTCCAACTCATCCTCCCCATCAAAGTCGCGCCATTGCCCGCTAAAGTCCTCTGCCGTTTCAACCTTTTCAAAATTATGTGTCAACACATAATCTTCTTGGGCTTTCTTGTCAACTTCTATTCTTATGATTTGTTCAATAGCCTTGGCTTTCAAATGCGTTACGGCAGCTGCTTTTTCGTCTTGTGAAGTTTTATTATTTAAATGAGTTAGGGTATGGTCATTCTCTTCAACAATGTCATCTACCATCCACTTACCATATAACCAATGCTGGTTTCTAAAGGGATCATTTTTTGCCGCCGTTGTTTGTAATTGTTCTATAAAAATATCGTGTAGGTATTTAATTTCTGGGAATTCTGCCATTAAGGCTTTCATCACTGTTGCTGAAGTCTCTATGGCTTTCCATACGCTTTGTTCGTAATTGATATCCACCTTACCGGAAAAATTCAAGCCAAGTTTCTTCTGTTCACACATATAAAGTGTCCGAAAGAGGTAAAACTGTAGGTTTTTTTCTTTTGTTTCAAAAAAGTTGATATATTCTGGCAGGAAGAAAGCCCTATTTTTGTACCCGCCTTCATTTTCTGCACGAAATATGTCAATTATTTCTCCGGAAAATGCAGAAGCCAAAATGCTCAATTTTGGTCTAACCTCGCTTAATAGTACGATGGATTCTTGCTGATGAATTTGTTTATGTTTCTTCTGTTTAAAGAAGTTGGTCAACTTGCCGTATAGATATTCATCAAGTGCCATGCTAAAAGTATAGGTTGCACAAGTCAGACAGGGCTTCAACGACATCTGGTTCATCGCTAAGTGGCTCTACAATCGCTATTCGAAGGGATAATCTTTTTGGAAGTCCACTATGCATGAGGGTTGCAGCATTTACTAATAGGCGTGTTGATGCCGTTTCTGTAAGACCTAATTCTTTGAGGTTCCTGATTTTCTGTGCGATTTTCACTAATTTTTCGGCATCATTGGCATGTATGCCAGTTTCATTCGTGATGATTTCCGCTTCTACTTCCGGCTTTGGGTAGTTGAAAGAAATGGTAGCAAATCTTTGACGTGTGGAAGGCTTGAGTTCTTTAAATCCTCTTTGATATCCGGGATTAAAGGAAGCTATGAGCATAAAATTAGGTGTTGCTTTAAAAGATTGCCCCAATTTGTCAATAAACAATTCGCGTCGATGGTCTGTTAAGGAATGTATGGCAACAATGATATCTGGTCTAGCTTCTGCTATTTCATCTAGATAAAGTAGATATCCTTCTTTTACAGCCATCGTCAAAGGCCCGTCCATCCACACTGTTTCTGTTCCTTTAATCAAGAACCTTCCTATTAAATCTGTGGCAGAAGTTTCCTCATGGCAATTGACGGTAATCAGCCGAAGATTTAGTCTTTCTGCCATAAACTCTACGAACCTAGATTTCCCTGATCCGGTAGGACCTTTTAGCAGGAGTGGAATTTTATTTTTAAAAGCATGTTCAAAAACGCTGGACTCCTTCCCTACCTCTCTATAAAATATACTTTCTGTGACCATTTTATTGCAATAAACCTATAAATTTCTTTGGGTTATTCGGTCTAACAACGAGCATGAGATAAGCCCAATTTTGCACCTGTTTAGGTGTGGTTACGCCATGTAGCAACTCTAATGTACCAGTTGTAAAGTAATGACTATAACCGCCTTGCAGGGATAGCGACTTATTAAATACATACCCTGCGGAAAAGTCGAGTTCCTGCCCTAGGCTTTTTTTCATTTCTTGATTCGTTTTGTCAAAGACTTTTGCGTATGCGAGGAAGGCGTGTGTGTTTAAGGCGACAAAGGCTTTCTTATTGATGGTGTATTTCATCCTCCAAAAGATATCATATAAACCGACAGAATTTTCATGCCTCCCACCCACATAGTACATATCCATGTAGCCATTGTGTGCGTGATTCGTCCCATACATTGGAAGAAAGGATTTATTGATAGCTTTTTTATAATTATTGTCTGTACCACTGAGTATTTCTGTCCCTACGGTCAACTGCAAGCTATTTTTTAGAGAGTCATTAAAAGGTATATTTTGAGAAATCTGTAGATTAACATCAAAGGCATTCATTTTATTGTCTTTAACATCTCTGCCGGTTTGGTAGTAGAAAAAACCAGAAAGTGTAGAATTTTTCTTCTTATAAGTAATATTCGACAATCCAAAGGTTTGTGAAAACCGCACTTCCTTCTCTTTTATGTTTCCAACGGAGTCATATAAGGCATATTGTCTTCCATTGTTCCAAACTAAGGCGGAGAGTGTAATATCTTTTAACTTTTGTTCGTAGTGTGCATATTGTGCTGTTTTATATTGGTTTTGTGTTGCGAAGAAATTTCCGCTCAAAGATTGTCCATCCTGATTATATCCGCCGCCGAAATGCAGTTTCACGTTTTTCTTCTCAAATTTCACCAATGCAAAATCATGCGAGCGACCTTGCAATGCCCAGTCGAGGTTACCTAAAAATCTAGCATTGTCATAGTTCAGTTCTTGTCTGCCGACTTTTATAGACCAGAAACTATCAATATTCACTTGTGCATATCCTTCATATAATGAGAAGTAGCCATCAATTATTTTAGTTTGTGGTGCACTACCCCAAGTGCGTACATCTTGTAGTGCTATGTAAAGTTGCACTTTATCAAAACTATATCCACCTTCCAGACGTAATCTTTGAGCAATGAATACGGCGGGATCTAATCCTTGTGCAATAACTTTATTATATCCATTCCTATACTCAAATCTTTGTACTAACTGACCATTTATGGAAAACTGCGCCTGTATTGAGAGATAGATTGTGCTTAATAATATCAGTATAATTATTTTCTTCATTTGTATTTTTTTAATGTTTGAATAATTGCATCCACCGTTATCTTGTTGTTCACACCCAATCCTTCTTGTTGTGACACAAGAGTACCGTCTGGGCTAAATACACTAATGATGTTTGAATGCGAGAAATCCATAGGTGCAATCTGCTTGTATTTTACGGAAAGCACATTTGCCAGTTCCTGTACTGTTTCTATGTTTCCTTGCAGGAACGTCCATTGACGACCATCCATTTGATTTTCTTTAGCAAAGGCTTTGAGTTTTTCTGGTGTATCATTTTCAGGATCGATGCTGACGAGTACCATTTGCACATGTTGGATTTTATTTCTAGGGAGTTGTTTTTCAATATTTTTCATATCTGCCACCAAGCGTGGGCAGGCGGCTTTACAGGAAGTATAAATCATAACAACTACAAGAACACTCCCTTTTAAATCTGAGAGGACGATTTCTTTATTCTCCTCTGTTTTCCATACTGAGTTTAATTGAAAAATTGACTCTGCGGGTGCGGTTATATGTTCGTTGGCATGTTGCTGTCGGCATGAAATGAATATCATCCAAAACAGCCCCACTATCATTATTCTCTTCATATTATTTTTCCTTATTTTTTGCGCACCTAAACCCGAGATTTCTAACGCAATACTTTGCTTTTAAGCTTCCTCTAAAGGCATATCGCATAAATGCAGCATAGTTCATTAAATCACTCGCACCTAACGAACCACTTCCACAGAAAAGGCTATTATCTGTAGAGCCATCTTTTCTAGATTCTCCAGAAATCATAACGGAATTAAAATCTAAAGTCCATTCCCATACTAGTCCATGCATATCTTGAATACCCCAAAAGTTTTCCGGTGTCAACCCAATGTCATTGCGGAATGATTTTGGTTGCTCATACCAATCAAGTATCCGCTGGTTATAGGAAGGCGATGTTCTGGCATCTTTTTGACCTTCGTCCGCCATGGCTACATACTCCCATTCATCAATGGTGGGTAGTCTTTTTCCTTGACAAGCACAATATGCTTTTGCAGCAAACCAACTAACATTTGTAATGGGTGCATTAGGATTAGAAGAAAGGGTGGTATCGTTTGTCCATTCTTGAAGATAATTATCGTCTGCAAAAATTTCTTTCACTTGTGACTTTCTCCAAATGGGATTTGCAGAAACAAATTTCAAATAATCCGATTGCGTGACAGGGTTTCTATCCAAATAAAAATCCTTCACTACTAATAGATTAGAGTCTCGCCCATAAAGTGGAGTATAAGAACCTCCAATTATTGGTTTCGTCTTATTCTCCACTTCAGTTGGGACGAGTACAATTTTCTGTTCTATATTTTCAGCTACAGGAACAATGCCCTGTTGCTTTTTGCAAGAACAGCATAAACTTATTATGATGAGTATCCTATACATTGCTAGTTAGCAGTCCGTCTTTGAGCCACCATTTCAGGTGTAACTTCTAATGCATTATTTTCCCAGTTGTTGTACACATAGGTTAATACATCAGCAATTTCGTCATCATTGAGTGTTTGAGGAGGCATTACACCATTGTATGTTACACCATTTACCACCATCTCTCCGGAATTACCATGCAACAAGCCATCGATTACTTTGTTAACATCGGCATTGAGGTAATCAGATTTTGCCAATGGCGGAAAAGTATTTGCAACACCGGCACCTTCACTCTGGTGGCATGTTACACATGCCTTATCGTAAATCAGTTTGCCTCTTTCCTTCTTTTCAGCCAAAGGATTTTCATCTACCATGCTGGTAGGTTGTTCATTTTCGGAAGTATTTTCTTCTTTCTTTCCACAGGAAAGAACCAAAAAAAGTGTCAAAGGATACAAAAGATATTTAAACATAATAATTACTTTTTATCGTTTACTTTTA
This sequence comes from Chitinophagales bacterium, assembly GCA_019694955.1. GTDB lineage: Bacteria > Bacteroidota > Bacteroidia > Chitinophagales > JADIYW01 > JADIYW01. Next base: position 5,013 of record JAIBAX010000011.1, on the reverse strand, counting down.
ACCATTGCAGGAGTAATTTCTTGTTTACCATTACCCCAACTATTTGTTACATACGTCAATACATTAGCGACTTCTTCATCCGTTAAAGCTTGTTTAGGCATAACAGAATTATACTTCTTACCATTAACGGTCACTTCTCCCGACAAACCATGTATGACAGCGTTTATTGCTTTATTAGGATCGGTTTTAAAATAATCTGAATTTGCTAGTGGTGGAAAAGCGTTCGGCATTCCTTCGCCACTGGTTTGATGGCAGGCCATACAGGTTTTATCATAAATTTGCTTTCCAAGTGTAATTTTTTCCTGTAAGCTATATGTTTTACTTGTTGTTTCTGTTGTTCCGGAAGCGGGTATTTCTTGAATGGTAGCACCTTCTGGCAGATAGATACCTTCTGTTTGCTTTCCGGAGTATATTTCCTTATTCTCGTCTCCTGTCACCTTCAACATTCCCAAGGAGCCCTTATTAAAGGTGCGAAATATAGAATGGTCAACGATGATAAATGTTCCGGGAACTTCTACTTTGAACTCCACGATGGCGGAGCCTCCGGCAGGGATCAAGGTTGTTTGTACATCTTTATTGATCAAGTCGCCACCTTCAATATGTACTTTATCAAAAATTTCTCCAATAACATGAAAGGAAGACACTAAATTAGGTCCACCGTTACCGACGAACAAACGGACGGTTTCACCTACTTTGGCAGTTATAGAATTATCTCCTGTTAATGCGCCCACTTTACCATTAAAGACTACATAATCTGCGTCTTCATCAATGGCTTTTTTCATATCGAATGGTTGTAATCCGGTTTGTCCATTTTCTCCTTTGGTATAAAAATCTCCTTGCATTATGTAGTATTCTTTATCTACGGGAGGAAGTCCACCTTCTGGTTCTACCAGTATCAGTCCGTACATACCATTAGCGATATGCATCCCAACTGGTGCCGTTGCGCAATGATAGACATATAATCCTTGATTGATGACTTTAAAGGAAAAGACCACTTCATGTCCGGGTGCAACGAAAGAGGAAGATGCTCCGCCGCCTTGTCCTGTAACTGCGTGTAAGTCGATATTATGTGGCAGTTTATTATCGGGATGATTTTTAAGATGAAACTCCACCACATCGCCTACCCTTGTTCGGATAAAACTTCCCGGTACGGAACCGCCGTACGTCCAGAACACGTATTTGACACCATTGTCCAATTCGCCTTCCTTTTCAATAATTTCCATGTTGACGATAAGTTTTGTTGCACCTCTATTTCCGACGGGTTTTGGTACTTTAGGTGGTGCTGTTAACTCTGCTGCCTGCTGTCCGGAGACGGGTATTTTACTATTGTCGGTATTTTTCCCTTTGGAACAGGATACCATTGTTGTCATTAAAAACGACATACAAACTACTGCCAGCAGTTTATAGTCAAAGAATTTTGATTTCATAGCAAATTTTAATTAATTTTATTGAATAATGATGGCCTCATCATTTGGACGACCGTATCTGATAAATTCGTAGATAAACAAGGATATTCCTACTGTAAACATGGTAGCGCAAATTAGCAATATGCCAAAATGCACTTGGATTTCTTTTTGGACTTCTCCAAAATCGACACCCATAATTCTTTCCATATAGACTTGTGCTACACCAGCTACGCCAAATGCTACGGTCATACCTAGCATCCCAATATTAGAGAGCCAAAAGGCCATTGAGCCATTAACGGAATTAAATAAATTCCTTCCAGTCATATTGGGCATGGTATAGCTTATTATTGCCAATACAATCATTCCATAAGCACCCCAAAAGGCGAGGTGACCATGCATAGCTGTAACCAATGTTCCGTGAGTGTAGAGGTTCACTTGTGGGACAGTATGCGCTAATCCTAATAATCCTGCGCCTACAAAGGATACGATAGCCGTACCCAATGTCCAACTGAGTGCAAGTTTATTGGGATGATTTTTCTCTCCTTTGCGATACATGGCAAGGGCAAAGAGTGCCATCCCCAGAAAGGCAAGAGGTTCTAACGCAGAAAATATGCCACCAATTATCAGCCAGTACTTAGGTGTTCCGATATAGTAGTAGTGGTGACCTGTACCCAAAATCCCTGATATAAATGTAAGCCCCACGATAACATACAACCATTTTTCTATCACTTCTCTGTCCACGCCAGTAATTTTTATAAGGAGATAGGCGAGTATGCCGCCCATAATGAGTTCCCACACGCCTTCTACCCAAAGATGTACTACCCACCATCTAAAGAAGGAGTCCATGGTTTGGTTGTCAAACCAAATCATGCCAGGCAAATACAGCAATGCTGCGAAAACTAAACCCATCGTCAATACCATCGAAGTGGTAGTCTTTTTCTTACCTTTAAATAAAGTTGTTAGTAACAAGCCTAAAAATGTCAGAACGTTGACAACCACCAGCCAATCCAACGGTCGCGGGATTTCAAGGAATTTTCTTCCTTCCCAGTAATTAAAATGATATCCAACAATGGCTACAACCCCAACGAGAGCCAATGAAATCAGTTGTATATAGGCAAGTTTTATATTCACAAGTTCATGTTCTGCCTCCTCTGGGATAATATAATAGGCGGCACCCATAAATCCGGATAATAGCCATACCACCAACAGATTTGTATGCACCGCCCTTGCAGTATTAAAAGGAATATAAGTATGTAATACATCATACCCCATATGAGCAAATCCCATGATAAACCCATAAATTATTTGTAGCGACAGTAAAAGCATAGATAAGGCGAAAAACCAATATGCTACTTTTTGTGATTTGTATCTCATAAGATGTTATTTTGATTGATTAATGGTTGTTTGATATTTGGGTTTGGCAGGAAACCCATTTAAATCCGTTTCTCCAATCCACTTTAGGAATGCTGTAAGGTCGTTCGCTTCTTGTTCAGTGAACCCGTAGGCGACCATTTTCCTTCCTCTTGGTGACCACGGTGTTTTAGACATTAAGGCTGCTTTGATATAACCTTCTCCCCTACGTTCATATACCTTTGTTAACTCCGGTGCATAATAGGCACCTTCGCCCAGTATGGTATGACATCCCATACAATTGTTCTTTTCCCATAAATGTTTTCCACTTATCACCTGCGGTGATAAATTTTCTTCATGGGTGTTTTTAGGAACTTCTTTACTCAAAGTATTCCAGGACAAGCCAATGAATACAGCAAAGGAAAGAACAGTGCCTCCTAAAAAAAACGTTCGAGCCTGACTTTTTGACAACATATTCTATTTTTTTTAATGATCAAATTAGGACTTCATTATCCGATTTATTTTTCTGCGTATGCGATAATTTTAAAATTAAGACTATTTTGTCCGATTTTAGGTTAAAAAAATTACTTTAAGATCGCACTTTTATCTTTGATCCCCAATGCCATTTCTTCAATGGTAGTATCGGTAAACAAAGTTATTAATTCATCTCTCACGGGTTTATACTTGTTGTGTACCGAACATGGATTATCTGGCGAGCAATGTGGCAACCCTAGCATACATCTATTTCTAATATCATAACCATCTATGGCATACACAATTTCAGATAATTTAGTAGATTTTAATTTGGGTTGAGAAATTTCAAAACCTCCATTTGCACCTTTTATAGATTCTATAATTTTTTCTTTCACGAGTTTTTGCAATATCTTGGCAGTAAAAGCTTCAGGGGAGTCAATTTCCTTAGAAATATATTTTAGACTTGTTCTTTTTCCTAAGATAGATTGAAGTGCGATAAAAATTGTTGCCCGGATGCCGTATTCACAAGTCTTTGATAACATAACTAAGTATTACGAGGCAAATTTATAAAAAAAAAATAAATTGGACTATTTTATCCGAATTATTTTTTTTCAATTATAAAAAAACCAAACCACAGATATTAAATTACATTTTTATACATATTATACATATAGGTATCATCAATAAAAACTGTCAAGTCTTCCTAAATAATTAGATATTTGAAAAACAATGACTTCTAAAAAAATCAATTATGAGAAAAAAAATACAGTTAGGAATCATAACACATTGATTTACATTTCATAAAATTATTCGTTTTAAATAATTTGTTAATTAACATTTTTTTCATACTTTCATCACAATTATAAATCAATTGTATGAAAAGGGGGATTTCATTTGGCATCATTGCCACTATTTGCTTATTATTTATTGCCATTCCTAACGCTAGGAGTACACATTTTTCAGGTGTCTATCAATTATTCGACTGCGGTCAGGTGGAAAATTTAACCGCTTCAACCATAGGCTACAACACCGCTACTATCCAATGGGAACCTGCTCCCGGCGCAGTAGCTTACAATGTAAGAATTGCTGCCGACGGACAAGAAACTATCATCAATATTATTGAAGGGAATACCTACACTTTTGAAAACCTCTTACCTAACACTACCTATACGGTTACCATAACTGCCATGTGTCTTGTGGAAGGAAACCTTGTCAGTTCTATCATCAGTGTACAATACACCTTCACCACAGAATCCGAACCAACGCCTTCCTGTGGACTGCCTTCTAAACCTGCCGTCAACAGGATTACGGATAATTCTGCCATAGTGTCTTGGTTTGCAGACCCCAATGCCATAGGTTATAACCTAGTATACTATGCTAAAGAAACCGTTCCCACTCAAATAACATTGGAAGGAACCAGCTATGAGCTCCTTTTCTTAACACCCAATACAGAATATACCGTAGAAATATATTCCATTTGCAACCTCGACAGCGTCCCTACTCAAAATGACCAAGGCACTACCATCACCTTCACCACTGAAGGAACACAACTCAACTGTCAACCCAATGCTTATGAAGCCAATAATTCCATCGCTACTGCCTCCAGAATGTCTATTGACAACATCGGCATTGATGCCATGATTGAAGCCCCTAAGAGTGAAACCAAAGACCTTGATTACTACTCTTTTGTTGCTCCTGCACGCGGGAGTTTTCTTGTCGCCAAACTCAAAAACTTGACAAAAAACTATAACCTCTCTATCTTCAATGCAGATGGCATCTTGCA
>JAIBAX010000078.1 GCA_019694955.1 Chitinophagales bacterium | reverse complement strand
ATTATCACCATGATGTCAGCAGATTTGTGCATGTGGCAGGAAAACTTGATTATATCTTACACTTTGCTTCACCTGCATCGCCAATAGATTATCTGAAAATGCCAATTCAGACATTGAAAGTAGGCTCTTTGGGAACCCATAATTTACTGGGACTGGCGAAAGAAAAAAACGCCAGAATGCTGATTGCCTCTACCTCTGAGGTATATGGTGACCCAACGGTGCATCCGCAGCCGGAAGAATACTGGGGCAATGTAAATCCCGTAGGTCCGCGTGGCGTGTATGACGAAGCAAAACGCTTTCAGGAAGCCATCACCATGGCTTATCACAACTTCCACGGCGTAGAGACACGCATCGTGCGTATCTTCAACACTTATGGCCCGAGAATGCGACTGGATGATGGTCGTGCGCTGCCGGCATTCATGAGTCAGGCGCTCAACGGAGAAGACCTTACCATCTTCGGCGACGGCTCTCAGACGCGTTCTTTCTGCTATGTGGATGATTTGATTGAAGGCATCTATCGTTTGCTGCTCAGCGATTATCATCTGCCTGTAAACATCGGCAATCCCCAGGAAATTACCCTGCTTCAGTTTGCAGAAGAAATCCTGAAATTAATAGATACGCCATCTAAGATTTCTTACCATCCGCTGCCGACAGACGATCCGAAACAGCGACGTCCGGATATTACCAAAGCAAAAAATATCCTGGGGTGGGAGCCGAAAGTAGGACGGGAAGAAGGCTTAAAAATTACACTGGAGTATTTTAAGAAAGAACTGGGGAAATAGGAATATAGTAGTGTGTCAACTAAGCAAAGAAGGTAGAATAATTTGGCTCGAAGAGCACATTTTGCAAATTTATTTTTATTTTAAATAGTGTCATATGATTATTTCAGAAAGAGTAATTCTTAAGGGATACAATTCTGTGAGGAAATTGCCGATGAATTATTCAAACAATGATGAATGCTATTTTAGACAGGATTTTCAAAAAAATATCAATGATAGTATACGCTATGAATATTCCAATGTATTACTTAATACACATGGCGTAATATTAAATAATTTTAAGCTACAAAAAAATCTTTTGCTCAATCAGAATTGGGCTAAGAATTATAATTTTAGGTATTATTTAAGTTGTTTTATCAAAAATCAAATTAAAATTTTACCGTCATACGAAACTTACTTAGTAGTATCAGATAGTTGGAGTGCTGGATATTTTCACTTTTTGTGCGACGCACTCCCTCGCTTGCTGGCATTAGAGGATATAGTAAAAAATGCTGTTCTATTACTTCCAGAGACACATAATAGTTTTCATATAGAATTACTGGCATATTTTAAACCAAAAAAAATTGTTTTTTATAAGTCAAATCAATTCTTGTTTTGCCCCAAACTCGTAACTGTTAACTATACGGCACCAACCGGGAATTATAATAATTCACTGATTAACAAATTAAGAGACAAGCTTACATCCTCAGCTGGATATGGAAATGCAGAGAAAAAAAATATCTATATTAGCAGAAAGAAAGCTGCCAGGAGGAGAATTTTAAATGAAACGGATGTTGAAAGTTTATTATTAAAATATAACTTCTTGGTTATTTACAGTGAGGATTATAGTATGGAAGAAAAAATTAATTTGTTCACCGGTTGTAACCTGTTGGTTTCTATTCACGGCGCAGGACTCACAAATATGTTGTTTATGCCGAAAAAAAGTAAGGTAATAGAAATTAGAATGCCTGATGACAAAAGTAATCTCGCATATTTCACAATGGCCTCCGAGCTTGAAATAGATTATTATTATACATTTTCAGCTTCCTTAGACAATAAACATGTAGGTAATGATTATTACGTTAATATGATAGAATTAGAAAGTATATTAAATAAAATTAATAATATTAAATGAAAGTACTAATTCTTGCTGGTGGTTTTGGCACACGAATAAGCGAGGCAACGGATAATAAACCTAAGCCGATGGTGGAGATTGGAGATAAGCCAATTTTATGGCATATCATGAAATTGTATTCCGCACAAGGATTTAACGAGTTCGTCATATTGCTCGGATATAAGAGTTATGTTATAAAAGAATTTTTTGCAAATTATTTTCTTCACCAAAGTGATGTTACTTTTGATTTGAAAAATAATAAAATGGAGGTGCATGATAATTTTTCAGAAGATTGGAAAGTTACACTTGTTGATACAGGACTTAATACATTTACAGGAGGTAGAATCAAGCGTGCAGCAAAATTCATAGGAAGTGAACCATTCTTGCTTACTTATGGAGATGGTGTTGCCAATGTAAATATTAAAGAGACGATAGACTACCACCAAAAACATGGTAAAATATTAACCATGACAGTAATACAACCTGATGGGCGATTTGGCGCAATAAAAATGGATAATAACTGCCATGTAAATTCATTTATTGAAAAACCCAAGGGAGACGGTGCATGGATAAATGGTGGTTTTTTTGTTTGTAATCCGAAAGTGCTCGACTATATTGTTGGAGATGATACGGTATTTGAAAAAGAACCACTTGAGAAATTAGCGACAGAAGGAGAAATAGTAGCCTATAAACATTATGATTTCTGGCAATGTATGGACACCCTCAGGGATAAAACCAAATTAGAAGAGCTATGGCAATCGGGAAATGCACCATGGAAATGTTGGAAATAAAAATACTACAATGAATACATTGTTTAAAGACGTATATAAAGATAAGATTGTTTTGCTTACGGGACATACTGGTTTTAAAGGCTCATGGCTGGCATTGTGGTTGCATTATCTGGGCGCAAAAGTGATTGGACTCTCAAAGGATATACCCACTCAGCCTTCTCATTGGGAATATCTTGATTTACCTATTGTCTCCGTAGTAGGTGATATACGTTCGCAGGAATGCATAGAAGATGCTATAAATAAGTATCAGCCGGATATTGTTTTTCATCTCGCGGCACAAGCACTTGTTAGATATTCTTATGAGTATGATATAGAAACTTTCACAACCAATGTGATAGGCACTGTCAATATGCTGCACGCTACATTGAAAAGTCCGACGGTAAAAGCATTTGTAAATATTACAAGCGACAAGGCATACGAAAACAAAGAATGGATTTTTGGATACAGAGAAAATGACCCAATGGGCGGATACGACCCATATAGCGCATCAAAAGGTTGTGCAGAGTTGGTAACATCTTGTTACAGAAATTCTTATTTTCAACACACTGACAAGTTGCTTGCAAGTGCACGAGCAGGAAATGTCATCGGCGGAGGCGATTGGGCTGCCGATAGATTAGTACCCGATATTTTCAGGGCTGCTGGATCAGGCAAAAATGCCATCATTAGAAATCCTGACGCAACAAGACCTTGGCAACATGTTTTGGAACCTCTTTCTGGCTATTTATTATTAGGCCAACACTTGTTACAGGGCAATGCTTCCGTTGCAGACGCCTGGAATTTCGGACCCAATACAGAGGCCACAAAGACAGTATTAACTTTGTCAGAATCAATTTCCAAAAGTTGGGAAAAAGTAAAGTTTGATGTTGCTGAAAATCAAAGTAGTCTGCATGAAGCAAATCTGCTAAAATTGGATTGTTCAAAAGCCGAGCATTTTTTAAAATGGAAGCCAGTTTGGAATTTTGAACAAACAATATTACATACCACGAATTGGTATAAAGATTATTATGAAATTAATTCCAACAATCTGACAAACAGAAGTTTGTTAGATTTAAATACTTACATTCAAGATGCTGTTGCTAATAACGCAGTATGGACAATTTAAAAGAATACTCTATGTTAAAAACTATTGAAGGTGTAATAATTACACAAAAAAAAATTATTTGCGATGATCGAGGACGTATAATGCACATTATGAAATCGCAAGATGATAACTATTCACAATTCGGAGAAGTCTATATTTCAACAGTTTATCCGGGTATAGTAAAAGGGTGGCATTTGCACGACAAAATGACACTCAACTATGTGGTTGTAAAGGGTATGATAAAATTTGCACTTTACGATGCCAGAAAAAATTCCAAAACATTTGGACTTATTCAAGAAGTTTATCTTGGAGAGCATAATTATGTTCAGGTAACAGTACCTCCCGGTGTCTGGAATGGATTTATGGGGTTGGGCGCAGAAGAAGCTCTTGTAATAAATTTTACAGACATACCACACGACCCTCATGAAATTCACAGATGCGACCCTCATGAAAATGATATTCCCTATTCCTGGAAAATAAAAGATAGATAATATCCGATATATGCAAAATCAATCAAAAAAGATATTAATCACAGGTGGTTTTGGAAACCTCGGCTCATGGCTTACAAAATATTTCTGTGAATTAGAATACGACGTCTATGTTTTGTCTAAAAACAAACATGATATTTTGACACAGCATAATTTTACCCTGATTAGTTGCGATATTACAAATCCCGAAGAATGTAAAGAAAAAATTAATAATATTAGTTTTGATTATGTTATTCATGCTGCTAGTATGAATGATATGTTTGTTGATAATTACGCCAATCTTGCCCTTGAAGTCAATACTAAAGGAACACGTAACATCTTAGCAGCAATAGATAAATCGCATCTTAAAAATTTTGTATACTTATCCACCTTTCATGTCTATGGCGCCTCAGAAGGGTTGATCACAGAAGAAAGTCCTACATTGTCAAGACACGATTATGCAACAACTCACCTGTTTGCGGAATATTATGTAAAACAGTTTCATTACACAGATAAATTACCATATACAATTATAAGGCTTACAAATAGCTACGGTTGTCCGATTGATAAAAAGTCCTCTAAATGGTATCTGATATTGAATGATTTAGCAAGAATGGCCATTGAGCAACATCAAATTGTCTTAAAAGGAAATGGTAGAGCTTCCCGTGATTTTATTTGGATGGGTACAGTATGTGAGGTTTTGGAAAAAATATGCAGACTGCCAACTGCACCCAACGATATCTTTAATTTAAGCGGAGAACAAAGTTTCTCCACGCTTGAAATAGCAAATTTTGTAAAACAGGCAGCACAAGAAGCATTAGATGTAAATCTACAAATTAGCATTAATGAAGAAGACCATACAATGGCTTCAGATTTAAGAGTAAGTAGTAGCAAATTAAAAAAAATAATTGATTTCAAGGCAAAATCTATGTTTATACAAGAAGCTAAGGGCGTATTCCAGTTGTTAGGGCATAAACAGTAATGTCTTTTGCAACGGAAACCCTTTTTCATTGTTTCAAATAGCTTTCTTCATAAATCATTTCCTACTTAAACCACCCCGAATACTTCAAATAATTATTAGCAATTCGCTCGTTTTGGTCTTTAAACACTTCTTCAGAAACTTGTTTTACCTTTTTCGCAGGCACGCCGGCATAGATGCTACCGGCTTCTACTCTTGTGTTTTC
>JAIBAX010000077.1 GCA_019694955.1 Chitinophagales bacterium | reverse complement strand
TGTACCGAAGAAGAGCACCAACAGAACAGAAGAACAGAGTTCAGGGTAGTGGGTACGAACATCGACAAGAAGTCGATTCAAAGATTCGACATCCAAATCGACCCATGTAAAGACTGTCCGTTCTAAGCAGAGAAGAATACAAACAGATAGATATACACACCTGACAGGTTTCCAGAACCTGTCAGGTGTTTTTTTTTAGAACGCATCATACTCATATGGAAGGGTTAAGTGATTTTCTTATCTAGCAGCGCTTTAATCCAGTCGTATTCAGCAATTTGAGCCTTTTGGTTTAGTTCATGAATTAATTTTTTAAAATAGCTCTTCTCTGTTTTAGGTTGGATGATTTTATACATCATTTTGATAAATTCAATATCATTATTTTTGTAATGAATAGAAATTACCTTATTAGTATAGATATATTTTTGGAAAACACGAGTTGAGCATCTCCTATTCAGATTGTGAACACAATGACCAAACCTTTGTAACAAGTTTTGTAAAGCCAGAGGAGTGTTGTTGTAAGCCTTGCGATATTCAAACGGTAGGTTTTACATATAATACACAAACCGGACAATTTGCTAATACAACAACTGCTGGCACTGGAACAACCATTTTAGGTTGGTCATGGAATTTTGGTGACCCGGCAAGCGGAACGAATAACATATCAGCATTACAAAATCCGGTTCATAATTTTAGCGCTCCCGGTACATATCACGTTTGCCTATATGTATTTGCCAAAAACAATTGTGGCATTTCTTGTTGTGAGATGTTTTGCCTAGACATTATTATACCAGAATCCATTTGTTCCATCCAATCAGGTTACACGTATACATATCAATTTTTGCCTGGCAACAAAGTACAATATAATTTTACTGCTACACCCGTATTAAATCCAACAGCACCCCCGGCATCTGTACAATATACATGGACATTCGGCGATCCTACATCTGGAGCATTGAATACCCTTGTTACAAGTTCATCAACCGCCACGCATATTTATAATTCATGCCCATTCTTACCATTGTGGAAAAAATGCCCCGCTACTGTGTGTTTGCATATACAATTAACAACACCGGAAGGCAACATTTGTAGTAGCGATACATGCTTTAATATTTCATTAAAGAAAATCATCGTATTAGATACAGTGGTTCTACCACCACATTTTCGATATACCATAAAAGCTTATCCGAATCCTGCCCAAGAAAAAGTTACCTTTCAGATTGAAGGCGGGGATGCTGAAAATATGACGCTGGAAATTTACGATATGATGGGAACAAAACTTTGGACAAATCCCATATCTGCTACGCATTCTTCCTTTGATGTGGATGTATCACACTTTATAGATGGCACCTACTTATATATGTTGAAAGTTGATGATGTAGTTGTAAACTCAGATAAATTACTTATTATACGGTAGTCGGCTTTCGAGATATTCTCGGAAATATTATGGATATTTGATGTTGTAATACGACAATATGAAATTTCCATCTTTTCAAGAAGTGTTTGAAGAAACCAAAAGAGCCATCACCAGATTTCCTTTGGCAGCAATATGTGCCGTCATCGGAACAATATTGGTGATAGAACTAGTCAACCTAGAGCCTGAAGAAGAAGCCCTCACGCCTTGGATGAAAGCTATAGGTACATGTGTTATGGGGTTACCTTTATTCTTTGCTACGCATATTTATATAGAAAAAAACAACATTGTAGGAAAGAAGAAAGGGTTATTCATTCTAGGCGCAATATTGACCTTATTGGCGGCATATCTTACATTTGAATGGAGCAATAAATTTAAAACAGTAATTTCTCTGTTTAGATATTTCCTCTGGTTGATAGGGGCACACCTTTTGGTAGCCATCAGTGCCTTCCAGCGAAAAGAAGAAATAAATGGTTTTTGGCAGTATAATAAGTTGCTATTCCTGAGATTTGTAAACAGCGCCTTCTTCGCAATGGTCTTGTTTGCCGGGTTAGCAGGTGCCATACTTTCTGTTCAGGCACTTTTTGACGTTAAATTTGATGATAAGATATTCTTTTATCTCTTTGCAACACTGGCGGGAATTTTCAATACCTTTTATTTCTTTGCAGGAATTCCTGAAGACATTAATACATTACAAAGTAAAACTGAGTACCCGAAAGGATTGCGCATTTTTGCCCAATTCATATTGATACCGTTGGTAATTATTTACTTAGTAATTTTATATATGTATGGGGGAAAAATCATCCTTCAGGGACACCTTCCTATTGGATGGGTGAGCAATTTGATACTTGTTTTTTCTGTCTTCGGGATATTAGCCTTGCTGCTAATCTATCCACTCAGAAATGACGAAAACCATCTTTGGATTAAAACATACTTTCGTGCCTATTTTATTGCCTTACTTCCTCTGATAGCATTATTGTTTGTTTCTATCATCACCAGAATAAAAGCCTATGGATTTACTGAATGGAGATATATTGGATTTGTGCTGGCCATTTGGTTGCTTTCACTATCCCTTTATTTTATCCTCTCCAAAAGGAAAAATATCTTCTATATTCCATTTTCCTTGTTGCTACTTTGCCTCCTTTCAACTACCGGATATTGGAGCATGTTCCATGTTTCCACATATAATCAAACCAATAGATTTACGGCAATCCTTGAAAAGAATGACATCATCAAAGATGGAAAAATTGATTGCAATGCAAAGAAAAAGCATCTTAAAGATACAGAAGTACAAAGTTTGGAGAGCATCATAGATTATATGGATGAACATCAGGAGAAGCATTTCTTATTAGGGTACTTCGAAAAAAAATGCGAACCTGTCAAAGAGGCAGATTATTTCGCTGCACTCTATGATAAAATACCCATAGAGTGGAGTAACCCTCGGATACAGGAGCAACAACATGACATTTACACCATCGACTATGCAAAGCCACTTAGCTATGATATTGAGGGATATACCAGAATATTTCCAGAAATGAACCTTCATGCCGATAGCGATGTCGTAGAAGAAGATAATCATTCAACATACTTTTCCTTGGGTAATAATAAGTTTAGTTATATGGTCAATGGTGAGTATAAGTTCAGCTATGATTTAACTGCATATGTTGCCTCTGTGATGAAAGAGAGAAAGCCAAGTTATAATCGTTTCACACTAGGTGAACCAAAGCAAATTACACTACAAACAAAAGAAGGACATAATTATAAGATTATCTTTAAATACATAGAGGTAGAAGAATTTTCTTCATCTTTAACGATTAATACATTTTCTTGTTTAGTACTGGAGAAAGAATAAAGAAGCGATTTTTAGCAAAAGAACTTACAGATACCATCGCCATTCTTGGAGAAGAGGAAAGTATTCATGCTTCAAAAGATGGACATTTTTATAAAATTATCATTCATAATTTAACAGAGGAAGGATAAACTCCGGATCTAAAATTAATGACAATATCATGTTTTATTTTTGAGCAGTGATAAGGAATTATTTAGTAAAATAGAGAATATTTGTGAGGAGGTTTTGTAATTAATTATATATGATTTTATATTATAATATTTTATTAATTTTGTAAAAAGAATTCGTATGAAAAATAGATTTTTTAGTTACAAGGTCATTGTTTCTGCTTCATTAATTTTTGCCCTCTTTGCATTTACGCAATTAGAAGTTTTAGAGAAAGTTCATGAGATTTCTCGGAAGGCAAAAAAAGGATATTTAGGTGGTATTGAGAATCATGCTGATAATCAGCAGTTTGACATGATATATGTACTTCCTTCTTCAGCTAAGAAAGTAATTTTAGAAACATACACTTTCGACAAGGATTTAAATCTAATAAATGAAAAGAAAACCGAAGAAGAAATTGAGTTGGTTCGGACACGATACAAATGGTTTAACTTTCGTGGTGATGAGTATAGTAAATATTCTTTAACGGCATCAACTACACTTGGTAGTAAGTTAGTATTTCGAAAGAAGTTGATAACCTACAAATATAGTTGGTGGTATGGACGATATAATAAATCTATAAAATCCTTAGAAAAAGTAAAGCCGACAGGTGAAAGTGGTGAAAAATATATATTTAGAGGCGGTGCTTATGAGGTTGAAAGAGACGAAAATGTTTTGGTCTTTGCAGGAGTGCAACAAGCAAAGAATGATTTTGTAGGATCTACAATGCATTACGAACTGATAAAGTGTGATAAGGATGTAAATATTACAGTTATTGAGAAGATTGATTTTGACAACCCACAACAAATTATTTTCTCTGAACCACTACAAGATGAAGAAGCATTAACCAACGATGAAAATCCAAGAGATTGGGTAACTATTTTTGCACCAATGGGTGGGTCAACCGTAAAAGGAGCTAAATTATCTCCAAAAACAAACCAATATACCTTCGTACGTGTAAGCCCGGAAGGAAAGATAAAGGAAAGGTATAGTTTTATCGCTCCCTCAAATGGGTGGAGAGTATTACAAGCTTATGAGAAAGAAGGTGGTGTTTATTTATATGGGCCATCCATAACTAAGGATGTGGGAGAAAAATATATTAATCAGGTGTATAAAACTGGTTTGGTAGCAACCACTTCCGCAGATGCTGAAGAAAAAGCAGAGAATAACAATAATGGTGGTGGCGGAATGTTTGGTGGATTTAAAACTATGGCCAATACTTTTTCTGGTAATCAAGACATGGGGACAACTCAAGAAGATATAGATATGATGTTAGATGAATTAAAATTTACAGGTTTTACAATAGCAAAACTTGTTAACGGAAGTGCCATTTTTGCCACCGAAACACCTATTGCCGATTTTAATGCGAAATCGGTTACGCCTGTCGGACAAAAGAAAGCCTTAGATTTTGACGGTAAGCGATTTAGAACCTACAATATCTACCTCGCCAAGAATGGAGACATCCTTATTAATGGTCAAGATTATAAGATTGCTAAATCAGTTATTGGTAACAGTGCCAACGATGGCTCAAGACTTTACCGTGGAACTTATTTATTCCAGTTTGATATGGGTGGCCATTTAAAACATAATTATGGCGTACAATTAGATCAAAAAGATACCGATGGATTTTTTAATAAGTCTCCTTTAACAGCGGATATGTTTCCCGCAGAAGGTAATATCTTTGAATCTCCTGATGGTAAACAAGTTTATTGGTTTTTACACACTTGTAGAGCAATCCATGATGCCTCAGATGTTGATTATGGGTTTTTTAATACAACGGTAACTGAATCTTGGTCGCCGTTATATACGTTTCAGTACGGAACTTTGGACTTAGAAAAAGGATTTTCTGGTGAATTTAAAGTCCTTGGCGACGGTGAGAAGAAAAATTATTACCTATTTCCTTCGAATTATTTTACGCAATTGGATAAATACCTGATTTTACTCTCTGAAACTGAAAAAGGAGAGCGTTTATTGCTATCAAGAGTAAATCTTAACCAATAAATATTTAGCGTGGATAATTTATAATTT
>JAIBAX010000050.1 GCA_019694955.1 Chitinophagales bacterium | reverse complement strand
GACAACTCTAATTTTCATATAAAACTACCCTTAGTGCGGTAAATTTAGCACTAAAATTACATAACATGATGAAAATCAATAGCATCAAACCGCACTAATCTCTAAGGGGACAAGTCAGGAAAGATATCAATGGGCCATGTGCCAGCGATACGGCTAGTTATAATAGATTCTTTGTCAACTTATGCGAAGGCAATGATTACTTTGTTCAGACAGATTTAATAAAATCAGAAACACCAAAAAGTGAAAGGATGACTATGTCCATCCGACTATTATTATGGGGAAGTGTCTTGTTTTCCGTATGCTTATTCCTTATTAAAAGAGCAAAATTTTAAGACCACTTTTAATAAAATCTGTTGTCATTTTCCGTGCTTTTTGTTTTGCACTACATTTTCCAAAGTCCAAGTAAGCTTTTCTTTCATCGGAAATCGTCTTTTTATGCAGTCTGTCTTTTGACAGATTTTACACGAAAATTCAGGCATACATGCATCTACATGAATAAATGATTCCAGACTATTTTCCAAGACATTCGTGATGCATGCTTCTATCTTTTCTATTTCTTCATGCGCTTCCTCGATAGTAAAATAATAGGGTAGTGTGGCGTGGCAATCTACATGAAGCTTGTCGCCATACTTAATGGTTCTCATGTTGTGGACATCTATCCAATTGGAGGCGCGTTGCTGATTCAGCGTTTCGATAATCTTATTAAGCAGGTCAAAATCCGCTTCATCCATGATGCCGGCAACAGATTCTTTAAGAATCAGGATGCCATTATAGATAATCCAAGCACCGGCAAGTGCCGCCACAATATTGTCGAGAAAGCCAATATTGGTAATTTTTATTAATATCAACCCTACAAGAATGCCGATAGTGGTATATGCATCTGTTTTTAAGTGTTTGCCACTGGCAACAAGGGTGAGTGAGTCGGTTTTTCTTCCTCTGCGTTCGGCAAGAAAACCAATCATAAAATTTATAATACCACTAATAGAAATGATAATGATACCTATGTCCAGTTGCTCGATTTTTGAAGGAACGAACATGTTAAAGATCGATTTAAACACGATCGTAAATCCTGCAAAACAAATAAGTGAGCCTTCAATACTGGCAGAAATAAACTCGATTTTTCCATGTCCGTAAGGATGATCTTCATCTTTGGGTTTGGAGGCGATGATGAGTGAGTATAACCCAAATCCACCTGCGACAACATTGATGATGCTTTCTAGCGCATCAGTGAGGATAGAATTGGAGTTTGTTACCAAATATGCAAAGAATTTCGCTACCAACAATACAATGCCCACAAAAAGGGCGATGAGCTGTATGGCAATTTTCTGCTTATTTTTTATACGTTCTTGTTCTAGCATCTAATTACAATCTTTGCAATTCTTCAATATCTTGCGATAAAAACGCTCGTATTGTGGCAGGATTTTTTGTAAAGAAAACTTCCTCGCTTGTTGATAAGCATTTTCTCTGAAATCCGATAGCATCCCACTATCACTTAACAGTTCAATGGCGCGCTTTGCCATACCCTTAACGTCTCCTACGGGAAGAACAAATCCTGTTTTGTTGTCGATGTTTACTTCAGGAATACCTCCGGCATCAGAAGAAATAACGGGTACTTCGCAGGCCATCGCTTCGAGTGCTGCGAGACCAAAGCTTTCACTTTCTGAAGGCATTAGAAATAAATCGGAAACCGCTAAGAGTTCTTCTATGGCCTCTTGCTTTCCCAGAAAACGTATATCCTCAGCTACTTTTAGTTGCCGACTCAGCACTTCGGCACTCTGTCGCTCGGGACCATCGCCAATCATGAGCAATTTTACCGGAAGTTCTTTCCGTATCAACTTAAATGTTTGGATGACATCTTCAATTCTTTTTACTTTTCTGAAATTGGAAGTATGCACCAGAATCTTCTCATCATTGGGTGCTATTGCTTTCTTGAAATGCGATTTATTGATCTTTGAAAAACGCTTGAAATCAATAAAATTTGGGATTACTTCGATTTCTTGTTGAATTTTAAATAATTTCAAGGTATCGTTTTTCAGACTTTCAGATACGGCTGTCACTCCATTCGACTGATTGATAGAAAAAGTTACCACCGGCTCATAGGTTGGGTCTTTGCCAACAAGGGTAATATCGGTGCCATGTAGTGTTGTAACAAATGGCAGTACCTTTCCCTGTGTTTTTAAAATCTGTTGTGCCATAAATGCCGCCGATGCATGTGGGATGGCATAGTGAACATGGATGATGTCCAAAGGAGCATTTAAAGCCACATCTACTAATTTACTTGCCAATGCCGTTTCATATGGTGCGTACTCAAATAGGGGATAATCCGATAAACGCACCTCATGATAAAAGATATTCTGATGGAACGAATCTAATCTGGCAGGTTGCTTGTAGGTGATAAAATGTACCTGATAACCTTTGTCGGCAAGCGCTTTCCCTAATTCTGTGGCAACTACACCACTGCCGCCAAATGTCGGGTAACAGACAATTCCAATATTCATAGAAATGTTTTGTCAAAAGTAAATAATTAAAAGGATTTATAAGGTGTTTTCAATAATTAATATAAAGTAAATGGCATACAAAAAATTGCCATATCACACGCACTTTATGCCCTATAATTTTTTATTTATAGTAGATTTTATCATCAATAATTTATTCCCGAATTAGAATACATGAAAAAATATAAATATATGATGCGCATTTGTTAAATTTGTTTATGAGTTTTTTAAAATGATTTAATGCAAGGGATGTCACAGAGGAAAGTTTTAACAGCTATAGCAAATAAAGTGTTCAATGGAGTAGATATCAGCCCCGATGAGGTAGAGCAACTGCTGTCGTTTGATATCTTAACACCGGAAGAAAATTTCATCAAGAGACTAACTTTGGTTACTGTTCCAATGGCATTGGTTTTGGGATTTACTATCGCTGCTTTTCCAACATTTTATGAATCTATCGTGCTATCACTTCCCAATTGGACTAATTTATCTGATAGTACGTTGGCAGGTGTTGATTATTTATGGGAGATTTTTACCGACCCGGTAGGTAAAAAAAATATCATCTATCATATTCCAAACATAGTTTTACATTCCTTTGGTATTCTTGGGTTGCAAAAAGTTTGGGAATATATACGTAATAAAACCTGGAGAGATAAGGTTATGGCGGCGCGTTCCACCGTAAAAGAACAGATAGAAAAAGGGGAGTTTTCTTTTCAGCTAAAACAGGGACATAGCATTTTGTTTACCGGAAACGGCGATTTTATCGCACAGCAATTTGCCTTAAATGCGGCTTCAGGTGAATTGATTACCATTTCCACGACAAAGCCCTTTTATACGGATGTTTGGAATAGATTTGAGATGAATGCTCCTTTTAGCGCCTTGAAAGGAATTTTAGAAATAGCCAATGCCAATACTTCGGGAGAAATCATCTTTTTTCCAGTAACAGACTTGCACTTATATCTTCCGGGAAAAGAGGATTATGATATTTCTCCGGAAAAATTGGAAGTATTGATTACCGCAATTAGGGATATTGAAAGAATGAATGGTTGGAAGGAAAATAGAATCATCATCCTTGGAGATAAAGAGCAGAAATCTAAAATTCAAACAGAGAGTAGGGTGAATGCACTTGAATATACATTGGAATTTGTTTCTTTAGAAACTATACAAAAGCGTTTCTCCAACATCGTTGTTTTAGATCCTTCAGATCTAGTTTCTGAAGAACTCATGAAAAGATATCCCAATCATAGATTCTTGTTTCGCTCTTCCATTAAAGGAAGTCAAGTGTATAAGAAACGCTTTTATTCAAGACTCGAAGCATTTGGATACGAAGGAGGAGACAAAGTGGTGGATACAATTACCGTTGGTTATGATTTATTTGAAGAGCAAATTGAATGCGAATCTAGAAAAAGAATCATGGAAAACTACCTACCCGTAGTCTTATCAAGAGAAGTCTACGATGCTATTCTACGACAAAATATTTCTGAAGATAAGTTTATCTATGTTCCAGATTTGGTGATCGCTAAACTGAAAGAAATGGCCGCAAGTCAGTAAATGCACAGGATAATACATTTTTGTCATATTTATTGGCCGTATATTTGTTAGCGAAATATTCTTAGATACTATAAAATAAATCACTATTGTCCGATAAAATTATTTTCATCATTGTTTCAATTCTTAATTAATTGATTGTCAATTACATTTACAATAAAGAATTGACAATTTTAAAAAGCAAGCTGGTATCATACAATAATTTTACTATAAACATTAAGATTTGTCAATGATTGATAAATACAGTGAGAGATATAAATTATTAGCATTAATTAATCAGTAAGTACTTATTGTAACTATTTGATTTTCATGCTAAATGTTTGTCACTTTTTTGTCTTGATACAAAAAAGTAACCAAAAAAAATCAAGACAAAAATAACGCTCCACGCCTCAACAACCCACGCTCGCCGCCGATTTTTGTCAGGCCAACGCACCTTTTTATTTTTACCGGACGACAATGAAAATAAATTGTGATTTTGCACTGTAAACGCTATTTTTGTGCAAAATTTTTACCATGTTTATCGCCGAGATTAATGTAATGCCCTTAAAAGAATTATTGGATCCACAAGGAAAAGCTGTTGAACATGGACTTGCCAATCTGGGATTTAATGCGTCTAAAGTAAGAATTGGGAAAAGAATCACGCTAGAAATAGAGGCTTCCGAAGAAACCGATGCAATAGCGAAAGTGGAAGAAGCATGTAAGAAACTATTGCATAATCCGGTTATGGAATATTACGAATTTACTGTGTCCAAAGTTTAGGCACGCAATTTCTTGCCTTTCAACGTATTCATAGCGTTGGACAGTCCATCTAATGTCATCGGGAACATATTGCCGCCAAAAAAATCCTTTAGCCAATTCAAGGAATATATATTCTTCCAGTAATATTCATTGGTAGGATTCAACCAGACAAGATAGGGGAAATGATCCTTGATTCGTTGTAGCCAAGTGGCGCCGGATTCATCATTATAATGCTCTACAGAACCGCCAGCGCTAATAATTTCATGTGGCGACATGGTGGCATCACCGACAATTATCACGCGATAATCGTTGTTGTATTTATGTAATACCTCAAATGTAGGTATCCTATCAGACCAGCGCAATTGATTGTCTTTCCACAACGATTCATAAATGCAGTTGTGGAAATAGTAATATTCCAAGTGCTTAAACTCAGAACGCGCCGCTGAAAACAATTGTGATACCAACTCAATATTTGGATCCATAGAGCCGCCACTATCCATTAACAAAATCACCTTCACGCGATTCTTTTTGCTTGCCTGCATTTCGATGTCAAGAAACCCCGCATTTCTGCACGTTTTGTCGATAGTGCCGTCTAAATCCAATTCTTCTTCCAGTCCCTCTCTGGTGAGTATCCGCAGGCGCTTCATCGCCATCTTTATATTTCTTGTATTGAGTTCAACATCTGAAGCATAATTTCTAAATTCCCGTTTCTCCCATACTTTTACGGCACTCATCTGCCCACCACTTCCTCCCACCCTGAATCCTTCAGGATTGTAGCCGCCATGTCCAAACGGTGAGGTGCCTCCGGTGCCTATCCAGGTATTTCCACCCTGATGTTTTTCTTTTTGCTGATTCAATAGCTCCTCAAATCTTTTCATCAGCGCATCTATACCCCCCAGTTTTTCAATAAGTGCCTTCTCCTCCGCTGAAAAAATGCGGTCTATTTCCTTTTCTAACCACTCCTTAGGTATGCCGGAAATATCTATTTCGTCAATAAAAGAAGCGCCCTTAAAATATTGCCCAAATAAAATATCAAATCGATCTAAATAGACTTCATTTTTATTCAATACCGTTTTGCAGAGATAATAAAACTCATCTAATGAATAAGCAATAACTTTTTTATCTAAGGCTTCCAATAAGTCTAAATATTCTTTGATGCTTACCGGTAAGCCTTCTTTCTTTAGCAGCAGGAAGAAATCGAGAAACATATTTATTTGGTGAAAGTTATGTTTTCTAAGATATTCATATTCACTTCTCCTTCTCCAGGTATGTTCATGTTTACGGTAAAGCTCAAGAGAAAGTTGGTAGGCCAAAAAGTATCTTTCTCTAATTTGACATCTCCAAGTACAGAGAAGTCCATCCTAAAGTTTTGCATGAGTTTCTCCTGTTCTTTTTCTTCAGCAGATTTTTTCTTTTTCTTCTTTTTATCGCCGTCCTCTTCTAATGCAGACAAGGCTTCCATCATTTTTTTGAAGAAATCATTTATTTGTAAATCTGCATCTACTTTGTAACGAAAAACAGCGGACTCATCAGTTAGTATTTCTGTTCCGGTAATATCAAACATCCCAGATTCCAGGCCTTTCAGCTCTTCCATCTCCAATAAACTTAGGTTGTCAACAGCTTTTTCTACACCAACTTCATAGGTTTCACCAAATGTTCCGTGTATTTTGCTCAGTCGTTGCGTAAAACTTGTTTCTAAAAAGCTGGAAATTAAGAAATTATATGCCCAACTGTCCATATTTTCAAAGAAGGAATCTTCTTCATACACCTCTTCAACTTCTGTTGAAACAGTTGAAATAGAATCAATCATTATATCAGTTCCACCTTCCCAGTCTTCATAAGTAGCCGTATCTGTATTTTCTTCTATATCTTCATTATAATCTTCCTGTGGTTCATAAACAATACCTAAATAATCGCCGATTCTTTTTCCAGCTTGTTCCAGAGCATCTGCCTCCATATAGTCTAAGAACTTGCCACTTTCATCGGTTTCATATACTACGGCTCCCGCTTTTTCTAAGGCATTGAAAACACGCATACTTTGTAAGGTATAATCGTCCATATGGGTACTGTCAACGTGGAAGTCTGTATAGGCAAAACTGATGGTATAGCCTTGTTTGGTTTTGTCTATGACCTGCATGGTGGCCTCAAAATACAGTGTATCGATGATTATTTCTTCGGGTATTTTAGCAGGTGCTGGTTCAGAATCATCCATGATTTCTGCAACTTCTGTAGCCACTTCCTCATCTCTGGGAAGCGTTGTCATAATTTTCAGATCCCTTTTATCGCCAATTTTCCAATTAGGAATAACGGAGATTTGCTGGGCGAAGCCAAATATTGGAAGCGATAATAGTAGCCATGTTGTTAAGAATTTCATACTTTTATTTTTACAAAGATGAAAAAATAAAAATTAAGCAAATTAGTTTTTAAAAAATTGCAATGCATCATGTGCACTTTCCGCCGGAATTTCTTCTTGCGGAGAATGCCCGACGCCAATATAAACTTTTGTTTTAGCATTCGGAATCTTTTTGAAGTATTCCATTTCTTCTATTGGAATGAGGATATCTTTATCGCCCCAAAGAATCAATGTTGTGGCTTTAACTTTAGTGGCATCGCCTTTTTCCTGCCCTTTCATTTGCATTCTGTCAACAAAGGCTTTCCTATTTCCTGCCCGCATTGACATGTCGTAATACATGGATAACTGCTGTGGTGTCACCTTCGCATCATCACCATATACGTCCTTCAAGGTTCTTTTAACCATCATTTTGCTATCAAATTTTTGCATATTTCTTGCCAAAAATGGATTGGCAGCAATTTTAAATACTAAAGCCTCATTTCCTTTCTTCCTATCTATAACAGCGCCAGCAGGATCTGCCAACAGCAGTTTAGAAACAGACATAGGATATCTTTCCGCAAATCTCCATGCAATCTCACCACCAAGGCTATTTCCGGCAAGGTAAATGGAGTCTATGCCTAAGGTGTCCGTCAATCTCTTAATAAAAGAAGTAAAATAGTTGATAGAATAATTCCCTTCGGGTTGGGGTCCGGTAAGCCCAAAACCGGGCATATCTGGAATTAGAACGGTATAGTCATTTTTAAGCGAGTCTTTCCACGCATCCCAAGTTTTAAAGCAAGATCCGGTTCCATGAATGAGAACGACGGCCTGTTCACCACTGCCTTCCAAAATGTAATGCACCTTCATTCCATCCATTTCAATAAAATGGGATGTTGGCGTTTTATATTTTTCAATAACCTCCTCGCTAGGAAAATCGGGTTTTAATAAAATGATAGAAGCTATGAAAATAACTACTACCAAGAGGAAGGTCGTTAGCAAAAAGTATTTTAAAAATTTTCTCATATTCAAGATTAAGTAAAAAAATTAGATATTCTATCACGATTATCCGATTAAAATATTTTCAATATTATTTAATTTATTAATCGATTGATTATCAATCGTATTTGTGATTATGGATTGACGATTTTAAAAACAGGTATCATTCAATACTTTTATTATTAATATTTATCGATAATATATAAATATGGTAAAAAATGTAAAGAACAAAAATTATTAGCATTGATTAATAAGTAACTACTAATTATAACTATTTGATTTTCAAGCCATATGTTTGTCACTTTTTTGTCTTGATACAAAAAAGTAACCAAAAAAAATCAAGACAAAAATAACGCTCCACGCCTCAACAACCCACGCTCGCCGCCGATTTTTGTCATGCCCACGCACCTTTTTATCAGACAACAATGATATTCTATCTTTAAAATTAGCATTATTTAAACCATTTACCTAATAGATACTCACCTAATTTTAAAAAAATAAAAAAGGACATTACCTTTGTTTCATGCAGTTACCGGATATAGATATTTTATATGAAGACAATCACCTGATTATCGTTAATAAACCATATGGCATTTTGACTATTTCAGATGTTACAGGTGATAAGAGTTTATTGGATATTGTCAAGGAGTACGTAAAAATAAAATACAATAAACCGGGAGCAGTGTTTTTGGGATGCGTACATCGTTTAGACAGACCTGTGTCTGGAGTTATCGTCTTTGCAAGAACGAGCAAGGCTTTAGAGCGCATGAATGAATTGTTCCGCAATCGCGAGACCAAAAAGTTCTATCTTGCCATTGTCAAGAATGCACCTCCGGAGGGAAAGGGTACTTTGGTACATTATTTGGTAAAAAATCATGAGAAGAATGTAACAAAGGCTTTCAAGACAGAAATACCAAAATCCAAGCGGGCAGAATTAGAATATCAACTGATGGGGCAAAGCGATCATTATTATTTATTGAAAATTCGGCTTAAAACCGGAAGACACCACCAAATTCGCTCCCAATTGTCGGCAATCGGCTGCCCGATAAAAGGAGATTTAAAATATGGATTTGGCAGAACAAACCCTGAAGCAAATATTAGCTTACATTCCTATCTACTAGAATTTGTACACCCGGTAAAAAATATTCCGGTAGCAGTAGAATGCTACCCCAAAAAAGGAGATGTACTTTGGGGTCATTTTAAAGATTGTGTGTGAAAAAATCAACTCCTGACCATATTTTTACTAATGTGACATGTCATGTACAATAAATAAAAGAACAATTTGAATTCTAATAATGGACAAATACAATGCCATCGTTTGCACCAAGAAATGAACCAATTAAAAAGAAGGAAGAATTAGAATTGAAGAAATACGTTCTAGAAAATTCTATTATTTATAACTTGGAACAAAAAGTAATTGAAAAAAAAGCTGAAAAATATAAAACGACTCGGATTTTATATAATAAAGCAATTTTGCATGTAATTCGTGAAAAAGATTGGCGGGGAATAAAACATAATTACGACAAGGAAAAAATATTAAAAGAATTAGATGAGTGGGAACGGAAAAACATTAGTGAAATCATTAATGATATTAAGACTGAATTGAAATTGATTGATAATATATCAACAAAAAAGGAAGAATAAACCCAAATTACTCATTGGAAAAATCCAGAATTTCTTGCTCTTATGCCGTCACCATAGTGTGCTTAGTGCCTTCTTTGAGAAACTTTGTGATACAATATTCATCTATTATAACAATCTATTACAAACGCACCCAAAGTAGCACAAAAGTAAATGAAGAAACTAATCTTCGACCCAAAATAAGAGAACATAAATAGACTGATTTATTAATCATATTGTTATAACAAATTAAATTCATAAATAAGTGTTGGTTTGTGCTAAACATACAAAACTATCGCCAAATTCCAACCATCTTATTCACTATCAATAGAACCTCCTCTGTTGGAAGGTTTTCTTTATTCTGTTGAGCAGTTCATAATCTTGCTCATTTTTGAGCAATGCACCGGAGTAGGGAGGCATATTCTTTAGCAAATCAGCTTCATTCGCATCCAAGGCGTTGATTTTGCCAATTTTTAGCAATTTAATCCAATCCAATAACTCGCTGGTGGAAGGTTTTTTCTTTAACCCATTCACCTCCCGCAACGCATAGAATACTTTCATCGCATCTTCCATTAGCTTTTCATCTAATCCGGGATAATGCACATCAATGATTTGCTGCATCGTAGATTTTTCCGGAAAACGGATGTAATGAAAGAAACACCGGCGCAAGAACGCATCCGGTAATTCTTTTTCATTGTTGGAAGTGATAATTACGATGGGTCGTTTTTTTGCCTTGATGGTTTTTTGAAGTTCGTAAACATAAAACTCCATTTTGTCGAGTTCTAAGAGCAAGTCGTTCGGAAACTCTATGTCTGCTTTGTCTATTTCATCTATTAGCAAAACTACTTGCTCATCATCATCAAAGGCTTGCCAAAGCTTGCCCGGTTTGATATAATTGGCAATGTCTTTAACATTATTGTCGCCAAACTGTGAGTCCCTGAGCCGGGATACAGCATCATATTCGTATAGTCCTTGCTGTGCCGTTGTAGTACTTTTGATATACCATGTCAGCATTTTCTTATTCAACGATTTTGCTACTTCAAAAGCAAGCATGGTTTTTCCTGTACCCGGTTCTCCCTTTATAACCAATGGCTTTTCTAGCAGGATGGCGGCGTTGACAGCAACGGCAAGCTCTTCTGTAGCAATATAATTCTGCGTAGATTGAAATTGCATGGAAATATTTTTTACAAAGAAAAGAAAAGTTGTGGATTTATTACCGGAGCTTAATTAGGTATTCAAAAAATCAGTGATAACCATTGGAGGATATACCTGAATCTTATGTCTTCTTTTCTTTCTTTTTAGCTGCCGGAAAAAGTACATTGTTTAATATCAACCTATATCCCGGAGAATTGGGGTGTAGTTCCAACTCTGTTGGCGGGTCGCCTACCAAATGGCGATAATCCTCAGGGTCGTGACCACCGTAGAATGTCCAAGTTCCCTTGCCGTATTCGCCATGAATATATCTGGCTTCATCCAAGCTTTTGTTCTCTCCCATGATGAGTGTGCTGGGTTTAATGATTTCTTTCCTGTAAGCCGTTGTTTGTCCCATAAAGCCTTTGATGATTTTCTCATGGTTTTGCGTGAGCATCGTTGGCACAGGATCCCATTTTGCAGAAAAATCAAACAATGAAAAGAAATCCATGCTTTCCTGAACTGGTCTTTGTCCAGAGACATCTATATTCGAAAACTCATATTCATAAGGATTCATGCTTATCTTAAAATCCTCAAATGCAAAACAGTTGTCATAATCCAACTTATTCTGTGCGTTCGGATCGATGCCGTCATGGTCAAATTCCTTGGTACAAATATCGACGCCGATGGCTGATAAGGAGATGTCGTAACTATCTGTGGCACTACACATGGCAAACATAAACCCTCCTCCTAACACATAATCCCTGATTTTCTGTGTAACGGCGCTTTTTAATTCAGAAACTTTTGAAAATCCTAGCTTTTGTGCCGATTCTTCGCTGTTTTTAACATCATTGATATACCATTCCGCATTGTGGTAGTTGCCATAGAATTTGCCATATTGCCCGGTAAAATCTTCATGGTGGAGATGCAGCCAATCGTAAAGAGCAAGGTCTCCTCTGATGATTTCTTCATCATAGATAACGGTATAAGGAATTTCTGCATAAGTTAGTACCAATGTCACAGCATCGTCCCAAGGGAGTTTGGATTTAGGAGAATAAACTGCAATCTTGGGCGCCTTTTCCAAACGCATTATATCCATATTTACTTCCGGCTGCGCAATTTCTTGAGTGATTTGTGCCATTTGCGCATCGGTAATCACCTGATACTTCACACCACGTACCAAACACTCCTTTTCTACATCTTTATTGTGTGGGATGGCAAAACTCCCACCCTTGTAATTCAATAGCCAGTCACAGGTGCCACCTTGCTCCAAAGTCCAAAAAGCAATTCCATATGCCTTTAGATGATCCGTTTGTGTTTCATCCATAGGAATAAATAAGGTAGCTGCTTGCAGATGCCAACACATCAAACCGAACAGTATGCATAAAAACTTTCTCACAGTTAAAAATTTCACGACTAAATTAAGTCAAAAATTGTTCCCCGTTAGCATTTTTTATCTTAAGAACCCTTAAATCAAACCAATCACAATGATTTCTTAAGAAAATTTGTGTGTATTTCATACAAATCAGCATTACCTTTACACCGAAATTTTACCAATGAAGCAAACTAAGTTCATCTACCTCCTCTTATCCATGATTACTTTTGCGGCTTGCAAGTACGCCGAGTCCTATAAGAAGCAAAGCTTTGTCAATGACTTCTCGGTAGAGTATCCTCCGTATCTTCAAAAAGCGCATGGCATTCACCCTTCGGCACTTCTACAAGTGAAAAATGACTATCGGGACATATTCTTCATAGCTGCAATGGCGGATAAAGGAAAAGATTCTTTAGCATTTAAGACATATTGCGATACTACCGTAAAGCAACTTACTTCCGTACTGAAAGAACCTTTGATAGTACTTGATACTACCTTTTTAAATGACCAGAGCTTATTGGTTCGGGAAATAAAATTGACAGCATGGTTAAATGAGAAACAAATGTTCTATGTGATGGATTTCTATCAAGGAAAGGACAATTTCTTTCAAACGACTACCGGATTTTTTAATACCAAGCGGAGCGTTTGGGAAAAAGATATGGAAAAAGCTTGTAGGTCATTGCGAGAATTGTAAACATTTTTATCAGAACAAGGTTGTATAATCGATGGAAGAGCAATTGAATAAAGAATCACAAGAAGTCTTAGGGCATAGAAAACAAGATCATATCGACCTTGCCTTCCAATCCCAGCTTAATCCTGATTTCATCGATCAAAGGTTTAATTACGAACCGCTTTTGTCGTCACACCCTTTGTATTCTTTGTCACCAATGCCCTTCTTGGGCAAAACTATACAAGTACCCATTTGGGTATCCAGCATGACGGGTGGCACGGAGAAAGCCAATAAAATCAATCACCACCTCGCAAAAGTGTGCGCCAAATTTGGCATGGGCATGGGATTAGGGTCTTGTCGCTCCATTTTGGATAGCAATGAACGATTGGAAGACTTTAACCTTCGGCCAATACTAGGGGATGATCTTCCATTTTTTGCTAACCTCGGTATAGCACAAATGGAGAAATTGCTGCTAGAAAACGCAACAGATAAAATCGATGAGCTGTTGTACAAACTTCAGGCAGATGGTCTAATCATTCATGTAAACCCCTTTCAAGAATGGCTGCAACCCGAAGGGGATCGAATCACACAACCACCGCTTGATACGATTGCTGCTTTTCTGGAATTGTCAGAAACGAAGGTGATTGTAAAAGAAGTCGGTCAGGGTTTCGGACATGAGAGCATGGCTGCCTTATTACAGTTGCCGCTCGAAGCCATTGAATTTGCTGCCGCAGGCGGTACTAATTTCTCCCAATTAGAGTTGCTAAGAAATGCTGAGGCAAACCGCAATTTCTATTCAGATTTATCAAGGATAGGTCATTCGGCAGAAGAAATGGTGGATACTGCCAATATACTGTTGCAGGAACTCGGTGACGAAGCACTCTGCCAGCAGTTCATCATCTCAGGAGGAATCCGCAATTTCTTAGATGGGTACTATCTGACGCAGAAAATCTTTGCCGTTTCTGTATTTGGGATGGCATCCGGATTATTGAAGTATGCCGATAAATCTTACGAAGAATTAGAGCAGTTTGTACAAGCACAAATAGATGGGTATAGATTAGCTAGTGCATTTTTAACCATAAAATCTTAATTTTACCAATATGAAGAAAGAAATTAAAGGCTATTCCAAGCTCAGTAAAATGCAGAAAATTGATTGGCTGACTGACAATTATTTCAACGGGAATCAAGAAGTGAAAGCAGAATTAATTTCATTCTGGCATGAAGATTTAACCGTTCAAAACAGATTCGATGAATTCAGCGAGAATACCTTGACGAATTTCTATATGCCATTTGGCATTGCACCAAACTTTCTAATTGACGACGAAATGTACTGCATTCCAATGGTCATCGAAGAAAGTTCTGTGGTTGCAGCCATGTCTAAATCAGCAAAATTTTGGTTAGATAAAGGTGGCTTTCACACAGCAATCATCGACACGAAAAAAATAGGACAAGTACATTTTATTTTTAGTGGCGACCACCTCAAACTACAAGAACATTTCTCTTCTATCAAAGCGCAACTTCTAGAAGGTGGTAAATACCTGACCGTAAATATGGATGCCAGAGGCGGCGGTGTTACAGATATCGAACTGATTGACATGACAGCACACGAACCAGATTATTTCCAGTTAAAGGTAAGTTTTGAAACCTGTGATTCAATGGGTGCCAATTTCATCAATACGGTATTGGAAGAATATGCCAATTCTTTAAAAGAACTGGTTAATGCCGATACAGGTTTTGGCGATACACCCCTCATCATCATGTCGATTGTTTCAAATTATACACCCGATTGCATGGTACGTGCTTGGGTGACATGTAAGATTGAAGACCTTGGTGAAGTGAATGGCGTTCCGGCAGAAATCTTTGCCAAGAAATTTAAAACCGCCGTAAGAATAGCCGAAGTAGATCCCCATAGGGCAACTACCCATAACAAGGGAATCTATAATGGAATAGATGCCGTTATTATTGCTACCGGCAACGATTTTCGTGCGGTAGAAGCTTGCGGACATACATATGCTGCACGCAATGGCAGATACAGTAGTTTGACACATTGTTCATTGGAAGATGGCATGTTTAAATTTTGGATTGACTTACCATTGGCAGTAGGAACGGTAGGCGGACTGACCCAACTCCATCCCTTAGTGAAGAGAAGCTTACAAATATTAGGCAATCCGGATGCACAACAATTGATGAAATTCTGTGCCGTAGCCGGATTAGCACAAAATTTTGCGGCATTAAGAGCGCTGACAACTGTGGGTATTCAACAGGGACACATGAAAATGCACCTCCTGAATATCCTAAATCACCTAAATGCCAGCGAAGAAGAAAAAACTTTTGCGTTGACATATTTCAAAGATAAAGTGGTTTCCTTTACTACCACAAGAGTGATGCTTGAGCAGTTGAGAAGTGCTAAAGTAAAAGATGGCAGATAAAGTTCAATATTTTCATGCAAACGGTAAACTCCTCCTCTCTGGCGAATATTTTGTCATAGATGGAGCAAAGGCACTGGCATTGCCAACAAAACTGGGACAATCATTGTTTGTGCGTCCGACCGACGCAATGGAAATTTCCTGGAGAAGCCTCCATCATGAAGGCGAGAAATGGTTCTCCGGAAGGTTTCAAATAGATAATCTGGAGCAGATAACATCTGACCAACTGGAGATAGCCGAAAACCTTATTAAATTATTCAAAGTCATTAGACACCAGCGACCAGAATTATTTGAACATGGTTGGGATTTTCAGACAAGGTTGGATTTTCCGGTAAACTGGGGCTTAGGAACTAGCTCAACCCTTATCTCTAATGTTGCCCGTTGGGCATCAATAGATCCATATTTCCTATTGGAAGCAACATTTGGCGGATCGGGGTATGATATCGCTTGTGCAGTAAACGATTCTCCCATCTTTTTTACCAAGGGAACACCCAATCTGGTGCAAGCGTTACAATGGAAACCTACTTTCTCCAGTCAATTGTTTTTTGTGTATTTAGGAAAAAAGCAAAACAGCAGAGAAGGAATAGCACATTATAAGTCGAAAGGAACGCCTCAAAAAGAAATTATCGACGAATTAACCACCTTGTCAGAAGCATTGGTAGATATAAAAGATTATAATGTATTTCGGCAATTGCTCGATCGTCATGAAACACTTATCGCATCCTATATTGGATTGGAGAAAGTTAAAGACCTATATTTTTCAGATTTTTCAGGTAGCATAAAATCACTGGGTGCTTGGGGTGGAGATTTTGTCTTAGCCGCCTCTATAATGGAAGAACAAGAGACAATTACATACTTCAGGAAGAAAGGTTTTGAAACCATCCTTCATTGGAATGATATCATCTTCTAATTAAAAATCAACGAACAAACCATGGGAAAAATTATATGGCGCAGTCCTTCAAATATAGCCCTCATAAAATACTGGGGAAAATATGGACATCAACTCCCCAAAAATGCCAGCATAAGCTTTACACTGGAAAATGCCTTTACAGAAACTGGAATTGCATATATCCCTAAAGATACCCCAGAAGTGAGTATAAGCTTTCTTTTTGAAGGTCAAACAAATGAATTGTTTGAAAATAAGATCAAAAAATTCTTGGAATCCATCGTTTCTGAGTTTCCATTTCTACAGCAATATCACCTTGATATCGATTCATATAATTCTTTTCCGCATAGCACCGGCATTGCCTCGTCTGCATCTTCTATGAGTGCTCTGGCACTTTGTTTGTGCTCAATAGAGCGTCATTTGGAAGGGAAAGGCGAAGCCGATGCCGATTTTTTTGCAAAAGCTTCACGCATAGCAAGGATGGGTTCAGGAAGCGCATCCAGATCCGTATATCCTACTTTGGCAGCTTGGGGAAGCCATCCCTCCATCCCTCAAAGCAGTCAGGAATATGCGGTTTCTTTTGAACATGCCCATCCGGTTTTTGCAACATTTAAAGATGCAATACTCATCGTCAGCAAAAATGAAAAAGAAGTCTCCAGTCGTGTGGGACATGCTTTAATGGAAGAGAATCCCTTTGCAGAAGTTCGTTTCCGGCAAGCGGCAACCAATATGGACACATTAATTTCAACATTGCACAATGGAGATTTAAACACTTTTGGTAGCATTGTTGAAAAAGAAGCATTAACTTTGCATGCGTTAATGATGACATCTGAGCCTTCTTTTATATTGATGAAGCCAGCAACACTCAATATTATAGAGGCTATCAGAGGATTCAGAAACGAACATCAGATACCCGTGTTCTTTACTTTAGATGCCGGACCGAATGTACATATATTGTATCCTGAGGCGGTAGCAGAAAAAGTAGAAAACTTTATTGAGGAAAAATTGTTAAAACACTGTGAAAAGGGACAATGGATATCTGATAGGGTGGGAAGCGGTCCGAAAAGAGTTTAATATGCAACAAAACGAACAAACATTTCATAGTAAAATCCTCTTATTTGGGGAATACTCCATTATTCAGGAGTCTATGGGGCTTTCACTGCCTTATAAAGCATTTGAAGGTCAATTGCGTTTTGATCCCACCGAGCATGTTACCACAGATTTTATCAGCAATTCCAACCAACACCTCAGCGCATTTGCCGATTATCTTCAACAACAATTGGAAACAATGACCTTGAATATCTCTTTTGATATTCAGCGGTTCAAAGAAGATATAGAAAAGGGTATGTATTTTGAATCCAACATTCCTCAAGGTTTCGGAATTGGAAGTTCGGGTGCCTTAGTAGCAGCCATTTACCATAAATATACACAAAATAAAATCACCCTCGAAAGCGAAGATATTAAGCATGAAATACTGGCGTTAAAGAAAATACTCGCCATCATGGAATCCTACTTTCATGGTTCCAGTTCCGGTGTAGATCCCTTGATTTGCTATTTGAACCTTCCTTTGCTCATCAAATCAAAAGATAATATTGAACCCGTTAAAGTAGCCATGAAAAATAATGGTAAAGGGGCTATATTTTTAATAGATACCGGCACACCTAGAAAAACAGAGCCATTGGTGAAATACTATTTGCAAAAAATGGAAGAAGGCACCTACCGGGAATTCGTAGAAAAACAATTGAAGCCATTTACAAACAACTGCATACAGGCATTCTTAAATGGTGACCACGAAACGCTTTTCGGTTATCTGACAAAATTATCCAAGTTCCAATTTGAGCATTTCAAACCAATGATTCCTAGGCTGTTCAATAAAATTTGGAAAAGAGGTTTGGATAGTGGAGAATACTACCTGAAACTCTGTGGAGCAGGTGGCGGTGGATATATTTTGGGTTTTACGCAAAATTACGAAAAAACAAAAATCGAACTGAAAGATCATAAATTAGAGATACTTTGTCATATCTGATTTATTTTTAATAAGTTATAAATAAGTGCCTTAAAGATTTTATTCTAAGATTTCTATCTTGAAAACAACTTAATTGTAGAAATTAGCATCTTAATTTATTGGCATAAACCAATAAAAAGATTTAATTTCATGTTTTCAAAAAAATATTCATAATGAAGTGGCGTAAACATCTCCTTTTTATAATAATGTTAAGTGTTTTTGCCGTCGCAAAGGGTCAGGCGCCGAAGTATTCCAATGATTTCATGTACATCGGTGTAGATGCTAAAGCAATGGCCTTAGGGAATGCTGTTCAGGCTGGTGTCAGCGATTTGACAGCGGGATACTGGAATCCGGCAGGGTTAGTGAGAATCCCACATGCAGTTCAGTTGGGATTCATGCATGCAGAGTATTTTGCAGGTATTGCCAAATATGATTATATATCAGCTGCCTTTCCTTTTGATAGTAATAAAAATGCACTCGGCATCAGCGTAATAAGGTTTGCCGTAGATGATATTCCTAATACACTTGAATTGGTAGAGCCGGATGGAAGTATAAATTATGATAATGTGAAAAGCTTTTCTGTTGGCGACTATGGGATTTTGTTATCATATGCCAGAAAGTTTAGCGAGCGCTTTTCTGCGGGTGGTAATGTTAAAGTGATACACCACAAAGCAGGCGATTTTGCAAAGTCTTGGGGTTTTGGATTGGATTTAGGTGCACAGTACTTTTACAAAGACTGGCGTTTTGGCGTATCCCTAAAAGACATCACTTCGACATTCAACGCTTGGAGTTATGATTTTACAGAAGAAGAAAAGGAAGTTTTTGAACTGACAGATAATGTGATCCCAGAAAATTCTTTAGAGGTAACAACACCCCGGATAAACATTGCCGCCGGATATTATAAGGAATGGAAAAAAATAGAATTAAATACAGAAGTCAATATAGATATAACTACAGATGGCAAGCGAAATACCCTTTTTGGTTTTGACCCATTGAGTTTTGACCCTCATTTAGGTGTAGAGGTAGGATTTGCAAAAACAGTATATGTGCGCTCAGGAATCAATAATATTCAGAAACAGCTCAATCAAGATGGCACGAAAAAGGTCTTTACAGTACAACCCAATGTGGGTGTCGGACTAAAGATAAAAACGATTAATATTGATTATGCGTTTACAGATCCAGGATTGAAATCACAGTCAAATTTCTCACATGTCGTATCTGCAAAGATTGGCATCAATAAAAAGAACAAAGAATGAAGTCGCTTAGAATATTATTTGCAGTCATATTAAGTATGTTCTTCATGAAAGGATATACACAACAATATTATAATGAGTGGATCAATTATGATGTTGACTATTATAAATTCAAACTTGTTCAGAACGGAATTTACCGGATTCCTTATAATGTGTTGAGGGCTGGCGGCATGGATAGCTTGAGTATGCTTGGTAGAGATATGAAGATGTTTCATAATGGACAAGAGGTAACTATCTATGTTTCAACGGAAGGATTAATGGGTACGAACGATTATGTAGAGTTTTATGGAGAGAAAAACGATGGGAAGCCGGATACCAAAATGTATGCGCAACCTCAAGACCAAATTCATACTTATGTGAGCCTCTTTACCGATAGTTCAACGTATTTTTTGGCATTGAGTCCAAATACATTAAATAGCCATTTCACGCAGATGGAGAATGTCATCAATAATCCACCACCCAAAGAAGAATTTTACTATCATACGGTTCGAGAAGTATTAGAAGGCGGTTTTTGTTTTGGATTATTTCCGCAAGGATATGATTATTTGACCGACTCGCAATTTGACCCGGGAGAAGGATTGACCGGTGGTTTGGGAGTAGGGCCGGTTAGTTTCACTAGAAACTTATATACATCCTTCCCATATACTGGTGCGGGTGCAGAAAAACCGAGGTTCAACTGCTACATGGTTTGTGATAATTCGTTTACAGGTCATGAAATTGAAACTAAAATTGGGAATTCTGTATATACGGCTACGAGTCCCGGATATGGACCACTCCGCTATGGATTTGATGTCACCATGGACGACATTAAATACTATGGAACCATCGTAAATTATTCTATAAAAATACCGGGAGAATGGGACAGGTTATGTATGAATGAAATCATTTATCCAAGGTTGTTCAATTTCGATAACCTCACTAAATGGAAGTTTGGCGTTGAAAAATCCGAAGAAATATACTTAGAAATAAATGGATTCAATGCCAGCAATACAACACCTATTCTTTACGACTTTGAAAATAAAGAACGCTATTTAGGTTTGGTTGAGCCAGGGCTTATTTGTAAATTTCAAATGAAGGCAGCCACCAATAAACGCAATAATATGTATTTGAGCAGCCAACTTAGTACAGATATGTTTAGCATTGGAGCTGTTGAAAAAATAAAAATGGAGCATCCTGTTGAAGCAGGAAAGGAAGGGGATTACCTCATTATTGGCAGCAAACGGTTGATTGCCAGTACAAGTGGTAATAATTATTTGGAAGATTATAATGATTATCGCTCCTCTCCACAAGGAGGCAACTATCGCTCACAATTGTACTATATCGAAGATATTGAAGATCAGTTTGGTTTTGGCATTAGAAACCATTCTTTAGCCATACAGAATTTTGTCAACTATGCCTTGGATAATTTTGACACAAAACCAAGACTTGTTTTCTTAGTAGGCAAAGGCATTCCTTACAGTTCTTGCAGGTATAATCCAACCAAATTCAACGCTTGCTTAGTGCCGACATGGTGTGATTTTCCTTCTGATTATTTTTTGGTTGGCAGAAGCGCCAGTAACCCTATACCACAAGTGGGTATCGGGAGATTATCTGCCAGACAAGGTGATGACGTAGGCATATATCTCCAAAAGGTGATGGAAACAGAAGCCAATAAAAATGATACCACACCATCCTCCATGACGCCAGACAACAAAGAGTGGATGAAAAGAGTGATGCACATGGGTGGCGGAACCAACCAATTTGAGCAATCTCTTTTCAAACAATATCTCGCCAACTATGAGCAGATGATTGAAGGGCCACAGTATGGGGGACATGTTACCAATTTCTTCAAAACATCTACAGACCCTGTACAAATAGCATCCTCTAAATTGGTAGATTCCTTGATTAATGGTGGGCTTTCACTCATTACCTTCTTTGGACATGCTACTACTACAACGATAGACTTTAATTTGGAACCTACCAAAATGAATAATAGGGGCAGAAATTTTGTGATGTTGACAAACGGTTGTTTTGTAGGTAGTATTTTTGGCTTCTTTGGCAGTGTGAGTGAAGATTTCGTTTTTACACCAAACAATGCGGCCATAGGTTATATTGCTCCGGTAAATCTTGGATTTACTTCCTCGTTAAATAAATTCTCTACAGGATTTTATCAAGGAATTTCTCAGAACACATATGACGAAGAAATCGGTATTGCTATTAAAAATGCTGTTGCTCCTTATATGACTTCTGCAAACTATGTGGATAGAATGACGTGCCATCAAATGTCGGCACATTTAGATCCGGCATTGAAGCTGGGACAATTTAATAAGCCAGATTATTACATTGAACCAAGCTACATTAAAGTAAGACCGGATGTCGTCAGCACTTCCGTGGATTCCTTCGATGTGAATGTGAAAGTGAGAAACTTTGGTAGAGCCATTAACGCAGAATATACTATTAACATCGAAAGAATTTTTCCAGATGGCACTTTTGAATCCTATTCAAGAAGAGTCCCGGCAACTTTGAACTTTGACAGTACTTCCATATTCGTAATAACCGACAGAACCAAAGGCGCAGGATTGAATAAGTTCACCGTGAAAGTAGATTATAATAATGAGATCCAAGAATATTCTGAAGATAATAATAAGGTTAGCTTCGACTTATTCATTTACGGTAACGATATTGTACCCATATATCCTTATGAGTATTGTATTGTTAACCAAATTGACAGTGATTTCAACCTAAAGTTCTCTACAGGAAATCCATCTTCTCCGCAACAACAATTTGTGCTGCAATTAGATACAACAGAATTTTTCAATAGCCCTATCCTGCAACAAAAGGTAGTGGTTTCTCCCGGAGGATTGATTGAGTGGAGACCCGATTTGTCTAATTTATTGTCAGGGAAAGTATATTACTGGAGAGGTTCATTAGATACCATTTATGGCAATCCATACAATTGGAACGTTTCTTCCTTTCTGTATGATCCTTCCTTGTCGCCAGGATGGAATCAATCCCATTATTTCCAATATCTAAATGATCAATTTTTTACGTTACAATTGCCTGAAAATAGGCAGTTCAAATACCCGGATAATTTTCGGAGCGTAAAAGTGCGCAACGGCATCATCTATGATCAGTTGATTGAAGCATTTTTTGATGGATTACTAATCGGAAGGAATGCTTTTAACCGACAAAGTTATATGTTGTTCGTTTATGATACCAAATCCGGAAAACCTATCGAGTCGCAACAGATTGGAACTACAGGTTTTGGCCCTTTTGGTGATGTCACCAGAACGCCGGTTGTAAAGCAAATCATCGAATTTGACTGCTATGATGCCAATGGAAGAAAGGCTTTGATAAACTTCATCAATAATTCCATCCCGGATGAATCTTATGTATTGGGATATTCATTCTATAATACGTGGAACAGCCTTTGGGGCAATGATTCTATATCGCTGGGGACAAATTTATTTCAGGCTTTTGAGAATCTTGGCGTTACCCAAATAAGAAGTGTTGAAGAAAATCATCCATTCGTGTTTTTTGTCCAGAAAGGGAATCCTTCATTCCCACAACAAGCACAGATAGAAGTAAATAGCGATCAAGTTATTGATACATCTTTCTTATTCCCCGGAACTTGGACTTATGGCAATATGCGGTCGGTAAAAATTGGCCCCTCCAAATTATGGAAGGATTTAGTTTTTCAGACTTCTTCTTTGGAATCCAACTCTTATGATCAGTCAGGTGTGGATGTTTCTGCAATTGGCAATGACGGCTCACCTTTCTTGCTGTTTAATAACCTGCAAGAAGGAACGACAAACTTAAACTTAGATGGCGATATATATCCTTACATTCAGTTAGAGTGGAAAACTAGAGATGATACTTTGGGTACTCCACCACAATTGGATTATTGGAGAGTGATTAATGACAAAGTTCCGGAAGCAGTGATGAACCCGCAGATTGTATTCAGTCAATCAGCAGATACCATCTTTAGAGGAGAGACTTTTAATTGTAAAGTTGCACTCGAAAATATTACCGACGTTGATATGGATAGTATGTTGGTTCATTTCACCATACGGGACGGAAATAATAATATTATTGAAGAACTGTTCAGGTATGAGCCGGTGAAAGCCAATGAGCATATTGTGATTGATTTCACTTACGATTTCAAAAACGCTGCCAACTATGGCTTGAATTCAATATTAGTGGAGGCAAATCCTAATAATGACCAAGCAGAACAGTACCATTTTAATAATTTTGCCGTGTTCTTTGTGTATGTAAGTCGCGATAATGAAAATCCGTTATTGGATATTACCTTTGATGGCAGACATATAATAGATGGAGAAATTGTTTCACCGAAACCGGAAATACTCATAAAATTAAAAGATGAAAACAAATTTCTCGCCCTCAACGACTCCACCGCATTCAAGATATTCCTGACCTATCCATCAGATCCGGAAAATCATGTTGAAATCAATATGAATCAGCCTGAAATAAAATTTGTTCCTGCTGATTTAACTGCTTCTGGAGGCAAAAATGAGGCAAGAGTCTACTTTAATCCTGATTTATTAGAGGATGGGCAATACAAACTAGAAGTGCAGGGTGCAGACAGGAGCAATAATGACGCCGGATATTACCAATATTCGGTTGAGTTTAAAGTTGACCATAAGCCTTCGGTGTCAAACTTCTTAAATTACCCCAATCCATTCAGTACATCTA
The DNA here is from genome assembly GCA_019694955.1 of Chitinophagales bacterium. Taxonomy (GTDB): domain Bacteria; phylum Bacteroidota; class Bacteroidia; order Chitinophagales; family JADIYW01; genus JADIYW01. The sequence continues at coordinate 3,251 of JAIBAX010000050.1, read as the reverse complement.
CCCGATTTGTGTTTACACTAACAGGGGAAGAAGTTCCCGAAGATATCCGCATAAGGATAATGAGCGTAAGCGGTAAAGTGGTTAGGGAGTTTACCAGAGAAGATTTAGGCAATTTACATATTGGTACAAATATCACTGAATTTGCTTGGGACGGAACAGATACCTATGGCGACAGACTAGCAAACGGATTGTATTTCTATAAAGTTGATGTGAGATCTAACGGGAAAAAGCTTGACCATTACGAAACCGGCGCAGACGATTTTACAGAAAAAGGTTGGGGGAAAATGTATATCGTTCGGTAATTGTCAAATCTTTAGTTTTTTCCTTAAAGTAGCAGCACGTTGATCTTCACCATCGTGACTCCATCCTGGAGACTTGAAAAGGTATTTGATTTTATCTGAGAGTTTATCACTTCTCTTGATGTCATGCCAAATATTTACCCATTCATGTGCCGTAATTTTTAATGGATTATATGTATGAATATTTTTGGTGATGCCATACACAACTTTTTCCTTCTCAGGCTCCCAAGTGCCGAAAAGTCTGTCCCAAAAGATAAACACACCGCCATAGTTCCTGTCTAAATACTGGATATTGCTGCCATGGTGCACTCTATGATTGCTTGGGGAGTTAAATATTTTATCGAACCATCCCAACTTGCCTACCAGCTCAGTATGAGGCCAAAACTGGTAAATCAGATTAAACTGAATCATGGTCATCACCATCAATGGATGAAATCCCAATAATACCAACCATGACCAAAGGGGGTACTTAAGAAAATATTCCGTCCAGCTTTGGCGAAGCGCTGTCGCATAGTTCATGTATTGCGAGTCGTGGTGATTCACATGGCATGCCCAAAATATTCTGATCTCATGTGCCCACCTATGAAACCAATAGAATGTAAAATCATCTAAGAAAACAAGTATTAGCCACAGATACCAATGTTCTTTATGCCACTGCATGGAGAAAAACCCTTCTACTGTTGTTGGCGCAATTCCATGAATTAACTTGAATTTTGACAACCAAAGGAAGAATGAAAAATACAACGGTTTAAATGCTAAGTCTAATAATACCACACCGATACCGAAGCTAATGCTTGTGCCGGCGTCCTTAAAATTTATCTTCTGATGGCGTTTCACCATTAAAATATATGCTTCAGCGATCAAGAGAATAACAAATCCGGGAATGGCATAGGTCACGGGGTCGTCAGGTCTAAAAAATTTATCCATAATAATTACTTGTGGTGCGAAGTTATTTAACATTTGTGGGAAATTCAACAAAGTCGGGAAATGTTTCTTTTGTACTTTTATTTTCAATTATTTTGCATGAGAACATTATTTACGCTTTTGACGGTATGTTTTATGGTGCTTTCCATTCAGGCACAAACTACAACCTTTGATACTTTGAAAACATATGACGTTTTCCTTGAACAAGTAAAAACCAGCTGGGGAATGGATTATAAAGCAAATGGACAATCTGTTTCTGTAGAAAAGTACAATTATTATAAGATGCATTGGAATGCGGCTTATGCCTGCAAGCCATGTTATTTGGCAACCATGGATGCACAAGATCATGTGCTACACTTTGCTTTGCAATACCAAAACTGCCTTGTAGGAATTTATAAGGAATACTATCCCGAAGGGGGCATAAAAGTAGAAGGTCAGTATAAAACAGATACAACTGGAAATTTTGACGCATTCTTGAAACAAGGGAACTGTAATCTTAGAATCGGCAAATGGATATACTACGGTCCACAAGGTACTAAGACAAAAGCAGAAGTATATGATAATGGTAAACTGATAAAGGTGGAGGAATATAAAAATGGCGCAAAAACCCAACTCATGGATGAAGAAGAACCCCGGGAATCAGCATCAGAAGAACCTAAGAAACCACTGGGAGAAAAGATAAAAAGCAAATTTAAACCAAAAGAAAAGGAAGACCCATATCTGGAGAAAAATTTCCCAAACTAGAAAATCATGTCACATTTGAGCATGATTTTTTCTAAAAAATTACAGAATTGACATATACATGATATGTCAAAAAAAATTACATTTACGACCCTAATATTTTTTTATGAAAGTTGACATAGCACTTTTTTCTTCCATTTGTGAAGCACCTGGCGCACCTGGTTTTGAAAAGAGAATCAGAGACCTTGTACTAGAACAGGTCAGACCAATCTCAGATGAGGTTACCATAGACAATATGGGCAGTGTTTATGCAGTAAAGAAAGGAAAATCTTCAGATAAAAGGGTCATGGTCGCCGCACATATGGATGAAATTGGCTTTATTGTCAAACACATCGATAATAACGGGTTTTTGCGCTTTCACACCCTCGGCGGTTTCGACCCGAAAACACTAACTGCACAAAGAGTAATTGTTCACGGAAAAAAAGACCTCGTTGGCGTAATGGGAAGCAAACCTATCCATATCATGACGCCGGAAGAAAGAAAACAACCAGTCTCAATCGATGACTTCTTCATTGATTTAGGGATGACGCAGGAGGAAGTGATAAAATATATTTCCGTTGGAGACCCCATTACGAGAGAGCGCTCTATGATAGAAATGGGGGATTGTATCAATTGTAAATCTATTGATAATCGTGTTGCAGTATATATTCTTATTGAGACTTTAAAACAATTAGGAGATATTCCTTATGATGTTTATGGTGTCTTCTCAGTTCAGGAAGAAGTAGGTATTCGCGGTGCAAATGTTGCCGCACACCATATTAATCCCAGCTTTGGCTTTGGGTTAGATACGACTATCGCCTACGACTTGCCAGGGTCAAAACCCGAGGAGCAGGTAACGAAATTAGGGAAAGGCGTTGCTATAAAAATCATGGATGCCTCTACAATCTGCGACTATCGTATGGTGCGTTATCAAAAGGAGATTGCCGATAAATTTAATATTACGTGGCAACCGGAAATACTTCCTATGGGCGGTACCGATACTGCCGGAATACAACGGATGGGAAAAACCGGAGCCATTGCCGGAGCCATTTCCATCCCTACAAGACACCTCCATCAAGTGATAGAAATGGCACATAAAGAAGATATCATTGGCGCAATACAATTACTAAAACATTGCCTCGAGAACATCGACAAAGGAAATTGGGAGTTGTAATATAACTTTAATCCCTAACATTGAAATATTTTACGGAATATATAATTTTAGGTTATCGATTAATTTTTGAGTTGTTTTATTAATTGGTTCTGTATGCCAGGCGTTGTTGATGTATACTTTTTTGAGTTCATAAA
>JAIBAX010000010.1 GCA_019694955.1 Chitinophagales bacterium | reverse complement strand
GTTGATGTCTATCGTTTCCGGCAATAAAATGCATATCTTATTTTTTTATCAAGATACGAAAAAGTTAAGTTGATTTATGCTATTTTTACCAACAGATTGTGGGAGGTATTTTCACAGTCTGCCGTTATGTGTAACCTTATGACGACACTTCGAAACATATTGACAATTCTAATTTTGACTTCAATTTTGAAAGTTAACGGACAGCCTTTTGACAAGACATATCAAGGTTGGTGGGCAACTACAAGTTGGACATTTGACTTTAAATCGGACGGAACATATAAAAGAATATCTGCTGGACATTATGGAAACACGACCGTATCGGGTGCATACAGAGTCAGTAATGACACTATTCAATTATTGACTGGTTTTGAAAAAACTCACGGGACAGTAAATGAGAAATACCTAATTGACAACGACAGTTTAATCATAGACCTTGACCTTTACTACGACTATAAACTTGTAACGACAGGAACAAATTTTTATAACAGTAAAAAACGCTACGACATTTTGACTAAGCCAAATATGGATTCGTTAATAGTCATAACTAGACAACAATTTGATACGCTGGTTAACAAATCAATTTCTCTTTTAACTAATCACAGAATCATTGAAATACAAGAAAATGACCATATAATGATAATCAGGCTCATTAACACCATAAATATGAGCCAAGACGCATCATTCAAAAATGGAATTTATGCATACTTTATCAAACTCGTAAAAGACAAAGACTATGAAAAGGAAATTTCAACTTACTATGACTGGATACCAAACAGAGGTATGGGATTTTATTTCCAAAAATTACAAGTTGAACTTGGTGGAACTCCACATTTACACAGCAGATACACAATTGAATGACAAGAAAGGCTACACATAACAGGCGTTTGGCAAAAAAGCGGCTTCAGTCCTTAAATGAAGATTTGTGCTTCGTATCAAGTTCAGTGCTCTTTACTGCTCGAAGTTTAGAACTTCGTGCTGAGTGTGTTGCAAGTTTCTAACTTGCGTAAAGCAAGGTTTATTTAAAAATCACAGTAGTTATCAAGATACAACCTTGTATTATGCAGTATTCAAAAGTTCTTGTCCATCGTTTCCGGTAATAAATGCATGTTTCATTTTTTTATCAAGATACGGAAAAGTAAAGATGATTTATGCTATTTTTACCAATGGATGGTGGGAGGATTTTCACAACCTGTCCCGTGGGAGTCTGCCATTATAGGAAAAGCATATTGCACGACTTAAAACAACATTTAAAATATTTGAAAATGATAAAAGGGGCATTTTTACCAATTCTCATGGCAACAATTTGGATAAGTGTTTCCGAGTTTATTCGAAACACATTTTTATTGCACAATTATTGGAAAGAACATTACCAAAGTTTGGGATTGACATTTCCTGAACAGCCAATTAATGGTGCAGTTTGGGGAATATGGTCTTTGTGTTTTGCGATAGCCATTTTTATATTCAGCAAAAAATTTACTCTATTTCAAACTACATTTTTATCTTGGTTTATAGGTTTTGTTTTTATGTGGTTGGTACTAGGAAATTTAGGCGTGTTGCCTTTCGGAATATTACTTATCGCTATTCCTTTGAGTTTATTGGAAGCGTTTTTGGCAACTTTTATCATTTTCAAACTTTCTTACAAGAAATGATGTGGGCGGTTTTTTTACAACCTGTCCTGCCGAAGCGGGAGCCTGACTTTAGCCAAAACGTTGTAACTTCATAAATCCGCCAGAGCATTATGTGTAACCAAAACAGACAACAAACAAATTATGAATAGGCTCATCAACTTTATCCTTTTTGTAGCGTTGCACAACTTATTGACAAGTTGTAATGGACAGGCAAAAGACAACTCAACAACACCAAAAAATACCGACAAAAATGAACTTGTAGGTGGTGGTTGTGATGGTTGTGAAATTATGTTTGTCGGAATGCCGACAAATATCACCTCTACAGACACGAGTGCAGGTTGGACAGAAAAAGGGCAGAAATTGTTAGTGACAGGAACGGTTTTTAAACTTGACGGCAAGACGCCAGCACCAAATGTTATCATTTATTATTGGCAAACAGACAATGATGGCTACTATTCACCAAAACAAGGTATGGACGAAAATGCCAAGCGACACGGTCACATTCGGGGTTGGGTGAAGACAGATGAGCATGGCAAGTACTCTATTTACACCATTAAACCGGCACCCTATCCAAATGAAAATATTCCGGCACATATTCACACGTCTATCAAAGAACCAAACATTGACAACGAATACTATATTGATGAGTTTGTTTTTGATGACGATATATTTCTGACAAGTGAAAAGAGAAAAGCGCTTGAAAATCGCGGTGGTAGTGGAATTTTGAGGGTTTTAATCTCTGGTGATGTACAAATTGCAGAACACAATATTATCTTGGGACTTAACATTCCAAATTACCCTGAAACGAATAAATCGGAAAAGCAATCAGGGCTTGACATTGGAGAAGACAATCCGTCTTTTATTCCTTACCACGCTTTTGGTCCGGACAAGGGAACAAGAACTTGCCCGGTTTGCAAGTATGGACGTTTTCACGGGATAGTTTATTTTGTTGGCAATAATCCAAATTGGGACGACATTAAAAAGTGGCTGACTTTTTTAGAGCAAGAAAGTATATCACGAAGCAAATATCTGAAAGCGTACTTTGTTTACGGAAATGAAAAAGATTACAACAAAGACACACGACAAAAGGAACTAGAAAAAATTGGACTTGAACTCAACTTGAAAAACGTAGCCTTAACTTTTGTGCCTTCCATGTCGGACACAGAAAGCGAAGTGAATCTAAATGAAATTAATCCCAATATGGAAAATACATTTATAATTTACAAGCACAGAACGATTATAGATAAATATATTGACTTGAAGCCAACGCAAGAAAATTTCAAAATGATTTCAAACACATTAGACAAGACAAAAAGTGAATATTTCGACTTGCAAGAACCCAAACACGACTAAAGTATAGCTATGGCTTGCAGGATTTTACAAAATAATTAGATGATTTATCCTATTTTTACAAACAGATCGTAGGAGGTTTTTCACAAACTGTCTCGCTAAAGTGGGCGTCTACCATAGGCAATTTTACCGAATCGACAGCAAATAAACAAACTGACAAAACATTAAAAATATGGACAATAAGAAAGGAATGAATTTGTTTTTTGCATTTATTGCAATTATTTTAGGGTGGACATTATTCAAACACATTGATTTTAAAAACTTTACACTCAAAGACCCCTATTTGGATATACTTTATTTTATTGCATTTACAGTATCCGTTTTCTTGATAATTAAAGACAAGAAAAAACGAACGGGAGAGTAAAAGCGGTCACTAGCATTGTATTAGCAATAGCGAGTCGACCTTCTACTTTGAGTATCGTGGTAACAAAACATAGTTAATTCAAATCGATTTGCTCAATGAAAACATCCCTAAACCTAACAGAATTCTTTGCTGCAATCCTAACATCATGGGAATGGAATTGGAGTTGTTGTCTATCATTTCAGGTAATAGAATTTACATCTTTCATTATTTTATCAGGATACGAAAAAGTTAAGCTGATTTATGCTATTTTTACCAAGGGATTGTGGGCGGTTTGTTCACAATCTTCCGTTAGCAGTAGTGCTACCCAACCACCTTACCAACATTGAACAAAATGCAAGATGAACATTTTTTAAAAAATATTTTCTCTCCGACTGACTTTAAAGAAAGTGAACTCGCTTTGATAATTCCGAAATTCAAACAAGTAAAATTTTCTAAAAATGATTTCTTGTTGCAGGAAGGTAAAACGGAAAATCAGTATTGGTTTCTGGAAAGTGGTTTTGCTCGTTCTTTTGTGAATGACACCAATGGGAACGACATCACTACAAACTTTTACAGCACAACAGACATTGTTATTGATTGGTCTTCTTTTTTTCTTCGCAACCCGACAAGAGAAAATATCCAAGCATTGACCGACTGCGTTTGTTGGCAATTGGAATTTGAAACTTTCCAACAATTGTTTCACGGCATTGAAACATTTAGAGAACACGGAAGAAGACGATTAGTCAATTCCTATTTTTCACTGAAAAATCACAGCATTTCCATCATTGCCGACCAAGCGAAAGAAAGATATTTTCAGCTTTTGAAAGACAAACCACATATTGTTCAAAGTGTTTCTTTGCAACATATCGCTTCCTATTTAGGTATTACAAAATATTCGTTGAGTAGAATACGAAAAGAAATCTCAATTTAAAATCACTTTTTGCCATAGGGCAACTATTTACAGAAATGAACCTAATACTTTTGCTCCATAATCAAAATTTAAGAAAATATGGAAAATTTAAAAGAGTTTATGTTGGTGTTCAGAATGCAACCAAATAACACCCAACCGACTTCGGAGCAAATTGCCACCATGCACCAACAATGGCAAAAATTTATCGGAGCAATTGCTTCACAAGCCAAATTAGTCAACGTTGCAAGATTGGGCTTTGACGGAGCAGTAATCAAAAGCGACCAATCTACCGAAAATAATTTTTTTGTAGAAAGTGGCGTATTTGTTAGCGGAAACCTGACAATGAAAGCCGAAACAATGGAAGAAGTTATTGAAACCGCAAAACTATGTCCTGTGCTTTTTGCAGGCGGAACAGTGGAAGTGCGACCAACAATCACAATGAGCTAAATGACGCAAATTGCTTTTTTAATCATCAGTCTTTTGTCTTTGTTATTGCTCTATTTTGGAACAAGCAGAGATAAAAGACTTTTGCTATTGTTTGTCGGCTGGCAAATATTAGTAGGAATATTTGCCGTTTTAAAAGTTTTTGAAAAACATCCAAACTTTTTCCCAATTTTAATTGTAGTAACGGTTGCTTTGACTTTTGTACTGTTAAAACGGATTGACAAGCAAAAACTAAATCCTAAAACCTTATTAGCCATTCATATTTTGAGAATACCCGTTGAATTAATTTTATTTCAACTGTATCTACAAAGCAAAATTCCAAACCTAATGACTTTTAAAGGATGGAATTTTGACATTTTGGTTGGAATTTCTGCTTTGACAATCTTATTTTATCAACTAATAACTAACAAAGAGCTCGACAGACAATTTTTCATAGTTTGGAACATTGTCGGAATTGTATTTTTATTCATCATTGTATCATTAGCTATCTTATCATCTCCTTTACCTGTGCAACAATTTGCATTTGACCAACCCAATATTGCAGTGTTGGAATTTCCATATTGTTTTCTGCCGACTTGTGTAGTTCCAATCGTTTTTATTGCACATATTTTACTTATAAAGGACAGAAAAACTACCGCTAACATCGATTGGCAATAGTGAGGCAGACAGTTGTAATCACAAGATGATTTATAGAATAGCCCAATACTCCTAAATACAATTCCATGTTATCGTGTCTGCACGAGAACAAGACTGCTTTTTTGGATTGGACAATAAAGTTCAGTCATGATATGGAATAATTAGATGATTTATCCCATTTTACCAATGGATGGTGAATGGTTTTTTCACAGTCTTACATTAATCAGTATAGAAAATAACAGAATTAAATGGGATTATTTGACTTCTTTAAAAAAAGTAAAAAGACACCAATTGAAAAGTATCTTGAGCATTTAGATAGAATTTTCCAGACAGCGCCTGAATTTTATAAAAATGATAGTTTAATTGACGACATTCCTGGCGTTTCATCTATTGTTTATAAAGACATTCCCGAAAAAGGCTATACAACTGCTCTGACTTATGGACTTTCTCTCGTTAGACACGAAAATTGGAAGTTTGGACGACCAGAACTCTGCATTTCAGTAGAATCTTCAAATTTGGATTGGGGACAAGTTGTCGGTTTTATTGCTAACAAATTGCGTGGTGACTGTCCATTTAGTTATGGACAAACAATCAATTTCCGCCAACAAATAAGTAGTGATTCTGAAATGGATGCTTTTTTTATTTTCGCACCAAGCACATTAGAAAAAGATGATTATCTAAACATTGACATTGGAACTGATTACAAAATAAATATCGCAGGACTCTATCCAATGTATTCGGACGAACTCGAAGTTTTCGAGAAAATTGGACTTCAAGAATTTTGGCACCATCAAAACTTTGACAATTATAGTGTGAATCGTAAAAAAATAACGTTATAAAATTTATGGCCGCTAACACATGTTTATGTCAGTCGAACTCTTCTATAAATTTATAACTTTGTGTTACTAACAAAACCCTACCTCCAAATCTCTACCGTCACAACCTTCCTATTTTCCCTTACAGTTAACTTTAGCACCTGAGAAGTTTCATCGTAAGAAGTAGTATAATCGGTTGTGCCGCTTACTTTAATAGAATGTCCACTTGGATAATACCTTTTTGGAATGAAAATCTCTGTTGGTTGAGTAATATTTGCATCCGAAATGAAAGTGAGTGAAAAGACTTTTGAGTCGTGATCATAGGAAAATTGTTCGATGATTCCGGCGACCGCTTTTGGGTAGGTGCGTAGCAAATAGGGTAGTATGGCAGTCTCCGTTCCATCTGCATTCAGCGGACTCCAACCGCCTAAATCGTTGCTCCAATATGCCCAATGCCATAGGTTTCTGTCAAAAACGGCCATCACATCTTTCAAATAACTATCGAAACCTTCTTGTGTGGGACTTAATCCAAATTCACCACATAATAAGGGAATATCTCCATGTTTCTTGGTGTCGATACGGCGTTGTGCTTCCCAGTCTTTTAAGTTTTTCTGAGACGCTGCTGTATAGCCTAACCCTTCATGGGTATCATATGGGTAACAATGAGGGGCATAAACCAAATGCACTTCATCCCTAGTATCGGTAACGGCAGGTAAGTTTGATGGAGCACCGAAGGTGACCGGGGCAGGAGTGGGTTCGAAGAATAAATATTTATTTGGTTCCACAGCACGAAGCGCCGGAATCATTCTACCATAGAATTCTGCCAGCCATTTGCGCTCAAAATCACCTGTGATGAATACTTTCACTAAATCACCTCCCCAAGGTTCATTCATCAAGTCGTAACCAATAACATTTGGGTTATCTTTGAACCTTTCCATTACCTTTTTCCATGCCAAAATATAATGATCTTGCAAATGCTTGTGTTCTCCATATTTCCAGAAATTCGTCCAAGCGGCAATTACGGCAGGGTCAGCATTTTTCAACCACCACGGACCAGTTCCGTCAGTGTTGATGGGATGACCGTTTGTTTCCACAGCCCAAGCAGGGGCACCGTCAGCACCAAATACCGAAGAGTACACATCCTGATGCATATCAAGCATTACCTGCATGCCACGTGAGGTGTACCACTCCACACGTGTTTGTACTTTGTCTAAATAGGCATCGTCAAAAACATCTCTTTGCGGTTCTATGGCATCCCAAAAAATCAGGTAACGTACGAAGTTAAACCCAAAAGCTTCATGCTCTCTTTGCACGTCGGCTTCTGTAATCCAAGGCTGCCTTTCCGGTTCACCCTTCGCCGAACTAGAAGTATTTAGCCCATGTAAAATAAGTGTTCTTCCGTATTGGTCATAGATATATTTTTGGGTATTGTTAGAGACGTCACCTCTTTTGTTTTCATCTTTCTTACATGAAGCAAAAATGAGCATGCATCCAAAAACAAATAGCTGGTATTTTTTTAACATAAAATCCGTTTTGATATTGAAACCCTAAGATACTCTAAAAATTTTACTAACCAAAAATGGGGAGAGAATTATTTATTCCCTGATGTAACTTCTCGTTAACTGCTGCATGCAAGAAAGCATCCAATACTTGAACATTAGATATAAAAGCATAACCAATACACTTCCTAAAATGAAATGTCTTGAAAACAAGTATATGAGATCTATAAATAAATGATGGTATCCAATTGTCTTATTGGCTAACCAAGAACTGATTCCAAAAGAAGAATCGAAAAAATAAGAAAAGATAAAACAGTAGGTAAGCATACATATGAGTGAATAAACGAAATATCCTTTTAAAGAAAGTTTATATTTTCTCCTATTTATAAAGATGAAGAATATACTACCAAGAAGTTCTAATAATATAAAAATCCTTATCATTGTAGTGTTACATTGTTAAATGGCAATCAGCGCTATGTAAAAACACCAATTGAATGATTATGTAGAACGGAAGGAATAGTGTAAATCTTTTCATAAACATATAAGGCTATTTTGCATTATTCCACATAAATGTAGCAAAAACTATGCATCGTTTTTATATATTTACCCAAAAATAAACGGTTTGCGCAAGGATATATCCCAAATAAAATTTGATAATAACGTTGATAATCAACGTTATGAAGGGGTTGATTCGTTTGTAGATATCAATGTTTGGGAAACGCCTGAACAAATACCTGTACCGAATAATTTTACGGAAGAAGATGTACGGGATGTAGAACATCTCAACTTTGCTGCCGGTATTCCGCCATATTTGCGTGGCCCTTATAGTACCATGTATGTCATGAATCCGTGGACTATCCGCCAATATGCAGGTTTCTCAACGGCAGAAGCATCCAATGCCTTTTATCTCCGCAACCTCAAAGCCGGGCAAATGGGGCTGTCGGTAGCATTTGACCTCGCCACACATCGTGGGTACGATTCCGACCATGAGCGTGTCGTTGGAGATGTAGGTAAGGCAGGCGTTGCCATCGACAGTGTGGAAGACATGAAAATATTATTCCACCAAATACCATTGGAAAAAATCTCCGTTTCTATGACAATGAATGGAGCCGTACTGCCGATACTGGCATTTTATATAGTCGCAGCAGAAGAACAAGGTGTTACACAAGAACTACTCAGTGGTACCATCCAAAACGACATATTGAAAGAGTTTATGGTACGCAATACGTACATTTATCCTCCAGCACCTTCCATGCGTATCATTTCTGACATCTTCGCCTACACGGCAAAGCACATGCCTAAGTTTAACTCTATCAGCATTAGCGGCTACCACATGCAAGAAGCTGGTGCTACGGCAGATATCGAACTGGCCTATACATTAGCAGATGGGTTGGAATATATCAGAACAGGCATTCAGGCAGGATTGGATATTGATCAATTTGCACCACGCCTGTCATTCTTTTGGGCAATAGGAATGAACCACTTCATGGAGATTGCCAAGATGCGTGCGGCGCGGATGCTATGGGCAAAAATTGTACAGCAGTTTAACCCCAAAAACCCGAAATCGCTGGCGTTGCGTACCCATTGTCAAACCTCCGGTTGGAGTTTGACAGAGCAAGATCCTTTCAATAATGTTGCCAGAACATGTGTAGAAGCATTGGCGGCTGCCATGGGTGGGACACAATCCTTGCATACAAATGCATTGGATGAGGCGATAGCACTTCCAACGGATTTTTCTGCCCGCATTGCCAGAAATACCCAATTGTTCTTACAGGAAGAAACGGGCATTACCAAAGTGGTAGATCCTTGGGGCGGTTCATACTATGTCGAATACCTTACGGATCAAATTGCACAACGTGCATGGACGTTAATAGAAGAAGTGGAGCAGTTAGGAGGGATGGTAAAAGCGATAGAATTGGGGATTCCCAAGATGCGTATTGAGGAAGCTGCTGCAAAAAAACAAGCACGCATCGATGCAGGTCAGGACATTATAGTAGGGGTGAATGCCTTCAAAACCGAAGAAACCTCAGATATCGATATTTTGGATGTTGACAATACACAAGTGCGCACCAATCAAATTGAGCGTTTAAAGACGATAAAAGCAAATAGAAATGAAGAATCCGTTCAAAAATGTTTGGAGCTACTGACCGAAGCAGCACAGACAGGAACAGGAAATCTATTGGCATTGAGTGTTGAAGCGGCACGTCAGCGCGCCACCTTAGGAGAGATTTCTTTTGCATTGGAGAGGGTATTTGGGCGTTATCAGGCGCAAACGAGAACAATCTCGGGTGTTTATTCTAAAGAGATTTCTATGGACGAGAATTTTGTAAAAGCACGCCAATTGGCGAATGCTTACGCCGATAAAATTGGAAGAAGACCACGGATTTTGGTGGCAAAAGTCGGCCAAGATGGTCATGACCGAGGTGCAAAGGTTATCGCAACGGGCTTTGCAGATGTAGGCTTTGATGTAGATATTGGTCCATTGTTTCAAACACCGGAAGAAGTGGCGCAACAGGCTGTAGAGAACGATGTTCATATAGTAGGCATTTCAAGCCTTGCGGCAGGACATAAAACACTGGTGCCGCAATTGATTAAAGCGCTAAAAGATTGGGGAAGAGAAGATATTGTAGTAGTTTGCGGAGGTGTTATACCCAAAAAAGATTATGATTTCCTTTTGGAGAAAGGAGTATTTAGCGTCTACGGACCAGGAACCGTTATTTCTGTTGCCGCAATTGAGATCCTTGAAAAATTGATATCAGATGCGGTTTAAGGGGTGGATAGTCCTGTATTTTTGTTGTATATTTTCTTCTTTCGCTCAATCCTCGACTGAAAAAACATATCTGTTCAATGGAATGCAGGTGGTATGGATGCCTGATGCAACAAATGCCAATGTTGATGTATGTTTTTTCGTTAAAAACCAACCTATTATCGAAGAAAAGGTCGGCATGGCGCAGATGGTAAGCAGCCTCTTGCTCCAGCAAAAAACTGTGAAAGGAATACCTGATATCGTTGATTACCAAAAAGATAAAGGGATATTGATTAGTGGAAATGGACAATTTCTTATGACAAGTTTTAAGCAAGAACGTTGCGATGATGCCATGAATCTATTTTATCAGATGGTGACAAAACCCACTTTCTCTGAACCCGGCTTGGATATACTCCGGCAGGAGTTTATGATGCCGTTAAACAGAGAAGATTCTGCAGAATTGTTGTCAAAAGAGTTATTTAATAAGTTTTCTTTTGGATTCCAACACCCGAGTTCAAATTTTATGCAACAGTCAGATGTCTTTAAAATAAAGATTGCAGACCTAATGTCATATCATCAAAAAGCTTATACACCCAAGAACGTTATATTGGTAGTTTCAGGTAGATATGATAAAACGACACTTAAAAAGACAATAGAGCAGACTTTTGGCAAATGGAAGGCAACAGAAGCAACAATACCGATAGTGAAAACCAATAAAGCACCCGTTCCGAATCAGGTTTTTCTCGTAAATCGCCTCGAGACGAAAAAGACAATTATAACGATGGGTTATTCATTAGATGTAAATCCAAGCATGGAAGATGTTAGAAGATGTTACCTTCTTGCAGAAATCATTCAACGTGTATTTACTAATAACGGCTTTGAACAAGTGCACGTAGAACTTCATCCTGAGCGGTACACGGGAAATTTCCAACTCAGTTTTCAAACATCCCATGAACAAACAAAGACTAGATTAGATGAAGCAAATACCATTCTTAAAGACATATATTTAGGCAGAATCAACGAAGCCGCATTCGATGCTGTCAAGAAGGATATATTAGTGAAATGGGGCACCGCCACACCGGAACAACGGTTAGAGAATAATTTATTGCTTTTTGGCAATGGAAATATAGAAATTGAAGCCACAGAGGTAAGCAATTGGAAGGAAATCGGTATAGAGCAACTCAAATTAGCATCTTTTAAATATCTTAAACCTACGAATCTTAATATCATTGCAATTGGCGATATAGATACTTATTACAATACCTTGCAGTCAATAGGCAATGTGCAGGTTGTCAACGAACAAGGAATGAGTGCTAAGTATACGCCAAAAGAGAAAAAATGGAGTTTAAATCCCTATATTCAAAACTATCTCAAAGCCTGCAATGCCCAATTATTGCAGCAGCATAAAAATGTGAGGATGGTATATCAGGGAGAATTTTTAGGGAAACCCGTTTTTCTAGAGCAATTTCAGGAAAAGGACTTTACTTTCTTTTCGTTGAGTACCGCCGATATACACATAAAAAAGCAAAGCACCGATGGCAAGTTTGTCTCTTTATCAGAGTTTGGAAGAAGCGTACAAATAGATAGCGTCAACGCCAAAGAAGCGCTTATTTTTTCACAGATATATCCGGAGTCGGTTTTTGAACAATGGAAAATAAATATCGCTTCCAAAGAGATTATGGTGGAGAATATACCCGCTGTTGAGTTGTCGATAAAATTGCCTTCTGGAAAGACTATATTAAGCTACTTTTCTAAAGAAACAGGTCTCAAAATTAAAACACTTTTTAGCAAAGTTATCAATGGAGATGTTACTTCACAAGAGATATTTTACGATAATTATCAACAAACAATCATCGGTAAACTCCCGACAATCATTATAATCAAAGAGAAAGGGATGAGTCTGAAGCTTGATTTGCAAAAGGTAGAAGCAGATATCAACAAAGGTGATTATGATTTTTCAATAGATAAGTAGTTTTAATCGATTTTTATATTATCTTTATCCTGAATATAAGTGGGATGAGGCGTTTCTATTGGTTGTTTGTTTTGTTTTTAATTACCTCGTGTAACTGGGAAGAAAAATCTCCAGGTTATGAGGAGGTGGTTATGAATGAAACACCCAAGCTCGCCAATGAAGAAGTAGAACGCATGCAAACCACACTTGCGGAACTTCAAAAAACACAGTATGTAAATCCCAGTGTCAATAATTTTGTTGAAGAATATTCCAACTTAATAGAAGATTTTATCGAAGCAGAAAGGTCGGGAGATCAGGAATTAAAAGGGGTCATAGCCAAGAAATCTACGGAGTTATACCAAAAGAGTACAATCGTCAATAATTACTTCGAAGATCAGGATAAAGCATTGAAAACTAAAAAGCGCTCCTCAGATGAGGAGGTATTCATGCCTGAACTTACCAAACAATATGCCGTAGATGATGAAACCTTTTATAAGTAAGGTGTCTTCAGATGTAATAATCACAAAAGTAATTATAAAATAGCCCACTAATTTAATAGAACCAAATTCCTTGTTCTCGTGTCCTCACGAGAACACTAGCGGACTACTTTATAAATCATCCTGTTATAAACTACTAAAGTTTAAGAACTTTATCGTTACTGGTACTTTACACAAAAATAACGCTGTTTATGTTAAACTTTGGCTCGGAATAAATCCATTACTGATTTTTTTGTGCAATTTTGTAATCAAAATACGTAGTAATGAAATATTTGTATTTAATACTGCTCACCATTATTCTGACAACTTCAGGATATGCAGGAGATAAGAGTTCCTATCGAAAGGCTATTATTGGAATCAACTATTTGGCAGATATTGATGTAGGTGATCCTTTAAGATTTGAACCGGGATTCAATTTGGAAGGCGGTTGGAGATTATTGGGGCGTGAGAGCAGCAATGGAAAGAGCAGTTCCAGTACAACAGAAACAGATATTTATCTCAAGCCAGGTTTTTCCTATTTTAAAAGAACCAATTATTACACCGGATTGGTTATTTCTTCCGGTCTTTGTTTGCGAACGACCTTTAAAAGAGGTGTTTTCTTTGAAATAAATGCCACTCCTGGGTATATGCACAAAATTTATAATGCAGATGTTTACGATTATAGTAATGGCTCTTTTAGTAAATCCCGTGCTAGTGATCCTAATTTATTTTTAGGAGGCGATATCAATATGGGTATAGATTTTTCCAAGAAGAAAGAAACCAGTGGAATTGGGTTAATCGGTGGTGCAGGGTTCTTTTGGCGATTCCCCAATAATTCAAACTGGGTAAGGCATCAGTACCTCAAATTGGGACTTACATTCACTGTGCGGACAAAAAGATAGTTACATTATAATGTTTTAAAAAAGAAAAGATGAAAAAGATATGCTCACTACTGCTCATTGCTACGATTTGCATGGTAATGATAACTGCATGTTCTAAGAAAGAAGATATTCCTGCCGGAACCATCGATGAGTTCTATTTTATTAAAAACGAAGGTGCCGTGCTTCCTGTTCGGGTTGCCGGAAAAGAATCTTCCGGAAATTATATCATTGTCACACATGGGGGCCCTGGAAATACGGCGCAGACCATGCGTAATAGCATTGGTTTGCACGACTTAGAGAAGAATTTTATCGTAGTTTATTGGGACCAAAGAGCATCCGGTATTTCCCAAGGGAATACACCTACTGATGAGATTAGCATCGAGCAGTTTAGTAGAGATTTGGATGCCGTTGTAGAGTTTGTGAAACAAGTCAAAGGAGCTACCAATGTATATTTGTTGGGACACAGTTGGGGTGGTGGTTTGAGTACCTATTATCTGGCAAATCCCGAAAATGGTGTCGCCCATCAGGCAAAACTCAAGGGATTTATCATGGACGCCGGCGGATATAACGTCGTTGGTGGTATGCAGTTGTCCATGCAGTATGTAATGGATTATGCCAACCAATCCATTAGCAATAATAAGGACAAAAACTATTGGAAAGGTTATCAGGATTATGTCTCTCAAAATCCGAAGATTACCAAAGATAATTTCTTGGATCATGCCGAATATGTCAAGAAGGCAAAAGGCGTATTCTTTGGAAGCTATGAACTATATAGCTCAAGTTTACCGGATTATGAGTTTGATGCATTTCTAAAAAATTTCAATTATGTAAATGCAAACATGAAAATCGGCGGGCAATCTATTTTTGATGTAATGGATTTGACGCCATTGCTAGGGAATATTACACTACCAACATTAGTTATATGGGGAAATAAAGATGGCCTCCTGCCTGTTGGTTTAGCCGATCCTTTTTATAACGGTATTGCAACAACAAATGCCAACAAGACCAAAAAAATATATGCGGATTGCGCCCACGAGCCGCAAACCGAAGAACCCGTGTTATTCCAAACGGATGTAACCAAGTTTATTCTCGACCATCAGTAGTTCCAACCATTTAACGGATTTTTTGTTGTCGAGATATGGGGTATGTATCGTTAAAGGATTGTATTGAAGATTTAGAGAAAACTGGTCAATTAGTGCGCATTTCCGAAGAAGTTGATCCATATCTCGAAATGGCAGCCATACATTTGCGTGTATATAGCAAAAAAGGGCCGGCTATCCTCTTTGAAAAGGTCAAGGGAACGCACTTTGCTGCGGTTTCCAATCTTTTTGGTACTACCGAACGCAGCCACTTTCTTTTTAGAGACACATTTCATGCCGTGCAAGAAATGATTGCATTGAAGTCAGACCCTGTAAAAGTTATTAAAAATCCTCTTAAGTATTTGCGTACTGCCATCCAAGCAACCAAGGCACTTCCCAAAAAAGTAAATAGCCATAATTTCATAGAAATCAATGTCTCAGATTTACCACAAGTACAATGCTGGCCCATGGATGGAGGTGCTTTTGTGACATTACCTTTGGTGTATAGTGAAGATCCGGATAAACCGGGAGTTATGGCGTCCAATTTGGGTATGTATAGAATTCAGCTAAGTGGTAATCAGTACATCCAAAATAAAGAAGTCGGTTTACATTACCAACTGCATCGTGGAATTGGCGTCCACCAAACCAAATGGAACCAGCTGGACAAGCCGATGAAAGTGTCCATATTTGTTGGAGGACCTCCTAGTCTTACTTTTTCTGCGGTGATGCCACTGCCGGAAGGAATCAGCGAGTTGACATTTGCGGGTGCATTAGGGAATAGGCGTTTTCGTTATACGTATGAAGACGGATATTGTTTAGCAACAGATGCCGATTTCATCATTACTGGTGAAGTATTTCCCCACGACAATAAACCCGAGGGACCCTTTGGCGACCATTTAGGTTATTATAGTTTGGTGCATGATTTTCCGGTGTTGAAAGTACACAAGGTATTTGCAAAGAAAGACGCCATTTGGCCCTTTACTGTTGTTGGTCGTCCACCACAAGAAGATACCAGCTTTGGGGCGCTGATACACGAGATTGCCGGTGGTGCCATTAGCACAGAAATACCCGGCGTTAAAGCTGTTCATGCAGTGGATGCGGCGGGTGTACATCCGTTGCTTTTTGCTATCGGTAGTGAACGATACACACCCTATTATAAGGAGAAATTCCCACAGGAAATATTAACGCAAGCCAACCATATTTTAGGTTCCGGACAGTTGTCCTTAGCAAAGTACCTGTTCATCGCCGACGGATCCGAAAGTCCAGATTTGGATATTCACGAACCGCAAGCTTTCTTACAGCATGTTTTGGAGCGTATTGACTGGGAGCGTGATGTTCATTTTCATACAAAAACCAGCATAGATACCTTAGATTATTCCGGTACCGGGTTGAATACGGGATCAAAAGTTGTTTTTGCGTGTTCAGGAGTGCCATTACGGGAGCTTGGAACAGATATTGGTCAACAAAGTTTAACAAAAGCAAGAAAAATTAAGGTTTGTTTGCCTGGTATTTTGGCCATAGAAACAAAGCCTTTTGAGGATTACGAGAAAGAAGAAGCATTTATCAACGAAATTTGCCATGAAATATCTACTAAAATAGTCGATTATGAACGGTTTCCGTTATTGGTTATTTGCGATGATGCTGATTTTTTGGCGTACCATATGAATAATTTCATATGGGTAACTTTCACAAGAAGCAATCCTTCACATGATATTTATGGTGTAGGGAGTTTTATAAAATATAAACATTGGGGATGTCAAGGTCCATTAATTATTGATGCTAGGGCAAAGCCCCATCATGCACCGCTATTAGAGTTAGATGAAACCGTTGAAAAGCGTGTAGACTACCTTGTGGAGAAGTATTTTTCAAATTTGAAGTAAATGGTAATGGAGAAGCGACCATTTATATAATATAACCCAGTTCCTTGTACCCATATCTTCTCGGAACAAGAGTGGACTACTTTATAAATCATTCATTCTCTTACAATATAAAGCAATTAAAATTAATTGTACTTAATCTAAAGGTTGTTGTTGTGTTACACAATGAACCATACCACCATTTTCATAAAGATTTCTTACATCAATACCAACAACTGTTTTATCGGGATAAAGTGTTTGAATAATTCCATTGGCGATAGCATCGTTGGAATCGTTATAATTAGGCACTAATACCTTAGTATTAGCAATATAATAGTTAACATAAGAACCTTTATAACCTAAATCATCTCCATCTGTTTTTTTGACATTATTTTTTGTAAGTGGTACATTTACGAAAGAATAGGCAACGCCATTTTTATTCTTTGCTGACATAAGTAGGTTAATATCTGATTGTTTGACATCAAAAGCTAATAAATCGTCTTGATTCATAGTCACTATAGTGGTTGAATTTCCAAATCTTGCAAAACCATCGATATGTTGATCAGTAAGCTCTAAGCCTGCTTGCCCTTCTAACCAAATAAAATTTGTGACACCCAAGTATTTTTTAAATATACTTTCAACTTGTGCTTGAGACATTCTAGGATTTCTATTTTTATTTAGGATAGAACTTTTACAAGCCATCAGTGTACCATGTCCGTCAATTTCAACACTACCACCTTCATTAATCAAAGTTTCATTTAAATTTATTACATTTTTATCTATATCTGCCCCAATTTTTCCAGGGATGCTATTACAGTTGTCATATTCAATAGGGTAGCCAGAGATTTCATCAATTTTTCTTCCCCAGCCGTTAAAACCCCAATCTTGGATAACTAAATTTCCATTTGTATCCCTAGCAAAAATGGGGCCATTATCCCTTACCCATACATCGTCGGTTTTATACAACTTAAAATCAATGTTTGTCAGTGAAACAGAAGCTGCATTTAGAAGTGCTATAATTCTATCTTTTTCAGTTTGATTGTAGGCTATAATATGTACATTTTCACTTGTAACTAGGGCTTTGGTCATAGCTACCCATGTCGGATCAAGACTATTTCTGTAAGATAACCCATATTGATAATGATGAGGCCACTGCAACCAAGTGCCTTCATGTTTTTCACTTTCTTCAGGCATTGTATATAAAATCTGTGTTTCTTCAATATTGATATCTTCATCCTTACAACTTAGCAAAAGCATAAATAATGCACCCCAGAGCATAATATTTTTTTTCATTATCAAAATTTCTTTTAACTTGGATAGTAAATGTAATGAAAGTTAAACTAACCACCAGTTAATTTTTAAGTACTGAAAATTAAGTTTTCTTTCTCATATTTGTAGACACAAACAAAATCAGAAACAGTAAATAAAACCTCCGAGCTTTTGTGGCAAAAAAGTTCACCGTTTATGGAATATTTGGGGGTGAAGATTTGAAGATGTGGGAATCCCGATAAATCGATAAATTGGGACAGGTTGGAGGAATTTTAAAATGTCATTGGCAATGATCAATAGGAATTGTCGCAAGACGCAATACGAATACCACTTTACTAATAACGTCTCTACATGAAAACAGCAATTGGATTTTATTAATGACTATTTTATAATTACTTTTGTGATAAGTTGTTTTGTTTACTGAGTGTAAAAACATAAGTGTTGGCAATCATTCGTGTATTCACAGCAATGAAAACAGTCATTAATTTTCTTAAACATGGGAATACTTCAAGGAAAAAAGGGAATTATTTTCGGTGCTTTAGATGCTAATTCGATTGCGTGGAAGGTAGCACTAAAAGCCAAACAGGAAGGTGCCGTTTTTACACTTACCAATGCGCCGGTAGCACTTAGAATGGGTACTATTCAGGAGCTTGCAGCACAATGTGAGGCCATCGTGATTCCTGCTGACGCTACGAGTGTAGCAGATGTAGAAAGCCTGTTTGATCAAAGTATGGAAGTACTGGGAGGGAAGGTTGATTTTATATTGCATTCGATAGGCATGTCGCCAAATGTTCGCAAAGGAAAACCATATACCGATTTGAATTACGATTTTTATTTGAAAACACTCGATATTTCGGCGGGTTCATTGCATAAAGTTTTACAAACTGCTTATAAAAAAGATGCCATCAACGATTGGGGTTCTGTAGTGGCATTAACCTATATTGCGGCACAGCGTGCCTTCCCATTTTATGGCGATATGGCAGATGCAAAGGCAACCTTAGAGTCGATAGCGAGAAGTTTTGGCTATCATTACGGGGTGCGGAACAAAGTGCGCGTGAATACCGTCAGTCAATCGCCAACCGTTACCACTGCGGGAAGTGGCATAAAAGGTTTTGATGACTTCTTCGCTTATGCAGATATGGGCAGTCCCCTAGGAAATGCTTCGGCTGAAGACTGTGCTAATTTTTGTGTCGCCCTATTTTCTGATTTAACAAAAATGGTGACCATGCAAAACCTTTTTCATGACGGCGGATTCTCTGCAACAGGCATTAGTACGGTTTTGATGGATAAAATGGGCAAGCATGAATAGGATTCCAGTATGGTTATTTTTGGCAATGCTTCCAATGTTCGGCTTTAATCTTTCATCGGAAAAAATTGTCGCAAAGGAATGTAAAATGACTTTTGATCTTGGTAAAGGATGGGCTGTGGCAAATTTAAAACAACAGCTTTTTGAGGATAATGATGAAGATATGCCTTCAAATAAGTCGATGGAAAAAGCCATGTTGGGATTTGATATGTTTGATTGTCATAATGATGAGAAGAACTTGAAGCGCCAGATGGGCATTTTCTTGTATAAAGACAAAACCCTAAATATTCCTGAGATGGACTACTATGGTGTAAAGTTTCAAGAAGAAGGTAATGGGCAGAAAATACAAGTAGATGGTGTTGAATGGACATCTATAATAAAAGATGATGAGCCTGAGGGATATGAGGATGGATATATTTATCAGTTGAGTGCTAAAATTAAAAAAGTAAATATATTAATCTTTGCCTTCTACCCGAATAATATGGATGAGCAGCGAGAGGATATTGAAATAAAAGCACTTTTGGCATCCTTTAAACCATTATAAATGGCATAGCGTTTGAAGTAATAATGTTTACATTCTTTAATTAAAATACAGTTGTATGATGAAGTATATTAAGTTTTTTCCGGTTCTTTTAGTGATATTGTCTTGTAAGAAAGATGCTGCCGAAACAGCGCCATCTTTGAACTTTACATTTAAATTTGATGCCACACAAGAGCGATTAGATAATTTAGGAAATCCTTCGGTTATTCCGGCAGGAAATGCAGCACAGACGCCCGCTGTTAGGAGCATGAGCGCACACTATATAGAGCTAGTGCCAACAAAGTATACCTTACTTGGGCAAGGGGCTGTAATTTATAAAGGAGCTGAACTTCCCGCTTCAAATGATGGTTGGACTACTTGCATAGATTTTTCAAAGGCAAAAATTGGCGGTGAAGGGGATGTTTTTCTGGAAGTGCCTTTTAAAGATATCAAACCGGGGACATATGAATACATTCGCGTATCAGTAACCTATGAAAAGGGAGATGTGAAGTTCAATATCAACGATGTTCCTTATGGTGGCAATTTATATGATTTAAATAATCAGACAGGTACCATTGCCTCTTTTCTTGGGTATAATACAAAGATTGGCACGCATACAGTGAAAAATAAGAGCTTTACTGAGAACAATCCAAAAATACAAGGATATTGGGCGTTTGAAACAAGTTTAGCGTCACCATATAATGCATTCGACAGATTAGAAAAAGGTGAAGCACCCGCAGGCGCTACAACCGTTGTAAATCCACTCGAACAGTTTGGTGTTGTTATTCCAAGAGGTTCTTGTATCATCACCGGAAAACTTAGTACACCACTCACCATAACCGGAGATGAAGCAACAGATAGAAAAGCGATTTTGTCTTTCTCCATCAACAAGAGTTTTGAATGGAAAGATACCAATGGCAATGATCAGTGGGATTTTACCTATCCATCTACTATTGAGCAAGTAGTAGATATGGGATTACGAGGGTTGAAGGTGCAGGTTGACTAGATGACTGCTATTCACAAAATTGCTTTAGCGGCATTTTGTATCTTCCTTATTGGCAAGGTAGTTCGATGTACTGTAAAAGAACGTGAATTGCAGGTAGTTTATCACGGCGCAATTGAGTTTAGACAAAGTTTGGTTGAACTTATCCATGATGAAAATATAGATAGTATCCCAATACAACTGGTATCAGAGATGAATGATACCACAAGAAGAATCGTTACATGCCTAGAGCGGTATGGTATTTGTAAAAATGGGCGGTTGGTTGAGGCTGAATTGTTGTCAGATAAATTTCAAAAGAGTACGCTGGAATGTTATGGGGAGTTGCCAGTTTTAGTTTATATTGATAAAGATGCGTATTTTGGTAAGGTTTTAACTTGCAAGCAGGGCGAAAAGCAATCGCTAAATACATTGTCGGCAGATGATTTGTTGTGTGAAACCTCTATCGCAATAATGGACATTTATTCCGGTGGTTGGGATGAAATTGCGGTGATCTCTAAGTGTTATTTTATGAATGGGTATACTTATAAGTTGGTTGTGTTTGAGGTGGATTGATTCTAAAAGGTATATAATCATATAAGGTAATTTCTCCAAGTTGGAATATATTTCAAACTTTATTTTAAATACTAGATACTTTTAATGGAATTATTTGAAAGTTTCATCATATAATTTGCAACTGTTTCTTATAAATACATATCTCACTTATAAAAGCTATATAAGATGCGTATTTTACTGACATGTATATTTCTTATTATCTTGCAAAATGTTATATCACAGGAAGTTGAGAAGAAGTTTGTGATTTATTTTGCTACAAACGAGTTTCAAGTGTCTTCTGCTCAAAAGGCTAATATTACTTCTTTTTTGGATATTGTTGCAGCACAATCAATGGTAGTAAAGGAAATTAAAATCTTTGGATTTGCAGATGGAGTTGGTTCTGAAAAGTCAAATATGTTATTATCCAAGCAAAGAGCCAATGAAGTAAAAACATTTATGAAAGGACTTGGATACGAGAATGAAGTTATAATTTGGTGCGAGGGCAAAGGAGAGTTGGGTGCAGATGTTCCAAACGAAGATTATAGAAGAGTGGAAGTTATATTTGTTTTTGAGAGCAAACAGAAAGAATTTTTTAAATCTGAAATCTCGGAAGAAGTCTTGTCGGATAATATCAAGAGCGAACAACTCGTGAATTTAATGAAGGGATTGGCATTGCCATATCAAGAGTTTACAGTAGATAATCGGTTTGATACAGTATTAGTTGGAGAAAAAGGGAGTCTCTTATTTATTGATGCAAACATTTTTAATGTGACAAATAAAGAGAAAGAACGTATAGTTATAAAGATTAAAGAAGTGTATAAGAAATCGGAAATGATTAGAGAAATGCTTTCCACTTTAACTAATAAGGATGAAATTTTGCAAACGCAAGGTATGATAGAATTGCGTGCATTTATTAATAACAAGGAAGTCGGTTTTTTACCTACAAAGGCCATACGTGTTATGGTGCCTAACAAATCGGAATTAACAGAATCGCTCCAATTTGATGGTGTAAGAAATGATGATTCAGTAATGAGATGGCTTCCAAATAATAACAATGCAATAAGTACAACTAACGGATTTTTGCTCAATAATAGTATTTGTTCTGATATGAATAACCAGAATATAGGAAGTTATAGCAGGATAAAGTTAATGTTTACAAGCATTGGAGGAGCTTTCTCAACAAAAGTGCGATCAAATAACAGAAAAGCAAGAGCATGGCTAAGAGACCAAAAAAGAGTAAAACGAATGACGAAAAAAGAGGGTAAATCTTCAGATAACTGTACAGAATTAAATAAACTAATGGGAATCTTAGGCCTTTCCCCAACCGATAAAGAGAATGGGCTTAAAGCGCTATTAAAGAAATATAATGCAAAAGACGAAGTTGAACTTATTGAAATTTTGAAACGCAAAGTAAAAGACGATTACTTGGCAGGCACATTAAAATCTGATAAGTTAGAGTACTTTGTTACCACATTTACTTCTGTGGGTTGGAAGAATTTAGATGTATATATGAAGCAATTTGAGCCTAAAGATTTGACTGCTGTTGCCGTTGATCCCAATTTAAGGATAAATATTGTCCAGAGCTTTTTGATTATTAATGAAATGGATGCTCTTTTAAGTGGTTTTTATTATTTTTCCAATGTGCCAAGAAAGAGACATTGTACTTATGTGTGTTTTAAAAAAGTTGATAAACAGTTTCAAATGGGTAAAGTTGATGTTTATGATACAGACAAAATTCAGGCTATAGAATTTAAAGCTTTAGGTTTTGAAGAAATTATTAAAGAACTTGATAATCTGGATTAATTTTATCTATAAATTTGCAAACGGGGAGGCTAGTAGTTTAATGGAAGAACGATAGATTTACATTCTATAAGTATTGGTTCGAATCCGATTTGGTCTCCCTTATTTTTTGATATTTCAAAATTTTATTACCTTTACCTTCTGGGATGGAGGGTAGTTTAATTGGAAAAATAAGTTACTGCAAATTTCAAGTTATTGGTTCGAATCCGGTCTCTCCATCCTTTCATTGTTCTTGTGTGAAAAATCCTTAATTCAAAGATATTCCTATGGAAACTAATGGTTATAGTGAAGAAGAATGGGAAGCCTGTCTCAAAGTATTGACAATACTGAAGGATGATCCCTTCGCAAATCCTGATAATGAAGTATTCAAAACCCTCATTACTTCAATACACAAAAAAGCAAAGAAAAGTATTAGTAAAACGCATTATATTCAAAAGAAAACGGAGGATGCTCAACTATTGCAAAAAACAACAATTGTTGCAAATGCAAAGCAGGTAACAACTTTGTATAGTCATAAACCTGAACAGCAGCGCAGTTTTAATAACTTGAAATTAGCAACAAAGTGTTATATATGTAATCAGCAGTATACAGAACTACATTTTTTTTATCATCGATTATGCCCTGAATGTGCAGCTATCAATTATGAACATAGAACGCTCACGCACGATTTCAGCAATTATACCGTTGTATTAACTGGTGGAAGAGTTAAAGTAGGATACGCAACCGGATTGAAATTCTTGCGTTCTGGTGCGAAAGTAGTTGTTACTTCTAGGTTTCCAGCTTTAGCACTGGAACAGTATAGCAAAGAAGAAGACTATCAGGATTGGAAAGATAGACTTATACTCTATGGACTTGATTTAAGAAACCTACATGCCGTGGAAGATTTTGTCCAGTTTTGTCGTCAAAATTTGGAACAAGTAGATATGCTCGTTAATAATGCAGCACAAACGATAAAATACCCGCCTGAATATTATTTGCCATTAATCGCTAAAGAACAACAGCTCTTACCAGACGCAGATGAACATTTGTTTTTTCCTAATACAACCCCAATTGCTACGGATGACAATCTTCCAATCAAATGGACGCAGCCTTTAAATAGATTTGGTCAGCCAATTGACTATCGTGAAAAGAATAGCTGGAATAGTTTATTGGAGGAAGTTCAACTCGAAGAATTATTGGAAGTCAATATAATCAATCATATAGCACCTTACCAAATAATTGCAGGTTTAAAACCGCTGATGTTGCGCAGCAAGCATAAAGAAAAGTTCATTATAAATGTTACATCCTCAGAAGGACAGTTTTCATATGCCAATAAAACCGTTTTTCATCCGCATACCAATATGACAAAAGCGGCATTAAATATGCTTACCCGAACATCAGGGAAGGCGTTTTTAAAAGAAAATATTTATATGACAGCCGTTGATGTGGGATGGGTGTCAACGGGTGCAACAGAGGCAAAACGGGTCAGGCAATTCGATAATCTGCAAATCCCACCCTTGGATAGTGTCGATAGTGCTGCAAGGATATTACATCCCATTATTGAAGTTATAAAGGGTAATAGTGATTTATATGGCGTCTTGCTTAAAAACTATACAATCGTTGATTGGTAAATTGTTTTTTTTAAAAATCAAATTATTAATTATCTTTATTTGATAAAATAATCTTTATATTACAAATTACTAATTCTTAATGATTGATTATGGCACATACTCCATTATTTGCGCGATTGAAAAGAGCGTATCTGCTTTCTAAGTTAGCAGAGCAGAAAAACGTTTCCCCTCAACAAATCCTTGACATGCAAGGGCAGTTTCGCGCTTCACGACGGAAGTTCATCGGAAATACAGCGAAGGTTGGAGCACTGCTATCAGCAGGTTCTTTGGTGTCTTCCTTTTCAGGATGTAAAAAAGAAGGCACTTACAAAGGTGACAAGATTATTGCCATTGTAGGCGGTGGCATTTCCGGGTTAAATGCTGCTTATCAACTTAAGAAAAAAGGTGTAAACTCGGTGGTATTAGAGGCCAGCAGCCGCCCCGGTGGACGTATGCTCTCAAAAACCGACCTTATTGCAACAGGTATCACTACAGAAGTGGGCGCAGAGTTTGTCGATACCAATCATGAGGATATGTTGGCGTTGATAGAAGAATTTGGGTTGAAGATGATCGATGTCACCCTTGATACATCAGGTGGCAAAGAAACCTTTTTCATCAATAATCAGCACTATTCGCTGGAAGAAGTGATAGATGCATTTAGTCAAGTGGCGCCCAAAATAGCCGCAGATCAAGCCTCCATTGATGAAGATTACAGCAACGATGCAACTATAACATTGGACAATACAGATTTGAGATCCTATTTGAGCAATCTTGGTGGCGAAACTTGGTTCTCGCGCATGTTAGACTATGCATATTTGGCAGAGTTCGGCATTGAAACGGCAGAACAGTCGGCATTAAATTTTGTCGACTTTATATCCTCAGAAGTTGTTGAAGATGAGTTTAAAATCTTCGGAGAAAGCGATGAACGGTTCAAGGTTATCGGTGGCAACCAACGGGTATGCGAAGAATTGTATAAACGTGTAAAAGATCAGGTAGTGTTTGACCGCAAGCTGGCCTCATTAGTGAAGGAAGGTAATAAGTACAAATTGACGTTTGAAGGCGGAGGCGTTTTTACAGCAGATATCGTAATCATGACCATGCCCTATACCATCCTTAGAGAAATAGAATTTGATATTCCTGAGATGAGTACAGAAAAGAGACAGTGTATAGATGAGTTGGGCTATGGTTCCAATGCTAAAATTATGTTTGGTTTCAATAAACGAGCCTGGCGCGAACAGGGAAAACAAGGTTATCTCTTCAATGAAGACATCCAAAATGGCTGGGATCATGGCCATATGCAAAATGGCAATAACGGCAACACAGGATATACTGTCTTTGTCGGTGGCGTAAAAGGGATAGAAGCAAATACCAAACCCTTAGGTGAGTTGAAAGATTTTTACTTACCCATTTTAGATACGATATATCCCGGAAGTAAGGATTATCACAATAATAAATCACATATTGCCAAGTGGGTCACCAATCCATTGGTGAAAGCGAGTTACCCAAGTTATAAAGTAGGGCAGTGGACGACCATCTCCGGTTTGGAAATTGAGCCGGTAGGAGATGTTTATTTTGCCGGAGACCATTGTTCAGATGAATTTCAGGGATATATGAATGGTGGTGCACAGACAGGCAGGATGGCAGCAGAGGCAGTTTTGGAGAGATTAGGCGTAAAGTAACCTCGAGGGTTGAGCCTTTAGCCTCGGAGGTTGAAAAATATGACACAACAATGTTTGGTTATATGTGGTTGATTTTCAACCTTTTTTGTTTTTTCATATGATTGGTCAAGGTGATTTTAGTGAAAATCAACCTCGGAGGTTGATCACAAAATGATTTATAGAATAGCCCAATAATTAAAATACAATTCCATGTTCTCGTGTCTGCACGAGAACACAGATGGATTACTTTATAAATCATCTTGTTATAATTTTATAACCACATAGCTTTTTCATTTAAAAGTTTGGCTTTATTTTTGGGTTGAATTCTAAAATGCTTTATATGAAACAGAAATTACTTTTTCTCACATTTTTATTGCTGCTTTTTATAGGTGTAAAGGCACAAACGACGTACACTGCCGCCACTTTAAAGAAGACATTTGCTGCTTCCGTTAATAGAGATTCTTTAATAGAAGATTATTTATTGAAAAATCAGGTGTATAACATCAACATCAGCCCGGAAGGCATCTATTATAAAGTGGATAAAACAGGGAACGGCAAATACCCATTGCCGGGAAGCATGGTTACGGTGCATTATACAGGCAAGTTGCTAAACGGTACCAAATTCGATTCTTCAAAAGATAGGAATAAGCCCTTTACATTTCAATTGGGGCAGAATCGAGTGATACAGGGATGGGAAAAAGGCATACCATTGTTCCAAATTGGAGGCACTGGTACATTGTATATTCCGGCTAAGTTGGCATATGGCAATCAGCAAAAAGG
The DNA here is from genome assembly GCA_019694955.1 of Chitinophagales bacterium. Taxonomy (GTDB): domain Bacteria; phylum Bacteroidota; class Bacteroidia; order Chitinophagales; family JADIYW01; genus JADIYW01. The sequence continues at coordinate 78,936 of JAIBAX010000010.1, read as the reverse complement.
CGCTTATATTACACCCAACTCACCGTTAATCTTTGATATTGAAGTTATTTCCAGTCAAACACCCGCTGAATATGAGGCAGCAATGATAGCACAACAAAAAAAGTTGCAGGAAGAAGCCGAGGCGAAACAAAAAGCACAATTGGCAATAGACCGCACTTTAATTGAACAGTATGCCAAAGAAAAAGGGCTGGTTATACAAACCACACCTTCCGGTTTAAGTTATATCATTGAAAAGCAAGGCGATGGAGCAAAAGTAGAAGCAGGCAAAACTGCTGTCACCCATTATCGCGGCTACACATTAAATGGACAGGTATTTGATGCCTCTTATGATAGAAATCAACCCTTTCCAGTACCCGTGGGGCAAGGTCGTGTCATCAAAGGGTGGGACGAAGGGTTGCCACTTTTTAATGTGGGTGGTAAAGGGAAATTGCTGATACCCTCAGGATTGGCTTATGGACAACAATCAATGGGGCCGAGCATTCCTGCCAATGCTGTATTGATTTTTGATATTGAGATTATTGAAGTAAAATGATAGGATGTTAAGGTTAGGGATATTATTTTATTGGCACTTTTGAGTGCTGATAATTACGCACAAACACCATCAATGAACTGTTCAGTTTTGGCTGTAGCGAAGAATAGTTACTCAAAGTTATCGCAAGACGCAATACGAATATCGCTGTACTTAAACTTATTCGTGCATTCGTGGCAAAAAAGATCTAAGTTATTCGATATGGAATTTGAAGAGGAAGTCAAAATATTAAAGTTACTACGGATATTTACTACAGCATTAATTATAATCCCTCCTTTACTATTTTTAGGTATTTTTTTCGAAGTGGAAGCCGTCTGTTTAGGATTATTTTGTTTAACCTTGCTTCCATTATCGTTGTTGCTAATTATTTTACAGTTTATCATCAAAAGATTGAGGAGAAAAACAAAGGGAGAGATTAAAGTTCTTGATGATTTTAAAATATTTTATGCTATTTGCGGAATGTTAATCGGAATTTTTTTGTGGATGATTATATACGTCGTTACAGGTTAACTGCGTCATCAGAAAAATAAAATGTCATCACTCTAATAGCCTCTTTTGATTCATTTTTGTTACTTTTGACCAAATATCAATACATGAAATGGTTTTTGGGCTTAGTTGCAACGCTTTTATTTGCTGCCTGTAAAGATGATACGATCATAACTGAAGAAAAAACGACCTTTCCCATTCCAAAATCAATGAATGGCGTTAACTTCAAAGATGGATACCTTTGGACAACAGATTTAATTGGGCAAGCGATTTTTAAGGTGAATCCCGAAGATGGTAAGATAGTCGATTATAAATCTTATGCTAATCTTGGTGCAGGCATCGATGATGTAGAGATCTTAGACGATGGAACACTCATATGGACATCTCCAACAAAAAATTTCGCCGGGAAAACAGATCCTGACGGAAAGTCTACGTTATGGTTGAAGCAAGTTAACTCAGTAAATCCAGTAACCATCAGCGATGACCAAAAATATGCCTATTTTTGTTCTTCAACGGGTTTTCCTGTGTCGTTTTATCGTGTAGAAATAGCAACAGGCGAAGCGACCGTTCTCAGTGATGAAATCGAATCATTGAATGGGTTTGATTTTGCAGAAGATGGGTTTATATATGCGCCAAATCCTGTGAATCATATCGATAATACTGGAAAGCTAGTAAAAGTAAATGCTGAAAATGGCAATTTTGAAATCCTCAGTGTGACCTTTCCCGAAGAACCGCTTAAAAAGAATTTTACTTTTCCAACAGGTGTGGTAGTAAAAGCAAACAATATTTATGTGCTGGAGTCATTAAATCCAAAAGTTTATGTGGTAGATAAAATTACATTAGAGGCAAGATTATTGCATAAACTTCCACTGGCCTTTTCTGATAATATTACAATTGATGATCAGGACAATGTATATGTAACCTCATTTACAGGCAATCAGGTGGCAAAGATTAACAGCGATGGAACGGTGAAAGTATTGGAAGTGAAGTGATTTTCGCTAATTTAGCGTATCTTAAAATCAATATGGTAATGATCTTGATGCGCCGAATTGATTCCTTCTGGTAAGGATTTTGCAAAATAAATACCTCTTCTTTGCACTTCCTTGCCACTTTTGGTGCGATAGAAATCATCCTTGAGTTCAATTTTTAAGATTACCCTTTCTATACTGACACCATTTTTCTTGCCAGCGTCATCCAAAGCTAAAATGTGTTTGGCCATCGTTTCAAAATCAAGTGCGACTTTTGAATTTTTCAGCCATTTTCCTTCGTCAGTGAACGACAAATTATAATGCCATAACCCTAAGTGATCCAATGCCATAAAGGGCTTTCCGTTTTTTAATTTAGGTACCATAAAATCAATGCTTCGTCCATTCTGATGGGTGCGATGTAGACGAAGTTTACCACCTTTTTCACCAGAGCATTCCATTATCCTGAAATAGTTATGAGGGCAAGTATGCTCACATATAGCGTAGCCATCTATTATCGTCTTATACACAGATGAGTGTACAAAGCCATTATCGGAAATAAAGTAACTCACAAAGCTGAAATAGGCAGCATTGCGCATCAAGAACGGCACTTGATAGGCATTCACCAATTTTCCATTATTTAGTTTTCCGATAGATATGCTTTTCCCGGAATTCCTATAAAAGAGGTTAGGCAATATCTCCACAGACAAATAAAACAAAATCACCAGCAATAAAAATCTTTTTCTACCCTTTAACATATGACCATTTGTGATTAATTCTTTTTATTAGGTTGATTTTTTCAAAATTTACAGATTTTCTGGTACACTAAAACATAACAAAGAGCGTATCATATAGAGTTATTAACAATCATTTCTAAAAATAACATTTCTAAACATATATATAAGAAGAAATCTATGTCGAAATTAATAATTTTGTCCTTTAAGAGCGAACATGGAAGAAGCTGAGAACAAAAATAATCCGCCATTCACCATCATCATTCCATGCAAGAATGAAGAGAAGTATATAGGTCAACTTTTGCAGTCTTTAGAAGAGCAGCAATACGTAGATATCGCAAAGATTCCGGTACTTATTGCAGATGCAGGCTCCACAGATAATACTTTGAAAATCATCCAACATCATATCGACAGAGCGAAATTGAACATTACAGTCATAAACGGCGGACTTCCATCCGTAGGCAGGAATAACGGCGCAAGACAGGCAACGACCAATTATCTGGCATTTATCGATGCAGATATACAATTAGGTGAACCCGATTTTTTGACAAAAGTACTGGCCGCAGCGCTTGAAAAAAATGCCGATTTGGTGGCAACGCATATCAAATGCTTAGATGGAAATGCAGTCGATAATTTCTTTTGGGCATGTCATAGCATGGCATTGCAGGTGAAGACATATTCCGCAGGCATGTTTATCTTCATGAAGCGCAACACCTTCTTTGAATTAGGTGGTTTTGACGAACGCATCCAAATAGGAGAGGACTATGATTTAACCTCGAGGGTTGAACGCAATAAATTTGCCATCGCCGACACATTCATATACACTACAAATAGGCGGTTCCAAAAAATGGGCTACCTCAATACGCTATTGGCATATATAAAAGTTCCTTTCAGCAAAAAACACCGCATGGAAGGAGCAAAGCATTTCTTTGATGTACGTTTTTAGAGCGGGGCAATATTATCACTAGATGATTTATAGAATAGCCTAATACAAAAAATACAATTCCATGTTCTCGTGAAGACACGAGAACATGAATGGATTACTTTATAGTCATTTTGTTATTATTTATTTTGGGCACCGAACACGTGCTCCATTTATAGTCCTCATGCCTAGCAATAACCCACGCCATTCCGGGCTACCATTGCGCCCGTTGGTGCAGGTGGTGTCATGAGTGATGTGTCATACGTCAAACGTACTACGACCAAGGTAAGTAATTATATTAAAAACAAATCATTGATAAAATCTATCATTACATTTTTTCATCAAGCCCTTTGTGTTCTTAGTGCCTTCTTTGTGAAACTTTGTGATATAATAACCTTTAGAACAAGACATCAATCCATGTAAAAAAAAGCCTACATACTATTGCCTGAAGCAAGCAAAATATGTAGACTTTATAAATAATGTTGTTAATCTTACTTCTCCTTCACCATTTTCTTTTTCTTCTGCACTTCAAACGTCAACTTTCCGTTTTCTTTGTCTACGCCTATTAAAATAGTATCGCCATCTTTTACATTCGCATTCAGAATTTCTTCTGCCAAAGGATCTTCAACATATTTTTGAATCGCTCGATGTAGTGGACGTGCACCAAATTGCGGGTCATAGCCTTTTTCCGATAAGAAATCTTTCGCTTCCTCCGTCATTTCGATAGCATATCCCAATGTTTCCAATCGCTTATAAACACTGGTTAATACGATATCTATGATTTGATGTATTTGCGGTTTTTCTAACGCATTGAAGACAACCACATCGTCAATTCTGTTCAGGAACTCCGGAGAGAACGTCTTAGAAAGTGCCTTCTGGATAACACCTTTGGTATAATTATCCATATTATCCACCTTAGAAGCGGTAGCAAAACCTACGCCGGCACCAAAATCTTTCAATTGACGCACACCGATATTGGAGGTCATAATGATAACGGTATTTTTGAAATCTACTTTCCTGCCAAGACCATCCGTTAAAATTCCATCGTCTAAAACCTGAAGGAGTATATTGTACACATCCGGATGCGCTTTTTCGATTTCATCCAATAAAATTACGGAATAAGGTTTGCGGCGCACTTTTTCTGTCAGCTGACCACCTTCTTCATAACCCACATATCCCGGAGGCGCTCCAATGAGTCGGGAGATGGAGAATTTTTCCATATATTCACTCATGTCGATGCGAATCAAGGAATCTTCTGTGTCAAACATATACCTCGCTAAAGACTTAGCAAGTTCTGTTTTACCAACACCCGTCGGTCCCAAGAAAATAAATGAGCCGATAGGTTTTTTAGGGTCTTTCAAACCAACCCTATTTCTTTGTATAGCCTTCGTGATTTTGGCAACGGCTTCCTCTTGACCGATGACCATTTTCTTAAGGTCGTCTGCCATATTGACAAGGCGTTTGCTTTCGCTTTGCGCTACTCTTTTCACAGGAATACCCGTCATCATAGCCACTACCTCGGCAATATCTTCTTCAGAAACCGGATATTTCTTGGTTTTAGAATCTTCATCCCATTGTTTTTTAGCGGCTTCCAACTGGTCGAACAAGCGTTTTTCAGTATCTCTCAGTTTAGCGGCTTCTTCATAACGCTGGTTTTTTACAACCGCATTTTTCTCGTCCTTAATCTTTTCAATTTCTTCCTCTAAATGGGTAATATTTTCCGGAACATGAATGTTCTTAAGGTGTACACGAGCGCCCACTTCATCCAAAACATCTATTGCTTTGTCTGGCAAAAATCTGTCTGTAATATATCTATTGCTTAAAGAAACACAAGCCTTTAGTGCATCTTCACTGTATTCAACGCTGTGATAGTCTTCATATTTAGATTTTATGTTTTCGATGATTTGCAGCGTTTCTTCCGCAGAAGGCGGGTCGATGATAACTTTTTGAAAACGTCTGTCCAACGCACCATCTTTTTCAATATGCTGGCGATATTCATCTAAGGTAGAAGCACCGATACATTGCAGTTCGCCACGGGCAAGAGCAGGTTTGAAGATATTGGAAGCATCTAAAGAACCGGTAGCACCACCTGCGCCAACAATGGTATGTATTTCATCGATAAATAAGATGACATCAGAATTTTTTTCCAATTCTGTCATAATGGCTTTCATGCGTTCTTCGAACTGCCCACGATATTTAGTTCCGGCAACCAATGCTGCCAAATCTAACATGACGATACGCTTGTTGAAGAGTACACGAGATACTTTTCTTTGTATGATGCGCAATGCCAACCCTTCCACTATGGCAGTCTTGCCGACGCCCGGTTCACCGATAAGGATGGGATTATTTTTCTTGCGTCTACTCAAAATTTGGCTGACGCGCTCAATTTCTGTTTCCCTGCCGATGATGGGGTCAAGGCGCCCTTCTTCGGCGGCCTTAGTGATATCCCTCCCAAAATTATCGAGAACAGGTGTATTGGATTTTGAATTGGCCTTTTTAGTAGTATAGCTTTTAGCTCTTTGATCATCTTCATCAAATTCTCCCTCTGAAGGGTCGTTTGGATATTCGGAACGTGGAATATCTATTGGGTTTTCTCCATCTTGTAACATAAAATCTAATTCTGCTTTAAAAATTTCATAATCAACATCCATCTTATTGAGTAACTGGGTGGCCAAATTGTCTTTATTTTTTAAAATAGCCAACATAAGGTGTTCTGTACCAATAGTTTCCGTTTTCATCACCTTAGCTTCTAAAACGGTGAACTTTAACACTTTTTCTGCCTGTCGAGTGAGTGGCAGACTGGCGGCATTTACCGGAACAGCACTTACTCGGTCCCTGATGGATTCTTCTGTTTTGCGACGCAACAACAGCATATCGATATCTAATGATTTCATTACCTTGATAGCAAGACCTTCACCTTCTCTAATCAAGCCCAATAATAAATGTTCGATACCGATATAATCGTGATTCAGACGCAAAGCTTCTTCGCGACTATAAGAAATCACTTCTTTTACTTTCGGTGAAAATTTCGCTTCCATGGTAACTTTCCTTCAAATTTATTGCCAGACATTATTACCTGACAATTTTACTTAGAATTAAAAATAGTATGCTTTTCCCAAACGCACAAATTTTTGAAGAATTTAATTGTTAACAAAACATGGAAAAGTCATTTTCGACCACCTCGAGGGTTGTTTTCCGTCCACCCTCGAGGTTATTTCGGTGCCCTCAAAATCAGTACCAGTGCAATGACACCAAAGATAATATTGGGTAACCAGGTACCAATTTGCGGATCTAAACTGCCTTTTGTAGAAAAAACGGTCGAAAATTGTAGCATTAAAAAATAAATACCCGCCAAGGCCAGTCCAAAAACAATGTTGAGCCCAATTCCACCCCTGTTTTTATGGGTTGTCATGGCAACAGCGATGAGTGTTAGAATAATTGTACCAACAGGAACGGCGGTTCTTCGATATTTATCGGCATAATAGAACTTTAAGTTCTCTGAACCCTTCAGTTTTTCCTTTTCTATGAATTTATTGAGTGCCATAGTGTTCATAGTTTCCTTATAGGTGGGTGCTTGATAAAATTCTTTTGCAACAAAAGGCAGTTTCAAATCCTTTTTATAACCCGTTTCAATACTATCCTTTTCATCGTTTATTTTTTTTCTGATGACATAGTCTTCCAAACGCCAGGTTTGCGTTTTTCCCTGCCAATACAAGCGTTCAGCTTTTGCCTTGTATAATAATTCTTTGTCTTTAATCACTTCCATCGCAAATTTATAACCAATGGTATCCATTTCATTAAACGTTTGCATATAAACGAAAGTATCTTTTGCCGTCTGAAAGTGAATATTATTATAGCTTTTTGTGAGCACATCGATTTTATACTTTTCCTCAAATTCCATTTTCTTGCCCACAGAATAGGGCAACCACCGATGATTGAAGGTGAGAAATAAAGCCGTCAGCAGACATGCCGAAAAAATATATGGTACCAACATCCTATAGAAACTCATTCTTCCGGCAGTCATAGCAATTACTTCAGAATTCATCGTCATCCTACTGGTAAAATATATAACGGACATAAAAACAAATATGGGACTCAGCATCAGCCCAATCCAAGGAAAGAAATGAACGTAGTAATCAAAGATGATTTCCTTCAGCGGAATTTTTTCTTCAATAAAGCTGTCGATTTTCTCTGAAATGTCAATGACTACTGCAATACCCATGAACAAAAACAAGCCGAAGAAAAATGTCAGCAAGTATTTTTTGATGATATATAAGTCTAACTTTTTCAGTGCCGATATTTATTTGCAAATGTATTGATTTTTACGAGTAGAATTTAAAGAACGGGCGAATATTAATTTTATTACAATCTCCTTGAAACCCTTTCCACCATATCTTTTTTCCAGGTGGCGAAATCGCCTTCCAAGATATGTTTTCTGGCTTCTTTTACCAACCATAGGTAAAAGCTTAGGTTTTGAATACTGGCAATTTGCGCACCTAAAATCTCTTCTGCATGAAATAAATGACGCAAATAAGCCTTTGTATGTCTTTGTATAGTTGGGCAATCACTATTCGGGTCGATAGGAGAGAAGTCGGCCTTCCACTTGGCATTGCGAATGTTAATGATGCCTTCGGAGGTGAAAATCTGACCATTCCTTGCATTTCTGGTAGGCATCACACAGTCAAACATATCGATACCCAGTGCAATGGATTCTAAGATATTGGCGGGAGTGCCTACGCCCATTAAGTACCTTGGTTTGTCATGTGGTAAAATAGCACACACTAATTCAGTCATCTCATACATCATCTCAGCAGGCTCTCCTACGGAAAGTCCGCCAATGGCATTTGCCGGGCGTTGCTGTTCGGCGATAAATTCTGCCGATAATTTCCTCAAGTCAGGATATACACTACCTTGTACAATCGGCATCAGCGTTTGTTCGTATCCATAGTGTGGGTCTGTTTCATCAAAACGGTCGATGCAACGCTTTAGCCATCGATGGGTTAATTCCATTGATTTCTTCGCATACTTATAGTCGCAAGGATAAGGCGTACATTCATCAAAAGCCATAATAAAGTCTGCACCAATGGTACGCTGAATATCCATTACCCGCTCCGGTGTAAACAAGTGCCGTGAGCCGTCGATATGTGATTGAAAGGTAGCACCTTCTTCCGTCATTTTCCGCCGATGGCTCAGTGAAAACACTTGGTAGCCACCACTATCCGTTAGAATGGGTTTTTGCCAGCTATTAAAACTGTGCAAACCGCCCGCCTGTTGGAGAATTTCTAATCCCGGACGCAAATATAGGTGATAAGTGTTGCCTAAGATGATTTGTGCGTGAATATCTGTTTCCAATTCCCCAAAATGTACTGCCTTCACGGTACCGACAGTGCCAACAGGCATAAAAATAGGTGTTTCTATCACGCCATGATCCGTTTCGATGATTCCGGCTCTGGCAGCACTATTGCTATCTAATTTTTTTATTTCAAATTTCATCTTAAGTCTTTCCTTTACCGTAAAGAATTTTTCCTATTTTAGTCCCTTCATGGTTTTAGATGTCTTATACGTTATATTCCTTGCCGCAGCAATTATACAGACCGTTTATTATCTGTTGGTATTTACACCTATACTTTTGCCAAAAGAACGGACAAAGGTAAGCAATTCTTCCATGATTCCACTTTCTGTCGTGATATGTGCGAAGAACGAAGCAAAAAATCTCCTTTCTAACTTGCCCAAAATCCTTTCGCAACAGTATGGTAATTATGAAGTTATCGTCATTGATGACGGTTCTAAAGATGAGACGTGGAACATTTTAGCAGCGTTCTCAAAAGATTATGCCAATTTACGTGTTTTTCAATTTTCACCGGAAATGAAAAAAGGTGTTGGAAAGAAGGAAGCATTGGCATTTGGTATCCAGCAGACCCGAAACGAATGGGTTGTTCTAACAGATGCTGATTGTGAACCTGCAACAAATCAATGGTTAGAAAAGATGTCCGTTGGGATGTTGCCTTCGAAAGAAATCGTTTTAGGGGTAGGTTTGTATGAGACAGAAGCCAGCTTTGTAAACATGCTTGCCAGATATGAGACGATGTTAGTGGTCATGCAATACCTGAATTTTTGTCATATAGGATTGCCGTATATGGGCGTAGGAAGAAATATTGCCTATAAAAAGTCGCTCTTTCAGCAAGATATCAATATGCATGATGACCTCAGCTCCGGCGATGATGATTTATTTGTGAATGCGGTAGCTACTTCAAAGAATTGCACATATGTATTAGATAGGGAGTCGTTTACATATTCGAAAGCACCAGCGGATTTTCGCAGTTGGTTGATTCAAAAACAGCGACATTATGCTACCGGAATACGTTACAAGAAAATACATCAATTTTTGCTGGGACTATTTCTTGCAACAAAATGGCTGTTTTGGATAACATTTTTCCTGTTATGGTGTTATAGTGGGTGGGAAATAGTTCATAAGGCATTTTCAGGAACTATTTTTGCTATATACTTTTTAAGTGTTTGGATGGCCGCGAAAACAAAAGAACGATACTTTTGGATGATGGCTCCAGTATTAGACTTAGTTTATATTATGATAGCAGTGCCATTAGGTTTAAAATCATCTTGGTGGCCAACGAAAAGATGGAAATGAAATTCCCCATACCGCCCAATTTCCAAGAAGACTGGGAATATATCCTGAAAGCAAAAGAAAAGGATCAGAAGGCGTATGCATTTTTGGTAGATAAGTATTGGAATCCGGTATTTTTTATGTTGTTGAAAATGATAGGCAATCCAGAAGATGCCGAAGACATAACGTTAGAAGCTTTTCATAAAGCCTTCCATCATTTGGATAAGTATCAACCGAATTTCGCCTTTTCAACCTGGTTGTTTCGCATCGCAACCAACACAGGAATAGATTTTTTGAGAAAAAAGAAATTGCAAACCGTAGCATTGCAGACGGATCCGGATATGTCTGAAAAGAGCGAAATACAATTGCTGACAGTAGAGTTGGGACCGGAAGAGAAATATATCAAGAAGCAACGCGCCCAACTGATAAAATACATCGTAGAGCAAATGGATCCCATTTTTAGAAAACTGTTGGAACTCCGCTATTTTGAAGAACTCACCTATGAAGAAATCGCTGAACAACTAAAAATGCCTCTTGGAACTGTAAAAGTACAATTGCACAGAGCCAAAAAAGTTCTTTTTGCACAACTGAAAGGGCAGGAAGGGAAGTTTTAAGTAATTATAAATTTTAAATTCAAAATTTTAGATGAAACACATTTAAAATTCAACATTTATCATTTAAAATCGAAATCTTTTGATTGAGCATTCTTATCCAAAACCGAACTATACATTCAAAGGCGATGAAATCCAATGACCAATTTTTAATTATAAATTTTAAATTCAAAATTATAGATGAAACACATTTAAAATTCAACATCTATCATTTAACATCGAAATCTTTTGATTGAGCATTCTTATTCAAAACTGAACATTACTTCCAAAGGCGATGAAATACAATGACCAATTTTTAATCTTTAATTATAAATTTTTAATCTTTTAAATTCAAAATTTTAGGTAAAAGAGCATCTAAAATTCAACATTTATCATTTAACATCGAATCTTTTGATTGAGTATTCTTATCCAGAACCGAACTATACTTCCAACTGCGAAGAAATACAATGACCAATTTTTAATCTTTAATTATAAATTTTAAATTCAAAATTATAGATGAGAGAGCATCTAAAATTCAACATCTATCATTTAACATCGAAATCTTTTGATTGCGCATTCTTATTCAAAACTGAACATTACTTCCAAAGGCGATGAAATCCAATGACCAATTTTTAACCTTTAATTATAAATTTTAAATTCAAAATTATAGATGAGAGAGCATCTAAAATTCAACATTTATCATTTAACATCGAATCTTTTGATTGAGCATTCTTATTCAAAACTGAACATTACTTCCAACTTCAATGAAAAAAATGACCAATTTTTAATCTTTAATTATAAATTTTTAATCTTTTAAATTCAAAATTTTAGGTAAAAGAGCATCTAAAATTTAACATCGAAATCGTTTGATTGAACATTGTCATTCAAAGCCAAATATTACTTCCAACTTCAATGAAAAAAAATGATCAATTTTTAATTATAAATTTTCAATTCAATTTATCATTTAACATCGAACACCTCTCAAAATATTCGTTAACACCATGGATGATTTTAAGAATATCATGTTTGTAAAAGCCTGAATCATTGAAACAATTACATTCTACTATATGAAACCTTTCCTTGAAAAATGCAATATCCATGACAAATATATCAGCGGGAACATATTCCCTACAACATTCTTCAGCAAATACTATCAATTCTTTTGGAATGTCTTTATCATCTATATCTAAAGAACCATTCAACATGTATCTACAAGCAGAAACTACCATTTTGTCAATAATAAATAATCTCCATTCTTTAGATATTGATTTTACGGAACTTATTGCAACTAATGTTTCAGTTGATAAGTAAGGATTGTTAGAATCTAACAATTTTTTCTCAAAATCGATAATCTCTTTAAATGTCATTATACAACCAGAGAATGATTTATCATCTTCAATTGGTCTTAAAAACCAAACACTATTTTCTCGTAATTTTAATGCCACAATTTCTTTAAAGGTAAATATTTTACTATCTGAATTTAACATTTTAACACCCCACTTTTCTAAATAAGTTTTCATGTTAAAATTTCTGTGATCATAGAAAATCCCTTCGGATGTACCCCATTTTTTATAAGCATTTAAAATTAAAGTTGTTGAACCATAAAATACATTTATATCTTCTTTTCTCTCAATTGTTGGCAATTCATCAGAAAAGGGAATGACTCTTACTTCTTCAAAAGATACATTGTCCTCTACAAGGGCATTCTTAATTTGGTTAAGCGTCTGCTCTCTAATTAAATTGCTTTGCAAAATCCAATGAATTCTTTTCATAAAATGCCTTATTGATACCAAAGTAAATTTTAATCTTAAATATAGAATGACAAATTAATCTTTAATTATAAATTTTAAATTCAAAATTTTAAATAAAAGAGCATCTAAAATTTAACATCTATCATTTAACATCGAAATCGTTTGATTGAACATTGGCATTCAAAACCGAACATTACATTCAAAGGCGATGAAATCCAATTTTTAATTTTTAATTATAAATTTTAAATTCAAAATTATAGATGAAACACATTTAAAATTCAACATTTATCATTCAACATCCAATCAAACCTTCTCCTCCTTTTTAACAACAAAATTCAACACATTTTTGACTTTCTCTTTTTCCAAACTCAACGCCATCACTTCGTCCACATGGTCAACGTAATGGAAATGAAGTCCTTTTAGGAAATCCTGGTTGATATCTAAGATGTCTTTTTCGTTTTCTTTGCAAAGGATGATTTCTTTGATGCCGGAGCGTTTTGCTGCCAACACCTTTTCTTTGATACCGCCTACTGGTAAAACCTTTCCTCTAAGCGTAATTTCTCCTGTCATTGCTAAGAATGGTTTCACCCTTTTTTGCGTCAGTTGGGAAGCAAAAGCTGTAAAAATGGCTATCCCTGCAGAAGGGCCGTCTTTGGGTGTTGCGCCTTCCGGCACGTGTAGATGGAGGTTGAAGTTGTTGAAAGCATCTTGCGGAATATTCAAATCTTTCGCCCTTGAACGAAGATATGACAATGCCGTATTAGCAGATTCTTTGAATACATTGCCGAGGTTTCCGGTAATAGTTAGGTTGCCTTTCCCTTCGCATATGCTTGTTTCAATGAACAAAATATCCCCACCGACAGATGTCCACGCCAACCCAACAGAAACGCCGGGAGGGTTTTCGTTCTGGTATAAATCGTTAGAATACTTCTTTTTGCCTAGGATATTGAATAAATCTTTTATTTTGATATTGCTGTCATACACTTGTTCCATGGCAACGTGTTTGGCAACATGTCTCATAACGGCTGCAATGACACGATCCAACTCACGTACTCCTGACTCACGCGTATAGTCTTGTATCAACTGCTGAATGACAGGTGCCGTTATTTTTACCTGATTTGCTTTCAATCCATGCGCTTCTCTTTGCTTTTTAACCAGATGTTTTAGGGCAATTTGCACCTTTTCTTCAATGGAATATCCGCTGATATAGATGATTTCCATCCTGTCGCGAAGCGCCGGTTGTATGCTGCGCAAGTCATTGGCGGTAGCGATGAACATCACCTTGGACAAATCATAATCTAATTCAAGAAAATTATCGTAAAAGGTACTGTTTTGTTCCGGATCTAATACTTCCAAAAGGGCAGAAGAAGGATCGCCGCGGTGGTCTTTGCCGACTTTGTCAATTTCATCTAAAATGAATACGGGATTGGAAGATTGTGCCTTTTTAAGGTTGGCCAAAATGCGCCCCGGCATAGCACCGATATATGTTTTTCTATGCCCCCGAATTTCGGATTCATCATGCAAACCACCCAACGACATGCGGATATACTTTCTTTCCAGCGCCTTTGCAATAGATTTTCCCAATGAAGTTTTTCCCACGCCCGGAGGGCCCACAAAACACAAAATAGGTGATTTTAAATCTCCTTTTAGTTTTAATACGGCAAGGTATTCCACAATTCGGTCTTTCACTTTTTCTAGGCCGTAATGGTCATCGTCTAAAATGCTGATGGCTCTATTTAAATCAAAATTGTCGTTTGTGTATTCACCCCAGGGAAGTTCTAGTAAAAGTTCTAAATAATTGAGGATAATCGAGTATTCTGCTGCTGCCGGGTTGATGCGTTGCAGTTTATTGATTTCCATGTTGAAGGTTTCTTCAACGGACTTGTTCCATTTTTTGGTCTGCGCTTTTTCTCGCATTTTCAGGATTTCCTGTTGGAAAGAATCTCCTCCTAACTCTTCCTGAATGGTTTTCATCTGTTGATGAAGGAAATAATCGCGCTGTTGCTTGTCGATATCGGTGCGAACTTTATTCTGAATACTGTTTTTCAACTCTAGCAACTGGAATTCCTGATTCATGTGTGTCATCACCTTCTGTGCACGGTCGATGATTGAATCAATCGCTAGAATTTCTTGTTTATGAGTCGTTTCAATATTTAGATTGGAGGCAATAAAATGACATAAGAAATGGAGATTCTTAATATTCATTACGATAACACGAGCTTCATTAGGAATTTGCGGAGAATGCTCGATAATACGCTGTGCCAGTTCCTTCATATTCGACATGATGGCCTTTACTTCCTGCGTAAATTTCGGTTTGGTATCGTCAAATAATTGGATGTTTGCTTCGAAGTGCGGCTCATTAGAAACAATTTCTAGTAACTCAAACCGTCGGACGCCTTGTATTATCAATGTTGTGCCACCATCAGGCATTTTCAACATCTTCACTATACGGGCGACAGTGCCAATATTGTATAAATCGCTGGGTTCCGGCTCTTCAATTTGGGTATCTTTTTGGGCTATTACACCAACAAATTTATTTCCTTTATAAGCCTTTTTTACGGCACTGATAGACTTGTCTCTACCCACAGCGATAGGGATGACTACGCCGGGAAATAGTACATTGTTTCTAAGCGGTAATAGTGGGACAGGGTTTTTTATCTCTTCATTCGGGCTATCATCGTCTTCTTCTAATGAAAGCATGGGAACCATCTCAACATCTTCTTCCATCATTCCGGGCATACCAAGTTGTTCAAACATATATTATTATCGTGTAATTTCAAAAAAGTGTGCAAAGTTAAGCAATTTGGCACACAGTTGCAGGGAAATTAGTTTCAAATCCCGTTCCATGAGTAAATTTGCGACAAATTGTCAGTGGTGCAGTTGAAGTCATTGGTCAATGGTCATTTGCGTAGCTTCTATTGACAAATGACTATTGACCAATAACCAATGACATTTAACCATTCATCCAAGTTTTTGTTAATGTTTTTGTAAAAAATTATTTTATAGATAGATATGTATAGGTTGTTTTTATATTCGTTAGAATTTTAATGGAATCATTATGGACAATACATCTACTTCTATACGAGTTACTAAAAATTACCTTTACCATTCGGAATTTATTGAAATGCGCGATGGTGTGCGGTTAGCATCCGATATTTTTCTACCTAAAAATATGCGAGCACCCGTGCCCGCTATTTTGTTTCTGACAAGATATGTCAGAACATTTGAACCGAAGCGTATCTTAGGGTTTGTAGGACCTATTTTCGGTCAGGTGAAAAAAAAGGAAGTGGCGCATTATACGAAAAATGGTTATGCGGTGGTTATAGTAGATGTACGTGGAACCGGCGCCTCCTACGGCACCAGAAAAATGGAGTTTAGTCCGCAAGAGGTAGAAGATGGTAAAGATATTTTAGATTGGATTACACAACAAAGTTGGTCAAACGGTGCTGTTGGAACAACCGGGATTTCGTATTTAGGTACAACTGCAGAGTTTATATTGGTGAACCAACATCCAGCTTTGAAAGCATGTGTGGTGAGAAGCAATATCTTTGATTTATACGGCGATATGATTGTGCCGGGGGGTGTGCGGCAAGGGAAGTTTGTTGAGGTGTGGCGAGATACTACTAAGTCGTTGGATACCAACGATTTTGGCTACATAAACCCTGTGTTGAAGTTGATTTCACGTGGGCCTAAGATGATTGGAAACCCTAAAGAAAAAAAGACAGTATACGATGCAGCAAAGGAGGAACACTTAGAAAATTTCGATATTTTCAAAGGCATTTTTAACATTCAATTTCGCGACGATATTGATCCGGAAGTAGGTATGCCTGTAGACACTTTCAGTTTGCATCATTATGCAGATAAGATTGCGGCATCAAAAACGCCCATACTGAGAATTGGTGGTTGGTATGACGGTGGGCTGGCGAATTCTGTATTAAAAGGATTCCAACTAACGGAAAATACCCACCTCGCAAAAATTGGTCCTTGGGATCATGGGCCGGCGCAAAATGTAAGTCCATTTGTTCGCAGCAATAAACTTGATTATGAGGTGTTGGATGATATTATGGCATTTTTTGATAAGTTTTTAAAAGAAGGTTCTTCAGAAAAGCCTGTAGAAAAAAAATTACAATACTATACTTTTGGTGCGGAAGTATGGAAAGAAACCAATATTTGGCCGCCAAAGAATATAGTAAATCAAGCTTGGAAACTCTCGAAAGACCATCAACTCATACTGGATGGTAGCGTCAAAGCTTTTGAGTATGAGCATTTGATTAACAGCAACTTGGGAACCGGAGGCGGTGCACGTTGGAATAGTCTTACAATAAAGTATCGCTATAAAAGAAAGATTGCGTATACCGATAGGCATATTAAGGCAAAACAGATGATAAATTTCATGTCTGAACCGCTTACGGAATCATTGACCATTACCGGGCATCCCACGGTATCTATTGAGGTAAAATCTGATGCCACGGATTTACAACTCTTTGCTTATTTAGAGGAACAATTACCAAATGGCAAAGTACGCTATATTACGGAGGGTATGATTCGTGGCATCCACAGAAAACATTATGATGAGAATCCATTTCTTCTGCCGATTCCATATAGAACCTTTGCCAAAGCAGATGCGCAGGTGTGGGAAAAGGATACGTGGTATGAAATACATTTTGACTTATTTGCCGTCTCTTATCAGCTGCAAAAAGGAAGCCGGATTAAGTTGGGCTTTGCTGGTGCCGACATTGACCACTTCCATCACCTAGACGAACAAAATAGCAATCCTGAGAAATTTCATATCAGGACGGATCCAATGCAGGTTTCTGTATTAAATTTACCAGTGGAGGTGTAAGGAAGTTCACGGTTCACAGATATTTGGGAATTTGGAGATGTGAGAATGAAAAAATTTACGGTTCACGGAGATTTGGAGATTTGGAAATTTGAAGATTGACTTCGCAATACGCTGTACAAAAATCTCTGTGAACTTTGCGTATAAACTTCGCAGACTTTGTGGTTAATTTGACGGTCGAACGATACACACAATAGGAGATACGCTTACAAAGCAATTCTTCTTACCAAAATACTGGTAGCGACCTTCTTAGATAAATTGATAGTTGTTTTCTCCATTACTATTTGTATGGATTCGTCAAATTGATGGAAATTTTTTATGGTAATCGTTTTGCCGATGATCAATTGCGTTTGCTCCAAGAAACGCAGAAACTGTTCATCGTCCACGGTAACACCTAGAATTGTTCCGGTTTCGCCTATGCCTAAATCGAATAATGGAATCTGTTCTCTAGGTGCAAACTTTCCTTCTTTATCCGGGATAGGGTCGCCATGCGGATCCCATTTTGGATAGCCCAGAAATGCCTCAAGGTTATCGATTAATTTTACGGATTGAATATGTTCCAATTGCTCGGCAACAGCATGTACTTCACTCCAATTGAATTGTAGCTTTTCTACTAAAAACACTTCCCAAAGTCGGTGCTTGCGAACCAATTCAATCGCTTTCTGATGACCTTTTTCCGTAAGAATGGCACCTTGGTATTTCTTATAATCGATGAGTTCCATTTCCTCTAAGCGTTGCAACATATCTGTTACAGAAGCAGATTTTACTTTTAGTGCCTGCGAGAGCTCAGTTGTAGAAACACGTTCATGCTGAAGGTGCAGGTGGTAAATGGTTTTGATATAATTTTCAATAACGGTAGAGTACATGGCGCATTTCCTGTGTCCAAATCTACACACATTTTCAAATATTCTCCATCACAAAGTCAAATTTTCTTTAATAATCAGTTACAAGTGGATGCCAAAAAGAAAACGTCCGTATATTTAGGGTTAAAATCGTTATTTATGACTGATAATATCGTTGAAAAACAACTATTTACATCTTTTAAGGCAGTAGAAAGACTTTTGTTAGGGCCGGGTCCAACAACCATTCATCCACGTGTTTTGCAAGCACTCTCACAACCCACCTTGGGACATCTCGATCCGGATGTTATACGGATGATGGATGAAATCAAAGCCATGCTGCGAATTGCATTTGATACCAAAAATGAACATACATTTCTGGTTTCTGCACCCGGTTCTATAGGAATGGAATGTTCCTTTGTCAACCTCGTGGAGGCAGGCGATAAGGTGGTTATTTGTACCAATGGATATTTTGGCGATAGGATGAAGCAAGTGGCGGAGCGAGCTGGGGCAGAAGTAATAGCGGTGACTTCCAAGTGGGGTAAACCCATAGACCCACAAGATTTGGAAGCGGCACTTAAAAATCATGTGGACACTAAAATTGTAGGTTTTGTCAGTTCAGAAACGTCCACAGGTGTAAGAAATGATACAAAAGCACTTTGTGCAGTGGCAAAAGCGAATGGCTGCCTTACGATTGTAGATGCTGTAACGACTTTAGGGGCTATTGAATTCCATGTAGATGATTGGCAAGTAGATGTAGCTTATTCTTGTAGCCAGAAAGGCTTGGGAAGTGTGCCCGGACTTTCACCGATTACATTTAGCGAGGCTGCCATCGATAAAATTAAACGCAGAACCAAACCTGTTAGCAGTTGGTTTTTAGATATCAATAACGTATGGCCTTACTGGGGAAGTTTTGAGAAGCGCGCCTATCACCACACGGCGCCTGTAAACAGCTTTTATGCGGTGCATGAGTCCTTGGTGATGCTCATGGAAGAAGGTATGGAGGTTTCTTGGAGCAGACATACAGAAAATCATCGTTACTTTGCTATGAAGATGCAAGAAATAGGGATGGAATTCTTTGTAGCAGAAGCATATAGATTGCCACAATTGAATACGGTAGTATTAAAAGCAGGTATGGATGATGCCGCTTTGCGAAAGAGACTGTTGTTAGAATTTGGCATAGAAGTTGGAGCAGGATTAGGTGCAGGTTTCGGAAAATTATGGAGAATCGGATTAATGGGTTATGGATCGAATAAAGAAAATATCGACAGGCTGATGAAGGCGTTAGGAGAAGTTTTGTAAAAAAGAAAAATTAAGTATAAAGCAATGAAAAAAATCACAGTATTATTAGCGTGTCTGTTGTTGACAAGCTATTCTTTTGGACAGATGCAAGTCAAATGGGGGCCAGTTTATAAGAAGGAAGGAGGTATGTTTTCTTCATTTTACTTGGTAGGAGGAGACGAGAAAAATTACTACCTCATTATGCGCCCTAAGAAGGAGAATACGTTGTTAAAATATGATTATAACCATAAATTAGTGTCAGAAACGCCTATCACCTTTGAATATAATGGTGATAATCTAATACTCAAAGAATTTATTCATACTAAAGCTAAAACCTTTGGGATTTTCACTAGTTATGATAAAAAAGGGAATGCGTTTACCGTACAAGCGGCAGAGTTTTCAAGTGGCAAGTTTAAACCTGTAAAAGAAATTGCACGACAACCTTACTTGGTTCAGTACAAATTTATATATTTTGGTGTATCAGGATATACAGATGCGGATGCAACAGGTGGTTTTGTAATGAGTGCAGACTCCAGTCATGTGGCTACTATTCAGACATTATCAAGTAAGGAAAAATCCCAAACCGACCAAATCAGCATTATTGTATTTGACGAAAATATGCAGGTAAAATGGCAGAAAATTCAAGATTTTCCATATAAAGACAGCAAATTTGATATTCAAGACTTTGTGGTTTCAAACAATGGAGATGTTTATTTGGCCGCTACTTTAGATAAAGAAAGAAAAGAAAAGGAGAAAGGGTTGCCCGATTATAAGTATAAGATTTTAAGAATATCCAAGGATGGTTATAAAGATTATGATGTAAGTCTATCGGGAAATAATGTTGTCTCATCAGCAGGGCTCTTTATTTCTCCCAATAGCGAAGAAGTAAGAATAGGTGGTTTTACGAAGGATAGAGATAAAGATACGGATGGGAATAACGGCACCTTTTTTAGCACACTTAATGCAAGTACTGGTGTATTTAAAAGCCAATCTTTTCCTTTTTCGCCTACTTTGTTGGAAGGTCTTATAAAAGAGAAAGATATTGATAAAGGAGATGGCATCAGAAATTTCATAATTCGGAATTTCGTTACTTTTTCAGACGGTTCATTTTCTTTTATAGCGGAGGAGTTTTATATACGACAAATTACAACTTATACATACTCTAACGGAAGATCAGTGCCTTCTACCAAAACATACTATTATACCAATGAAATATTAATTCCAAGGTTTAATGCGGATGGTACTTTGAGAAATATTGCTAAGGTTGATAAGGATTTTGGTAGTCAATCGTCTATGATTACTTCTTATAGCCTTGCAGTTTATAATGACAAATTGTACTTATTATACAATGATGCTAAATCTCGAAATGAGAAAAAGGAAGCTGGTAATAAAGGAGGGCTTTTTGGGTCAGCGAAAACCGGACTTTATTCAGATTTGGCAGTAATTGGCGCGAATGGAGAGGTAGAATCTATCGAAACGCTGTTTACAGGAGCAGAAACGGAAGGTTTTTATGTGCCTTCCTATACACATCAATACGGAGATAGATTGCTTATCAATAACATGAAAGGAAAGGAGTATCAATTTGGTACTTTTATTCTGAAATAAATACTACACACCCTGCGTTTCTTTGATATCATATATTTCTTTTAGCATGGTTTCAAATTGATGCCTTGTATAGTTTTCCTTGTAGTGTTCGTTGAGTTCTTCTAAGCGTTCACCTTGCTTAATTAATGACGCTACTTTTGTTGGGTCGTTGGTTGTACTGCGATGATGGCATATGGCCAACCCGAAATAAGGGTATGGGTCGCTTTTATTGATTAGACGAGCCTCTGTAAACCACTCTTCCGCAATCTTTAAGTGTGCCGGATCATGGTTGTTATTTATCACCATCTCTAAATAAGTAAAACCCATATTGCTCAAGGCGACAGACTTGAATGAGGTATTTAGTGCGATTTCTTTTTGGTATAAATCAATTGCGCGATCATATTCTTTAATCTCATCGCATGCCAGCCCTTTATAGAAATATAAATGGAATTTTCTTTGGTTTTCCATACTGTCTTCAATGCGCATATATTGTTTGATTGCCTTTTCAGGATTACCAATGCTGAACTCATAACAGCCTAGCAAGAACTTTTCAATGTCGCTTTCTTCTTCTTCAATTTCCGGGGTTAATGCATATTTCCACTTAATGAGTAAGCTATAAAAACTCAGTAACGACTGGTTATAGAATGGATTTTTAGAGAACAATTGCGTATGAGGAACGGAGGCAGAAATGCCATTTATACTGTCCCATAATGTCTCCCGTAAAAGTTCCTTGTCGGCATCTAGTTCCACAATATTTTTTTTGACTTCGCCAATTTTTTCGTCTAATTGAGTGAGTAACTGCTTAGTGGATTCTATAGATTCTTTATTGGTTTTGATTTGTTGGTTCAAGTAAAATCCTCCCAAAGCCACTAGAAAGGCAATCACTATCCCGGCTATTGCCAAACTTATTTCCACAGTGGCAATATCATTGCCTAAGTTATCCACCGTAGCTTGCCAGATATTGAGCGAATACTCTATGGCTCTTTCAGCCGTTGCCTTCCCC
Source organism: Chitinophagales bacterium (assembly GCA_019694955.1). Lineage (GTDB taxonomy): Bacteria > Bacteroidota > Bacteroidia > Chitinophagales > JADIYW01 > JADIYW01. The sequence continues at coordinate 56,790 of JAIBAX010000010.1, read as the reverse complement.
GGAATAATCTCAATCTTATGAACTTTCACAGGATTGAAAACTATATCATAAGCAGTTTTTCCACACCAAATAATGATAAGTAATGCTAGGGCTAAGGAAATAATCTTGATAATATTTCTGTAGAACCTAGGGAGTTTGAAATTGTCTTCCATTCGTTTTTAGTATATAAAAATTCAATATTAAAAAAAGTTCCCGTTTTATCCTATTTTTTTCAATCTTGTCGATGTTTCCCTATCATAATATTTCAAACGCCGCTGTTCCATTACTTCTATGGAGATGAAATCAAACTCTTCTACTACTTTGCCGATGATATGATAAATGCCCCTTCCGGAAAATGGGAATGCTTTGGCAGCATCCGGAAAATGAACGGTATCTACCCAGTCGCCGTGTTCATCTAAGAAAGTGCCAAAGTTCATCCGCTCTCCCTTATGGGTGGAGGTAGGTTTATTGGTTACCAAATAGCCAAGCACATGTACTGTTTTTCCGAGATATTTTGGCAAGTCCTTGGCAAAGATATTTCCTTCAATTGTCTCATTTAAAAGAAAAAAAGGTAGCCGCAAGGTATGACCCAATAATTCAATTTCATCAAAGGCATCATTTACCCAGTTTTCCTCCAACGTAGGTATGGTAAATTCTTGTACAGGTTCATAGAATAATGTTTGTTTAGTTGTTTTCTTCTCATCCTTATTCCGCATCAGATGTGCCTCCCAAAGCAAATGTCGCTTATTTTTGCCTGTAAACCGGAAAGCGTCTATCCTAATATACAACCTGAGTTGCTCGATGGAAACAGTCGGTAGGCGACGGACGAAATCTTCTAAAGATAAAAAAGTACCATGCTTATTTCTTTCTTGCAGGATGGTATTTAATGCCTGTTGTTCTCCTTCTGCCAGATGACCCAACCCAATGAGTATGGTATTCCCTTTGATGGTGGTGAGTGCTTCGCTCTGGTTGATGCAGGGCGGTTCTATGATACCGCCATGTAGAGCAGCTTCGTGTAAATAAACCTCTCTGCTATAGAATCCGCCACCATTATTGAGGGTTGCTACCATATACTCTAGGGGATAATAGGCTTTTAAGTACAACGCCTGATAACTCTCCACGGCATAACTGGCAGAATGTCCTTTTGAAAAGGCATAATTGGCAAAACTCTCTATCTGAAACCAGATGTCGGTGATGGTTTTTTCTGTATAGCCTTTTTTCCTGCAATTATTGAAAAACAGTTCCTTTACCCGCCAAAACTCATTGCGCTGTTTGAACTTCCAACTCATACCGCGCCGCAGATAATCGGCTTCTGCCAATGAAAGCCCGGCGAATATATGCGCCACCTTGATAACATCTTCCTGATATACCATTACGCCGTAGGTTTCTTCTAAGATATCGTACAGTTCGGGTAGGATTTCTCTGGCTTTTTCTCTCAGCGATGTATGGCGATAACGGCGGATATATTCCTGCATCATACCACTGCGTGCCACACCCGGACGTATAATCGAACTGGCAGCCACTAAGCGCAGATAATCATCGGCTTGTAGTTTGCATAATAGCATACGCATGGCGGGAGATTCTACATAAAAGCAACCGATAGCTTTCCCTTTGCGTAGCAAATCTGCTACCTTGGCATCGTGGAGGATGGTGGGCATATCGTGGATATCTATGGTAACGCCTTTGTTTTGTTGTACTAAGTCAAGTGTATCCTTTATCTTTCCCAACCCTCGCTGGCTGAGGATGTCGAATTTAAACAATCCGATATCTTCTGCTTCCAACATACTGAAATGCGTAGTTGGATATCCTTTTGGGGGCATAAAAGTGGCGGTATAGGTGGTGATGGGTTCTTCAGAAATCAGTATGCCGCTGGCATGTATGCTGAGGTGACTGGGGAAGCCGTGTATCCATTCGCTGTAACGCAACACCAATCTGCCGATTTCATCTTGTTCAGAAGAGTCGTTGTTCGCTTGGAGTTTGTCGATTTCATGTGGCGGTAAACCGAATACTTTGCCGAGTTCTCTAATAACGGCATCTTTCTGAATGGTGTTGTATGAGCCGAGCAATGCGGCTTTTCCGTCTTTACCAAAGCGTTCAAAAATATAGCGGGTGATATCATCGCGATCTGTCCACGAAAAATCTATGTCGAAATCAGGCGGAGTACTTCGGAATGGATTAATAAAACGCTCAAAGTAGAGATCCAATGCTATCGGGTCAACATCGGTAATGCGCAATAGATAGGCTACTAAGCTATTGGCACCGCTGCCCCGACCTACATAGTAGTAGTTTTTGCGCTGTGCATATTGTACGATATCCCAGTTGATGAGGAAGTACGCGGCAAAGTCCATTTGTGCGATGATGTCTATTTCTTTCTCCAGCCGACTCAGCACTTCCGGAGAAGGATGCTTGTATCTGTAATGGAGGCCTTCGGTCGAGATCTTTTTGAGTAACGCAATATCTTCCTCAACGCTATCGGTATAATGGTGTAGGTTTTTGTTGGCAAATTTGCCAAATTCGATATGGAAATGACAGGATGCTAGTATTTTTTCCGTGTTGTTTATCCAAAGCGGATGTTCTGCGAAATAGGTTCTTAAGGTATCGTATGGGAGGATGACCTCCTGTTGTGTTCCCTGTTCTTCGGGAGGGAGTTTGCTGAGTAGCATGTTTTTATCAATAGCACGTAGTAATCGATGCGCATTAAAGCCCTTCTTGTCAGGAAATGAAACCGGTTGAAGTATGACAATCTTCTTATCACTCAAATGTTTGTTGTCTAGTTGGAATTTTGTGAGATCACTATAACTTATACCAATATATTCGTAATCCTTCAAGAGCCATCCGGCATATGTCCGATAGGGATAGATGATGAAGACATCTTCCAGGTGCGGCGCTTGCGCCGCAAAATCCTTTTGGTTGTGTTGGTGATAGGAAAGATGGTCATTGAGTATTTTGTAGCCGCGGTTGTTTTTCGCCAAACCTACATATTGCTGTTGTATGCCGTTGCGGAAGTCGATGCCAACGATAGGAGATAATCCATAATCTTTAACCATGCGAAAGGTATCAATCGTGGCAGATGTATTATTGATATCCGTCAGCGCAAATCTATCATAACCGTTGATTTTCAACGATTTTAATAGTTTATCAATGGAGAAAGTTCCATAGCAAAGGCTGTAGTATGTGTGGCAGTTGAGCAGCATGCAATAAAAATAAGCTACATTTTATAGATTTTTTGCTATAAAATGTAGCTTGTGCTGGTGATTGCTTATTCCGCAATCAATTTGCCTGAGGAGAGGATTTTATTTTGGGAAAGTATGGAGAAAAAGTAAACACCAACAGGTAAGTCATTGCGATGGATCTCAAACTGATTTCCATTGTTGACGGGTATGGTTTTAATCACCTGTCCTTGTATATTGGTTAACACTAGAACGGCATCTTCAATATTTCCGGAGGTGATATAAATAAAGGTTTTGTCTTTGAAAGGATTCGGAAATGCTTTTATTGTCACCGATTGTTGTGTATGATTTTTAATATCTGTCAACTGTATTTGCAGAAAATCTTTTCCAATCGTGTGCATGGTCGTGTTGGTGCGGATGGGTGCGTTGAAGTCGAAATAAATATCCGCAGTATTGTTGATTGTTGTACCAACAGGCACATCTTTCTTTTGATGTATTTTGAATTTGACAAAACCGTTTGACGCAGGTTCATTAGTGAAGCTATCTATTAAATAGATAGGAGAGAAGACAAACTGCACTACATTGGAGTCGATGCGTTCAAAATTATAAGGATGTGAAGAAGCACCTAATTCAATGCTGTTGATGTCTAAGAAGTTAGAAATGGTATCAACCAATACCACTTTGAAGGCAGTATCGTTGCCTGTATTTTGGAAGCGTATGAGGTAGTCTATATCGGTATTTACTTCGACAAAATGTTGATTACCAACGCCGACAGGGAATGCCGACTTATCATTGGGGTCGTAGCTGCCGATGAGGGTATTGCAACTTACGCTACTATACGGTTCTCCATCATAATTGGAGAACTGGTTGACAAATCCTGTTTCAAAAGGGTCGTCGGGGTTCGGGCGACAGCCTTCCACTACGGCGGTAGTAAAATTATCACCCAATTCGGAAGGGAAATCGGTAGGTTGTTCGGCAATGATGCGATAAGTGGCGCCATTTACGGCTTTTATTTTTACTTCTAATTCCTCATTCGCTGCGAGTTGATAATCTTCTCTGATTCTTACCACATCACCTTCGATGACGATATACACTTTTGGTTCTGCCATATTACCGCCTCTGTTGCGCAAGATGAATCTTACAGAATCTCCTAAACACTCACCGGATGCCGAAATATTGGCACCGCGATAGTCCACCAAAGTGCAAACGGAGTCGGGGTAAATATGTGCTTCCACACAGAGCGTCTGACCATTGGTGGTTAAGTCGCAAATGGGTGTAGCGTTAAAGGTAAATTGACCACTTTCTAGCAAATCAACCGTACCCAATTCAAAGCGGTAGACATTATTGCCCAAATCCTGGTATGGAATAGAAGCACTATTAAAGGCTAAAAGGTCGTCCAAATGAACATCTATATAGGTATTGGGCGATGATATCGTACCATTATTGGCATATTGGACATAAAAGGTATTTTCCATGCACCTTCGGAACAAAGAGTTGGTAGAGATGTTGACCGTATTGAATAGACATGATTTGGTGGGATGCATGCCGAAGTTGAGGGTGTCGATGGTGTCTGTTAAATGAAGGTTGTAGTTATTGCAGGCAGATGGTTGATATAAATTGAATGATTCATTTGGTAATAATTGAAACGCATAACTTCCGGTGTCATCTACGGATAGAAGATATTTTCCGGTAGTATCGGTAGAGGTATAAAAGGCATCACCATCAGTATTATTGGCACGGAGAGAGAAGTTTTTAAAAACTGAGTTTTCTGTACTAAGATTGCAGTTATTGTTTTCATCGTAAAAGATATTGCCAGTAATGGTGAGCGGGTCTTCGAAAAGTTTTAAGATCCAAAAGTCTTGAGAGCCATAGGAAGGTTGATTTTTTTCTCCGGAGAAACCTGAATTTGAGTAGCCTCCAATTATAAATTGATTGCTTGAAGTTTTAATTATTGAGTTAAGATAGTCACCCCCGGAGCCACCAATATTGTTTTGCCAATCGATATTACCATCTGAATTGATTTTTAGAATCCAAAAATCAACTGACCCCTCAGTGGGTTCAGTTTTATCAATAGAAAGATTTGAAGAGGAATTTGCGCCAATAATCACACTATTATTTTTTCCTGTGCAAATATCATAGGTCATGTCCCATAAATCCCCACCTATTGTTGATTGCCAAATAATGTTTCCATTCTCGTCTAATTTTAATAACCATAAATCGGCATTGCCATTAAATGATGATTCTGTTTTGTCGCCGGAAATAGGGGAATAGGAACCACCTCCAATAAAAAAGTCATTATTGCTTAATTCTATTGTTTTATTCGCATAATCTTCATGATTTCCACCAATGTTGTTTTGCCATTCGATATTTCCTAATCCGTCTACTTTTAAGACCCAAATATCCCAATTTCCCTGATTTTCTTCTAGTTTATTGCCGGATTGTCCTGATTTTGAATTTCCACCAATAATATACCCGCCATCCATAGTAGTTTCTATAGATCTAAGAATATCATCGTTTACTCCGCCGTATGTTTTTTGCCATTCGATATTTCCCGATGCATCAATTTTTATTATCCAATAATCATAATTTCCAAACAAAGATTCTGTCTTTTCTCCTGATATAATTGACTTTGAATGAGCTCCTAAAATAAAACCTCCGTCACTAGATTGGTTTAAAGCATAAAGAACATCATCGCCATTTCCCCCAATTGTTTTTTGCCATTCAATCTCACCATTTTTATCTATTTTAATGATCCACACATCATATCCCCCTCTGGAATCTTCTGTTTTATCTCCAGAAATATTTGAATTAGAATATCCACCTAATAAATAACCTTCATCTTCAGTAGGGATAATTACTCTTAAATCATCATAATTTGATCCTCCAATTGTTTTTTGAAAAACGGGAGTTAAAGAATGATCTAATTTTATTATCCAATAGTCGTAATTGCCTTTAGAGTCTTCATTCTTTGTTCCAGATGTATTTGAATTTGAGTATCCACCTATAATAAATCCGCCATCATTTGTTTGCTTAAGAGTAGTAAATAAATCGCTACTAGCACCTCCTAAGCCTATTTGTGATGAGATGGCGGTCTCAGGTTGGGCTATTATATTATTATACAAGAGAATTTGTAGCAATAGCACCACGAACAGTTTTAATACTTTCATAATCATAAAATTAATATGGTAAAGATATGTCTGCTTTATTTCAATTTTCATATCAAAAAACACAACTTATCAAATATTTTTTGTCGTATATTTGTAAAAAATTCTTATTTTTAAAAATGTTTTCATCCAAATTCATCCAATTTTTTTTGCAATTAGATAGGAGAGAAAGGCAGAACCTCAAACTTTGGGTCAATTCGCCCATTGCCAATGCCCGTGAGGATGTCGTTTCTTTATTCCAATACCTGTTTAGCAAACGTGAAATTACAAAAGAAAATACAGATAAAAGAACTGTTTTTGCCTTTGTTTACCCCCAAGAGCCGTACGAGGAACAAAAAATGCGCTACCTGATGAGCTTCGCCACCAAATGCCTCGAAAGCTTTTTCGCCTATTTCAATTGGCAGCAAACGCCACAGATGGAAATAGATAAAATCCACTATATCAACGAAAAGCAACTCAATAGCTATTGCCGTCAACAAATTGTGGAAGTGCGCCACCAAATGAAGCAGCAACCCTTGCGCAACAGTCAGCATTATTGGCACGCCTTCCAATTGGAAGTAGAGCAGTATAATTTGTCGAGCAAAAATAAGCGCAACATAGACTTTAACTTGCAAGAGGTCTCTAATCAACTCCACTATTTTACCATAGCCGAAATCTTAAAGCAGGCTTGCATCGCCATTTCTATTGAGCGCGTGTCGGCACAGAGTTTCGACTTTCCGTTGTTAAAATCATGCCTTGCCTTGGTGGAGGAAACGCCGACGTTAAAGGAAATTCCGGCTATTTATATGTATTTTGTGTGTTATCGGCTTTCTGTTTACGGCGGTGATGATAATTTTGAAGAACTGGATGCCCTCTTGAATCACTACGAAGCACATTTTACGCAATCCGAGATAAAGGATGTTTTTATCATTGCCCTAAATCACTGTATAAAAGAACTCAATGTGGGCAAAAGCCTCTATGCCCAACACGCCTACCGCCTGTATTTGCGGGGTCTTGAAAAGGGTTTCCTATTAGAAAATGGCATGTTGAGTCGCTTTACCTTTAAAAATATTGCCTTTATCGGCATTAAAAAGCTGAAAGATTATGATGGTGTGTTGGCATTTATCCATAACTATCAGCATTATTTGCATGACAATTACAGAGAAGGTACGGTGATGTTCAATATGGCGACGCTTTTTGTGGAGCAAAAAAGGTACGAAAAAGCCATGCCCATCCTCCAAACCATAGAATTTGAAGATGTGCTTTGGAATATCAACGCCAAAAGTATGCTGCTACGCATGTATTATGAGGAGCAGGAGTATGAAAGCTTAATCGCTTTATGCAGTAGTTTTAGGTTGTACCTGAATCGCCAAAAGGAACTGGGGGTTTATAAAGAGAGTTATATCAGGCTGATAAAATACTGCTTGAAGCTTATAAAATACACCGGTTGCAACAAACAACAAAAGGCACTGCTGCTACAACAGGCAGAAAGCGAAAGCAACCTTTTTGAGAAAGAATGGGTGATGGAAATGGTGGGGAAATTATAGTGGTTAATTTTGGGTTTTTAGGCTTAACCACAACGTTCACGAAGTTTATACACAAAGTTCACAGAGATTTTTATACAGCGTAATGCGTATTGCGACTTTTTTAAATTTTGTCCATATCCCGATTTATCGATATATCGGGACGTCCACAGTACAGCGTATTGCGATCAAGAAGTCATTTGCATTTTCACATCTCCACATTTCCAAATTCTCACATCTCCAAATTCTCAAATCTCGAAATTCCAAATCGTCCGTGAACCGTCATCTGTGAACTGTGAACAAAATTCGTCTTGCGATATTCGTATTGCGTAATTCGACCCATTCTCACATCTCCACATCTCCACATCTCCAAATTCCCACATTTTCACATTTCCAAATCCATTCTCACATCTCTAAATCTCCGTGAACCGTACATTTTTTCATTCTCACATCTCCACATCTCCACATCTCCACATCTCCACATCTCCACATCTCCACATCTCCAAATTCCCAAATCTCCGTGAACCGTGAACAAAATTCGTCCAGCGATATTCGTATTGCGTCTTGCGACCATTCTCAAATCTCCAAATTTCCAAATCTCTGTAAACTTCTCAAATCAAGTAGTTTTTCCACTAAAAGGATTTAGGAAATCGTGCTTCATCATGTTCATGCCGGTGGCTCTTTGGATGGCTTGTTTGCCGTGTTTTTGGCGGATTTTATCCATCGCTCGGTAGAGTTGTACCATTTCTTCTATGTCTTCAAAGAGTTGAAACTGGTAGGTGCCATGTACTAAATGGCTGAGGCGGATACCAATCAGCCTGACCAACATGCGTTTTTGGTAGAGTTTTTCAAAGAGTTCTTTTGCTTTGGTCATCAGTACATGGTCGAGTGAAGTATAGGGTATTTTTGCCTGCAACGTGTAAGTATTGAAATCGGAATAGCGAATTTTTACGGTGATGCAACTGGTGAGTTTCTCTTCTTCTCGCAGTTGGAAGGCGAGTTTTTCCGTCATGCTCAATACGATGGCACTGAGATGTGCAACGTCGATGGTGTCTTTGTCGAAGGTGCGTTCTGTGGAGATGGACTTGCGCTCGGAGTAGGGTATCACTGGGGAGTTGTCGATGCCGTTGGCTTTTTTCCAGATGATGGTGCCGTTTTGTCCCAATACTTTCTCTATCACTTCCTGCGGCATTTCTTGTAGCGTTTTGATGCGCTCTACGCCCATGCTGCGCAGCAGGTGATAGGTTTTATCGCCAACCATCGGTATTTTACGGATGGATAAGGGTGCAAGGAAGGGTTTTTCCGTACCGAAAGGGATTTCCTTTTGTCCATTGGGTTTTGCTTCTCCTGTGCCTACTTTAGAAACCGTCTTATTGCCGGATAAAGCGAAAGAAATCGGGAGACCCGTTTCTCGGATGATGCGTTGCCGTATTTCCGTTGCCAGTTTATAGCAGCCAAAAAACTTGTCCATACCGCTGAGATCCATATAAAACTCGTCGATGGATGTTTTTTCAAAGAGGGGTACATCTTCACGGATGATATCGGTGATGATATTGGAGTATTTGCTGTACTGCTCGGCATCTCCACGTACTACAATGGCTTCCGGGCAGAGCTGTCGGGCTGTTTTCATGGGCATGGCGCTGTGTATGCCGAACTGTCGGGCTTCATAGCTGCAAGATGCCACCACGCCACGGTCGCCCGTACCACCAACGAGTACAGGCTTCCCTATTAAACGTGCATTCACCAATCGCTCTACAGAAACGAAAAAGGTATCTAAATCAATATGTACAATACTTTTGTTCATTTTAGTGTATGCGTTGTGTAGCCATTCGCGGAAACACGAATGGTGCGGTAAAGGGTGGGCGTGAAGTTGTGTGCCATTTGATTTCAAATTTAGCTACAAAAAATTGCATTTATTGCTCAATTGTGTAGTAATTTTCATTAATTAGGGTAGTCATGTACATGACCCTTACGGATGGTGGTGTGGGTTGCGCACTCTGTTGGATTTTGATGGTGGTATAGTCAATTAGAAGCCGTTTTTTTTATTTCATCTTTAAATCCTTAATTGTCAAGTCCTTTTTCTGTCTATTTACTTTCGCTTGAAATGAACGACCTAAATTTAAATCCTTTTTTACGATTCTCAGATTCGCTTTGTCTTTATGATACTTTCTAAACTCCTGTTTTAGTTTCTCGTCTTTGAGTTCATTTGGTCCACCATCAACTAGGATATATTCTATTTTCTCAATGTCAATGCTGTTTAATTCTACAAATCTGTCGACAATTACTGAAAAAGTATTGGGTTGTCTATGGTCAATATATAGTTCTGAATATTTGGCAAGTTCTTTTGATTCTTGGCATTTAACTTGTCCATTTTTTGAGTGTTTTTCAAAATATTCAAGTTTTACACTTCTTAAATCGTCTTGAATTGCCTGTCTGCACGCTTCACTAAACTTTGTAAAATTTGTTTTTGGCGCGTTTATTCTTTTTATATATGAGAAAAACGCTGTAGAGCCATCTGTTCTTACCAGCTCAAAAGATTTCGTGTTGAATTGAACTTTTGCAACTCTTACTTTATCGATACCAACTCCAATTTTTTCTTTTACCCTAGGATGAGTTTCAAGTAAGCTCATGATTTTATTAAAGTCGGTTGTATTTAATTCTTTTCCAAGGTCATAAGCATTCAAAATCGTCTTATAATAAATTAGTGCGTCCTTTTTAGTATCAAATTCAATTTCTCCTATTTTGATTGGCTTTCTCATAGTCGTTTTCAATATACTATAACTTATTTAAATCTACCACAAAATTTCACATATCCAACACAATAGGGTTAAATATGTGCTACTCAATAGCAATTTATTTTTATTCAAAAATAAGCTTATCTTTTTATGATGTATGATAAGAGAGATGATTTTTTGGTACAAAAAATGTGAAAATATTAGAGACGTGGAAAATTCTCTCAATAACTAACAAAAAAACCTGTCGCACTACGACATACGAAAAACGCAAGACGGTTAGACGACTCAATAACTAACTTCCATGCCGCCGAAGTTTTCCAAATAATCGGCTTTGCTCATCTTTTTGCCGATGGGAGCGTAGGGGGCGACATGTGTTTCTGCTTGCAAGTTTTCAGGATTCAGGATATTGTCTAACAAGTCGCTGGCAAGATCAGGTACTTGTCCGAAATCGCCTTCAAAACCCGGTCGTGTGAGCAAATGTCGATAGATAATCAGTCCTTTTTTCCGGGGTTGTAAGCCAGAAGATAGCGGAATGAAGTTGAGCCCTTCAGCCTTTGCTCTCAGTTCAGGTAGGTCTTCGGCAATCACTATGTTGATATAGCCATCACTGTCGGCAGCCTTTAAGTATTCATCGGAATTGGTAGAGTAAGTGTAGGTGTCTGCATCACAGGTACAAATAGAGAAATAACGCACATCGGCAGCATCATTTTGCGTATTGTCCTTGGCAAATGAAACGGCTTTAAACCGCAGCATGATGACCTTATCCTCGTCGAAGGTAATCGGAGTGAATAGGTAGTAATTGTCTTTATTGGGGTATAGAAAGGCACCTGAAAACCGATAGAAACTGATGTTTTTAGGTTGCTCCAAAACATCAGTTAGATGGAGTAAGTTGCTGACGGTTTCTTTTTTATCTGCAAACTGCCCCTCGAAGCTGGTCGTCAAGGGTGATGGCGGCGTAACGGCGTTTCCTGTTTGCATATCAAAGGCTTCTACTTCTGGAAGAGGAACATTCGCCTTAGGATTGTTTTGTGGAATATAGTAGCGAAGAATAATGGCGATTTCTTCTAAGTTGTCATCGTAGAAAAGTTCATTCTCGTAAGTGCCGGAGTCCTTTACACCGCGCGGCAACACCTGAATGGTATAGTTCCTATTGATGGCTGTTGGGTCGGCATCACTGTGGTAGGGGTTGATGCTGCCAGCATCGGGAACGATTCTGGTGTCTATTAGGCTGTTGACACTGCTGAGGGTTGTGTTGTCATAAACATTAAAACCCATATACCGCGCATATCCATACTGTCCTTTGATACGAATGGCGATGGCGTCTCCTTTTTTGCGTTTGAAAACATATAGGTAGTAATTGACATTAGCATCCGGCAACAAAGGCACTTCCGGCGAAGCACCGATATTTTCCTTCCAGTAAGTGATATCTTCCTGGATGGTAGCCGTTTCCTTTTTGCAAGAAAAGAGAAGGAATAGACCAATAACAAAAAATAATGACCGCATGGCATGAAATTTACACTAAAATAAGCTTTTTTTCTGATAATAACATACATGTGCATTTTGTGGCAAGCTACTAATCAATTAACAAAATGACAAAACCTAGTACATGCTTATTTGTTTATTGCTCAAAGACGCCAAATCTGTCTGGAAGATTCAGGAGTTGGATTAAAGCCCAAATAACCGCATCGCATTGGCGGTGGTTACGGCTGCCACTTCCTCTAAGGAAATTTCTTTTATTTCTGCCAATTTCTCCGCAATGATACGTGTATAGCTGCTCTCATTGCGTTTCCCTCGAAAAGGTACAGGTGTCAGGTAAGGGCTATCCGTTTCTAATACCAGTTTTTCTAGGGGAATTTGTTTCACTACATCTGCAATTCCTGCGTTTTTATAGGTGAGTACTCCTCCAATGCCCATATAGAAGTTTTCTAAACTAATGACCTGCTGTGCCTCTTCCCATGAGCCGGTAAAGCAGTGAAATACACCCGTAAGCCCTTGTTTGGCGTAGGGTTTCATGGCTACAAAAGTGTCATAAAAAGAGTTTCTCGTATGTAAGACGATCGGCAATTTCAACGCTAACGCCCATTCCGCCTGAATGTTTAATGCCGTTTTCTGCTCCGCAACAAAGGTTTTATCCCAAAAATAATCCAACCCACATTCGCCGATGGCGTAGATTTTATTTTCAGGAAAAATGGACAATTTGGTATCTATCATCTGCTTGATTTCTTCCAATACACGTTGATAATCAACTTTTACATCACAAGGATGTAATCCCAACATCGGGAAACATTGTTTCGGAAATTGTTGACAAAGTTGTGCCAAAGGTGGTACAGATGCCAGGTCTATATTCGGTAAAAAAAACTGTTCAACACCATTCTCCAAACATCGTTGCATGACATTTGTAATATCATCCTTAAAATGGTCGAGGTATAAATGGCTATGTGTGTCTATAAGTTTTGGTTGCATTATATGAAGTTGTTATTGTAAATGTTCTATATCACCCAAATCCTTTAAACGTCCTGTAGATAGCTTGTTTTGGATAAGATCGTGGTAGCCAATGAAATTGATTACAAGGTCATCAATTTCAACTTCTATTTTATTTTGATAACATTCTGTAAAAGTAACACCATCAATTTCTGTTAATAAGTCTATTCTTAGTGGAGGATAACCTAGTTGTATAATATTTCCTATCTTGGTAAAATCTTCTATACTTAAATTAAATGATGCAAAGCCAAATGCATTGACACAAACAAGAATTTTGGTTGCATTTTCTTTAGTTGGGTTTAGCCAAATATCTAAATCACCAGTATATCTTGGATAGCCATGAATGCCAACGGCATATCCTCCAACAATTATATATTCAACCTGATGTTGAATTAGTAATTCTACAAACTCTTTGAAGTCTTGACTGAGCATTTTTACGATATTTCATGTATTCAATACGAAGCAATTCTATTGCTTCTAATCGTTCTTGATAATTTTTAAGCTGCCAAAAACTGAAATCAGTTTGTTTTTCTTTTAATGTAAGTATTTTGACAACTTTTTCCAATGTTTCAATAATTATTAGTTTTAAAGTTACAATAATAATTTAGGAAAACAAAAAATGGAATATTTATTTATTTATATTTTTAAATTAAATAATATATTATAATAAACAGATTTATAAATAATTATATTTAATTAATTCAATTAAAGGTTTTAATAATTTTACAAGATTTTTTCCCGACTTTTCATTATCGTGCAGTACGATGATGGAGCGCTCGTTCAGCGATTTATTAGCAATTTTTAGGGCTTCATCCACACGAAATCGCGCATCGAAATCATACAACATGAGGTTCCAAAAGATGATGCTGTTTTCTTTCTTTAGGGAATGATATTGTCCAGGCGTTAAACGTCCGTAGGGTGGGCGGAACAAATTTGTTTGTAAAATGTCTTTACCTTTCTCTACATTTTTAATATAAGTGTCGTTGTCCGTTTGCCAGCCATTTAAATGCCGATAACCGTGGTTGCCGATATCATGCCCTTGATCACGGATCATTTGTATGATTTCCGGATACTGTTTAGCCCTTTCTCCCAAACAAAAAAAGGTAGCTTTTATGTTGTGCTCAGCTAAAGTTTCCAATACTTGTGGCGTTATCTCCGGATGTGGACCGTCATCAAAGGTGAGCAATAGTTTTTTATCCGCCGATTTTTTCTCAAAAATCGCTTCGGGATATATCCAGCGGGCAAAAAATGGCGGTTTGGTCATGTTCATATAACACTCGTTTTGTTCTCCTGAACGGTAAAAATACTTATTTTTGTGCCACTAAAAAATTTTCATGAATCGACCAGTACGTGTTCGTTTTGCACCAAGCCCTACCGGACCACTTCACTTGGGTGGAATGCGGACGGCTTTATACAACTATTTGTTTGCCCGTAAAATGGGCGGCACTTTTATCTTGCGCATCGAAGATACCGACCAAAACCGTTTCGTACCGGGTGCGGAAGCCTATATTACCGAATCATTGAAATGGGCAGGTATCGAACCGACAGAAGGAGATATCTATGGTGGAAATTATGGCCCCTACAAACAAAGCGACCGGAAACATTTGTACAAAACTTATGCCGACCAACTCATCGCTTCGGGACATGCCTATATTGCTTTTGATACGAAAGAAGCATTAGAAACGATGAAGGCAACGTTTGCCACACACGATAATCCTTCGCCGAGTTATAATTATACTACCCGCATGACGATGCAAAACTCGTTGACAATCAACGCTAAAGAAGTTGAAACACGCATTGCCAATGGAGAACCTTATGTTGTCCGCATAAAAGTGCCCTTAAATGAAGAAATTGGCTTCCAAGATTTGATCCGCGATTATGTCGTTTTCAATAGTAGCCAGGTGGATGATAAGGTGATTTTTAAATCTGATGGCATGCCAACGTATCACTTGGCGAATGTTGTAGATGACTACCTTATGGAGATTTCTCATGTAATTCGTGGTGAAGAATGGTTATCCTCGACACCTATCCACGTTTTGTTGTACCGATATTTGGGTTGGGAGGAGAAAATGCCTCAGTTTGCACACTTGCCCCTGATTCTAAAGCCGGACGGAAATGGTAAATTGAGCAAGCGAGATGGTGATAGGCTGGGTTTTCCTGTTTTTCCGTTGAATTGGACAAGCCCCGAAACGGGAGAAGCGTCGCAAGGCTATCGTGAAAGAGGCTTTGAGTCGGAAGCTTTTGTCAACTTTTTAGCGTTGTTGGGATGGAGTCCGGGCACTGATCAGGAGATTTTTTCAAAAGAAGCGCTAATTCAAGCATTTTCAATAGAGAAAATCAGTAAATCGGGAGCAAAATTTGACTTTGAGAAGACGAAATGGTTCAACGAACAATTTTTACGTGGATTGAGCAACGAAGCATTGACAGAAAGAGTGTTGCCATTTGTGCGGCAAAAATATCCGGAGAAAACTCCAGAAATAAACTTCCTGACAAAGGTATGTTCCTTGATGAAGGATCGAATTACCTATGCAGAAGAGGTCGTAACAAAAGGACATTTCTTCTTTGAACATCCACAGTACTCATCAGAGAATCTTGCGAAGATAGCACCTTCTATTCAGGGTGATTTTGTAAGTAAGTTGCAAAACCTGTTGGAAAAGAATACTTCCCATCATCCGGAGTTATTGGAAATCGAATTAAAAGCACTCGCTGGCGAGGAGCAAGTAAAAGCAGGCGATATGATGAAATTTCTGAGAATCAGCATAGTAGGAGAGTTATCGGGGCCATCTGTACCCGAATTGATGATACTATTAGGCGCCGAAACCGTCAATAAGCGGTTGTCAGCATGCATGGAACAACTGAAAAATATACACTAAGCAGCAAAACTACTTCACCAATGGAAGAGAATAAAGAAGAAAAGAGTCTCAATTTTATCGAAGAAATCGTTGACAATGATTTAAAATCGGGGAAATATGCTTCCATCATTACGCGTTTTCCACCTGAACCAAATGGGTATTTACATATCGGTCATGCGAAATCCATCTGTTTAAATTTTGGGCTGACGCAGAAATTTGGAGGCAAGACAAACCTTCGTTTTGATGATACGAATCCTGAAACAGAAGAAACAGATTATGTAAATGCCATTAAAGAAGATATCAAGTGGTTAGGGTTTACTTGGGATGAGGAATTATATGCCAGTGACTATTTTGAAACATTATATGGCTATGCTGTTGACCTTATTAAGAAGGGTTTAGCGTATGTTGACGATAGTAATAGCGAAGAAATAGCAGCGTTAAAAGGTACACCTACCACTCCAGGGCAGGATAGTCCATATAGAAATCGAGGAATAGCGCAGAATTTAGCGCTTTTTGAAGATATGAAAGCCGGAAAATTCGAAACCGGAGAACGTGTTTTGCGTGCTAAAATAGATATGAGTCATATCAATATGTTGATGCGTGACCCTATCATTTACCGTATAAAACATGCCCACCATCACCGTACGGGAGATAAATGGTGTATTTATCCCATGTACGACTTTGCACATGGTCAAAGTGATAGCATCGAAAAGATTACCCATAGCATTTGTACGCTTGAGTTTGTCCCACATCGTGAATTATACGATTGGTTTATCGAAAAATTGGAAATTTTTCCTTCCAAGCAATATGAGTTTGCGCGGGGCAACCTAAGTTATGCGATTACCTCTAAAAGGAATCTCTTGAAGCTGGTAAGAGAGGGTATTGTAACAGGTTGGGACGACCCCCGAATGCCTACTATTAGCGGTTTTAGAAGAAAAGGTTACACACCATCGAGTATTAGAACATTTTGGGAGAAGGCGGGAATTGCTAAGCGCGATAACTTGATAGATATAGGCTTATTGGAATTCTGTATTCGGGAAGAACTCAATAAAACGGCTATCCGTAGGATGGTAGTGGTCGATCCGATTAAGTTAGTGATTACCAATTTTCCGGAGGGGCAAACTGAAAGTCTATTGGCAGAGAATAATCCCGAGGATGAGCATGCTGGACAACGCATATTGAGTTTTAGTCGTGAACTATGGATTGAGCGGGATGACTTCATGGAAGAACCGCCCAAGAAATATTTCCGGTTAGGACCCGGTTTGATGGTGCGGTTAAAGCATGCATTTATCGTTGAATGTGAACGATTTGAGAAAGATGAGCTTGGAAATATAACCACCGTTTTCTGCCGCTATTTCCCGGAAAGCAAGAGCGGTCATGATACCAGCGGCATAAAAGTAAAAGGAACTATACATTGGTTAGATAGTGCAACTGCGAAAGAAGCCGAAGTACGTTTATACGATAGGTTGTTTACAGTAGAAAACCCAGGAATGGAAGAGGGAGATATTTTGGAGTATATCCATTCAGGTTCTCTAAAAGTAGTGGAGCATGCTAAAATTGAACCTGCCTTGTTGGAAGCAAAGCCTTCAGACAGATTTCAGTTTCTGCGATTGGGATATTTTTGTTTGGATAGAGACAGCACTTCCGAAAAATTAGTTTTCAATAAAACAGTAGGATTGAAAGATTCTTGGGCGAAAATGAACCAAAGTTAATATACAGGAAATGGCAAAGAAAAAGGAAAAAGACGAACCGAAAGTACATGAAGAATTAAAAGGTTTTAACATCGAAATCAATAGCTTTGGCGAGATTATTTCTTCTATGAATATCGATAAGATAAATGCTTTTTTAGATGATAACGTGTCAGACAAGAAACTAGAAGACAAGAGCGGTAAATGTTGAATGTTTATTTATCCACTTTTTTATAGAGCGTAGTTTTTAAAATGCTAAATAAAAATCCTTAGTTAAATGGATGAATTCA
The DNA here is from genome assembly GCA_019694955.1 of Chitinophagales bacterium. Lineage (GTDB taxonomy): Bacteria > Bacteroidota > Bacteroidia > Chitinophagales > JADIYW01 > JADIYW01. The sequence continues at coordinate 38,929 of JAIBAX010000010.1, read as the reverse complement.
GGTGTAAAAATGCCATTTTTATCTTGAATGGTCAAGTGTTCGATTATTATTGGTGTGTGTTGCTGAGACCATTGGAGTGCTACTCGGATGGGTATTTTTGCTGCCGCAGTAGAAAATATGTTTAACCGCCTATTTAAATTCCACCCCAATTCGAGTCCTTTCAATACAAATGCTTTCGCTTCTGTTGGAGGATATATAACGGTAATTTTTGTTGTTGGTGTTGACAATTGTATAGTTTTCTCCCAAAATGTATGCATCGGTAAGCTATCATTGTGTCTGGCTATGCCGAGATGGGGTTGGGTGGATTTCTTTCCTGTCGAGAAATATGGTGGGTTAGCAACGATGTGGTCAAACGTGCGTGTATTATTTTCGGTAAAGGAGTGTAAATCACTATGGAAACTTTGCAGGCGATCTTTAAATATACTATTTTGAAAATTGAGTGCAGTTAGTTGGGCGGCATCGTGTTGTATATCAATAGCGGTAATTTGGGACATGGAGTTTCTTTGTGCCATCATAAGGCTAACGATGCCAGTCCCGGATCCAATATCTAAGATGTTTGTATCTTTTTCAATGTTTGCCCAAGCACCTAAAATGACAGCGTCGGTTCCAATTTTGAACACCGACGCTGATTGTAAAATATTGAATTGTTTGAATTTAAATTCCAAAAGTAAGACTTATTGTACGACAATCTGCTTAGTCTGCCATTTATCGCCGACTTTTATTCTAACGAAATAAGCGCCTTTGCCGAGGTTTTCAAGATTGATTTGTTTGGAGAATGTGCCATTTTCACCTATCGATATTTCTTCTGTACGAACCAATTTGCCAGAAATGTCCATAATGGTTACTTGCGCTTTACCCTTCTCTTGTGTGGCAAACTCAAGATTAAAAACGCCGGAATTTGGATTCGGGTAAACGTTGAATTTAGCTAATGTTAAAGTATTATCGGTTTTTACCGATACAGGTTTGGCAGGAATATTATAAAAGGTATATTGCGTAATTGGGCAACTGCAACTGCATTTCTCCCTATCATGTTTGATTTTTCTAACATAGGCCAATTTTTGTAACGCATTCGATGTAATTGTTTGATTATCTGGAAATAATTCTCCGTCAGAAAAAAATATTTCTTCAACGCCTGGTTCAGTATGCCTGATAAAGCGGTATGTTTTTTTATCTGCTTCAATAATTAGTTCTGTTTGATCATCGCCGAATGTCCAATGTTCGCCATCTGGTTGATCTGATTTACTTACTTTAATAGTGGTTTTTTGTGCAGACTGACCTAAGATGACTTCTTTTGTAGCAGCGTTTCCATTGCGGACGTAGGAAACGGCAATCTTTTCTCCCAATATCAATGTTGCCATAACGGCAAGCATTTCTTCTTTTGTTTTTACAGGAGTTTTGTTAATACTTGTAATGATATCATCTGCTTGCAGGCCAAATTCCTCTGCAGCGCCATTTTTGATGGCGTCAACAATTCTCACTCCCGCCACTTGATTATCCGTATTGGTATTGATGACAATACCCAAATATCCGGGTTCAGTTGCTGAGGCATATAGAAATGAACAAGTTAGAATAGCAAGTAATAATTTTCTCATAAACAATAATTTGTCGTAAAACTAAACAGTTTTATATATTATTCGCGTATGATTAGAATTTTTAACGATTTTAAGGCAATATTTAACAAATGTAACTAAGGCTATGTGCGCAGGTTTTTACAAATAAAAAAGAGGCTACCTAAAAATGGATAGCCTCTTTTATGCAAATTGAAAGAATGTTTACTCTATAACACCTTCTGTCAATACGGAAATTTTGTTTTTAACAACCTCAACGATACCGCTTTTGATTTGGAATTTTAATTGTTCGTTTCCGGATTTTACCCTCAATTCACCGTCACCCAAAGCGCAAATCATTGCAGCGTGGTTATTCAATATTTGAAAGCGTCCTTCCACGCCGGGCAAGTTTACTGATTCAGCCTCTCCGCTAAATACCTTTCTTTCTGGAGTGATAATCGTTAATTCCATTGTGTGTTATTTCGCTTCTGCTAATAATTTTTTACCTTTTTCGATAGCATCATCAATTGTTCCAACCAAGTTGAATGCTGCTTCGGGATATTCATCTACTTGTCCATCCATGATCATCTCAAAACCTCTAATGGTTTCTTCGATGGGTACAAATACACCTTTTAGTCCGGTGAATTGTTCCGCTACGTGGAATGGTTGAGATAAGAACCTTTGTACCCTTCTAGCGCGTGATACCACCAATTTGTCTTCTTCAGAAAGTTCGTCCATACCAAGGATGGCGATGATATCTTGTAACTCCTTGTAACGTTGAAGAATCATTTTCACACGTTGCGCACAATTATAGTGTCTGTCTCCTAAAACCTGTGGGTCGAGGATACGAGAAGTAGAGTCTAATGGATCCACCGCAGGATAGATACCTAACTCTGCAATTTTACGGCTTAATACCGTTGTTGCATCCAAGTGAGCGAAAGTTGTTGCAGGAGCAGGGTCAGTTAAGTCGTCAGCAGGTACATAAACTGCTTGTACCGAAGTAATAGAGCCATTTTTTGTTGAGGTGATACGTTCTTGCATCAAACCCATTTCTGTTGCCAATGTTGGTTGATAACCTACTGCTGAAGGCATACGACCTAAAAGTGCTGATACCTCTGAACCTGCCTGTGTGAAACGGAAGATATTGTCCACGAAGAAAAGGATGTCTTTACCTTTCCCTTCACCGTCGCCATCACGGAATTGTTCTGCAATAGTCAATCCAGAAAGGGCAACGCGCGCACGTGCTCCGGGAGGTTCATTCATCTGACCGAATACTAAGGTTGCTTTAGATTCTTTTAAAGCTTCCATATCCACTTTAGAAAGATCCCAACCACCTTCTTCCATGCTGTGCTTGAATGCTTCTCCATACTTTATTACATCTGATTCCAAGAACTCACGAAGTAAGTCGTTTCCTTCACGAGTACGCTCACCAACGCCGGCAAATACGGAAAGACCACCATGACCTTTGGCGATGTTATTCACCAATTCCATAATCAATACGGTCTTACCAACCCCAGCACCACCGAATAAACCGATTTTACCACCTTTAGCATAAGGTTCAATCAGGTCGATAACTTTGATACCTGTGTAAAGTACTTCTTTAGAAGTTGCAAGGTCTTCGTATTTAGGTGGTTTACGGTGAATGGAATAGCCATTCTCATTAGAAACCGCACCGATGCCATCGATTGCTTGACCAATCACATTAAAAAGTCGACCTTTTATAGCCTCACCTGCCGGCATTTTTATTTGTGTTCCTGTGTCAACCACATCCAAACCACGAGTAAGACCTTCTGTTGCATCCATGGCAATACCGCGAACGGTATCTTCACCAAGGTGTTGCTGACATTCTAATACAACTTCACTGCCATCTTCTTTTTTTACAATCAATGCGTTAAGAATTGCTGGAAGTTTAGTGTCTTTTCCACTAAAAGAAACGTCCACAACGGGACCGATAATTTGTGTAATTTTACCAATATTAGCCATTTATTTTAATTTGACTTGTTCTAAAAAGCGGTGCAAAAATAGGAAATACCTTGTTATAATCAAAACGCATACCGGTATGTTATCCACAAAAAAACATCGATACCATTGCACTTAAACAAAATATAATATTGAGGTAAAGTGTAGTTGGTATTGGAGACAGTTTGAGAAGTTCACAGTTCAGGGAGATTTGGAGATGTGGGAATTTGGAGATGTGGGAATTTGGGAATTTGGAGATGTGAGAATGGTCGCAAGACGCATTACGAATATCGCTGGACGAATTTTGTTCACGGTTCACGGAGATTTGGGAATTTGAAGATGTGGAGATTTGAAAATTTGGGAATTTGGAAATGTGAGAATGGTTGCAAAACGAAATACGAACATCGCTGTACTAATAACTGCCCTACGCTATACACTTCCAAAGTTTTATAACTTGTACAGCTTCTTTGACATCATGTACCCTTAAGATGGAAGCACCATTTTGCAATGCCGCAAGATGTAAGGCTGTTGTGGCTGGTAAACTTTCTTCCGGTGTTATATCCAGTAGTTTATATATCATAGATTTTCGAGAAATGCCCACAAGAAGCGGGCAACCTAACCAATCAAAAGCTTGTAGGTTTTTTAAAAGCGCATAATTGTGTTCTATCGTTTTTCCAAATCCAAATCCCGGATCTAGTATGATATCTTTGATACCGGATTCGCGACACTGTTGAATTTTCCGTATAAAATAATTGCTTATTTCCGGCAGAAGATTGTCGTATTCCGGTTGGTCTTGCATATTTTGTGGTACACCTTTCATATGCATACATATGTAAGGCACATTTAAGGAACCTACGGTTGGTATCATTTCAGGGTCTAAATCTCCGCCACTGATATCGTTAATGATAGCGGCGCCATGAAGGATTGCTTCCTTTGCAATGTTTGAACGAAAAGTGTCAATAGAAAGGATTGCCTGTGGAAATTCTTTAACAACCTGTATTATTATCGGAATGAGTCGTTGATATTCAACGTCTTCCGAGACGGATGTTGCTCCTGGACGAGAAGACACCGCACCTATGTCGATGATGGCAGCACCTTCATGAAGGAGTTTTTCTATTGCGCTCAATAGGGCAGTAGCATCCATTTTTCTGCTATTGGCATAAAAAGAATCAGGGGTGAGGTTTATGATAGCCATTACCTGTGGAACTCGAAAGTCGAGGAGCAATCCTTTTGTATTTATCGACATATATGTATTTGTTACAAAAGTAACAGACTTGCTTGATATTTTTACATGCCTTAAAGTGTGTAAAAAAATCCGATTTTAACTTAAAAATGTAAGTGGAAGATTAATTTTAGCTATATATCTTTGTATTATTCTTAGATATTAAGTGAATATTTTTTTAACTAAAACTACAATTTATGAAAAAGGGGATTCGAAATTTAACGTATTTAATCGTTGCAATGTTTTTATTTAACTCTTGTGTGAACTTACCAGATATTTCTCCGGGAGAAGGTAGTAGTGTTACTGTAATCAATGTAAATGAAGAATGGTATTGGGACTTTATTTTTGGTGGTAATAATTTAAATTATGACTTAGATAGTGATGGTGACGATGATTTTAAAATTATCGGAGGTAATTCATTTTCAACAGAGGCAACTGCATGGGCATCTGGTGGAGTGTTGGCATATGGCATTCCGGTTTTAGATGTTACTTCGGAAGAACAAGGTATTAGAAGGCTTACCTTTGGAGAACTTGGCGGAGGACAGATTGTTAACTCAAAATGGAGTAATAATGTGCAGTTTTTTAATTTCAGTGAAGAAAAAACTTACTTTATGTCATTTAAGGCTAAGTTAGGATCAGAGAATAGTGTGCATTATTGTTGGGCAAAAGTAAAACATCAAAATGGTTCAAATGGTACTGTATTGCAAATAGGTGTTGCTGATCAACCCAATAGACCAATAAAAATGGGCGAGCAATAAGGTTATAATGTACAAAATTGTTGAAGCAGGATGTATGTCCTGCTTTTTTTTTAATATTTTTTTGTTTCAACTCCAATTATCCTACCTTTGCAACATGGAGAAGGTATTTGGCAAAGAAGATGCGCTCAAGAATTTTCTTACAATAGGAAAATTAGAAGGATATAGCTTTTTGGTATTATTATTTATTGCAATGCCGTTAAAGTATGTTTTCCACCACCCGGAGGCAGTGCGTATCGCTGGAATGTTGCATGGTTTTTTATTCATTCTTTTCATGATAACGATCGTTATTCTCTATCAAAATAAGCAAATATCCATAAAAAACTCCTTGATGGCTGTATTGTATTCCATCATTCCCTTTGGTACATTTTTTCTAAGAAGATTGGTAGGATAAGTTATGGAAAGGAATGTTCAACGCACGCTAAAACAGTATGATGCAGCTTTTGCCAAATGTCGTGATGTTTTTGTAAAGAAAACTAGGGATTATGGCACTTCTTGGCGGATGTTGCGACCAAAATCTATTACTGACCAGTTGTATATCAAGGCAAAACGCATCAGAACCATTGATGAAAAGGGAACACAGAAAGTAGATGAGTCCATAGAAGCGGCTTTTGAAGCTTGTGTGAACTACGGCATAATGGCACTTATTCAGTTGAAAATCAACGACTCGGAGCCCATAGAGTTGAGTGAAGAGCGTGTTATGGAATTGTATGACGAGCAATATCAGGTTGTCAAAGATCTTATGCTGGCAAAAAACCACGATTATGGCGAAGCATGGCGCGAAATGCGTATCAGTTCAGATACGGATATGATTTTGACAAAACTCCATCGCATCAAGCAGATCGAGGACAATATGGGAAAAACACTGGTTTCCGAAGGGGTGGAAGGTCATTATCAAGATATAGTGAATTACAGCATATTTGCCATGATTAAAATTGGAGAAGAAAATTAGAAAAGGTAGTAACTTTTCTATTCTGTTACATGCATGCGTTCTCCCTTCATTAATTTATCTACCCATTCATATAAATACATACCACCGACTTTCTTTTCATAAAATAAGGCATCATCTGCTAACATAGTATGCGATGTTCCGTTTATAAAAAATGTCGACCAAGTACTTTTGGGTTTGATGATATCTTCGGTTAGGGAAATGAGTGCATGGTGGAATACGTCTGCCGGAAGCTGATTGCCGGGAGCGCCTTGGCAATTATCATACCCAAAACTGAGGAAGAATCGTGAAGTAGCATCTTCGTAAGCGGAAAGAAATCCGAAATTGGCATCAGGATATTTAGTTCCAGAGTATTCATACACATTTGCCAGTCCTAAAGAAGGGTTTCCACAGCAACCTAATAAATCTTTGGGTAGTGGTAGTCCAAATACGAGCGTAAAACCTGCTTGAAGGCATGGGGAGAATGCCTGAGCATCACTGAATAAGGGTCCAGAATCATTGATGACGGTAATTTTTACTCCTGGAAACCTTTTAATGACTTCCAGAAAATTAATATATACGCCATAACCACCTGCACTTAGACCAAACAAGACAATCTCGTCAACTCCCTCATGCTGGAAATAAGGTTCAATAAAATCCATAGCTTTTTGAAAGTTGATGGCACCTACGTAGCGCTGTTTGCCCGGCACATCGATTGCTTTGCCATTGAGCAGCGTACCACTGTGTACATCTCCAGTGCAATAGGGAACAAAAATTAAGGAAAAATCCTTCAGTGGATTGCGTTCATCATCCGGATTGAATATTCCGGGATTGCCTACATTATTTTGTAGATTTGTCCAGTCAGTTTCAGTAAATTTATAAGGGTTTCCGGCACAAGTTTCGGCATTGAAGCATGCCCCACCACCATTGATGTAAATGGCAAGTTTTTTTGTATTCGCTAAGCGAACTCCGACACCAGTAGGAGAACTATCCCTACAAATCATACCGGGTACATCTACCCAATGCGTTTGCTTATATTCATTTTCAAAATTTAGAAATGGATGGTCGAAAGTAGTTTCCTCTTCTTTTTTACAGGTAATCAGCAAAAGAGAAAGTAAACACCAAATTACATGTTGTCTTCTCATTATTTTTAATTAGTTGGTAATGGTTACAAATATAGATTTTTTAATTATAGAACAAAATTTTTGTGATATTTTCTGAAATAAATAAACAAAATTGAACCCAGAAAAAGTGTTAGACTTTGTGACGAAAGGAAATTATACAAAATAGCTATGAGTACAGAAATAGATATGAAGTAAAATTTTCTTGCAGTAAATTTCTAATGCTTTTTCAGGGTTGGATGAAGGTATGAAATCCTATCGTATTGTAATTTTATAAAATCTTCGTACATTCGTTGCATGATACAATTCATACTTAAACGTTTGGGATACGGGATATTAGTAATGGTTGGAGTTGTTACGGTAGTTTTTACCTTGTTTAATATCTTACCAGTTGATCCGGCACGGTTGACGTTAGGGCAACGTGCGGATGTCGAGTCCGTGGAGGCGATTAATAAGGAATTAGGTTTGGATAAACCTATGCCTGTTCAGTTTGCGATGTATCTGAATGATATCAGCCCAATCGCTATTCATGAGAACAATTTGGAAGCCAAAGAAAAATATAAGTACTTGAAGTTGATTCCCTTTGGAAAAGAAGCATTGGTATTAAAAGCGCCTTACTTAAGAAGATCATATCAAACGAAAAGACCTGTGTCAGAAGTCTTGGGAGAGGCAATGCCGCAAACTATAATTTTGGCGGTAGCATCTATGTTAATTGCTACTTTCTTAGGAATTTTGTTCGGTATCATTGCTGCGATACGTCAACATTCATGGCTAGATAGTTTTTTAATGGCATTTTCTCAGCTGGGTATTTCTATCCCTTCCTATCTTTCTGCCATTCTGCTAAGTCATTTTTTTGGAAATGTTTTGGCAGATATTACAGGTTTGAACCAGACGGGAGGACTGTTTGAAATGGATGATTTCGGCAATCGCTTTTTATCGATAAAGAACCTGATTTTGCCAACTATCGCCCTTGGAACAAGACCTATCGGGATTATTTTTCAGCTGACGAGGACTTCTATGCTAGAGGTGTTGAATCAGGATTATATTCGGACGGCGAAGGCAAAGGGTTTGGCTTTTGGCAAAATATTATATAAACATGCACTTAGAAATGCGTTGAATCCTGTTGTAACAACCGTTTCGGGTTGGTTTGCAGCGCTTTTAGCAGGGGCATTCTTTGTGGAGTATCAGTTTGGTATCAGAGGATTAGGTTTGGAAGCCGTAGATTCACTATTGAAATTTGATTTTCCCATCACTATGGGTGCCGTTTTATATACAGCGTTTATCTTTGTGATCATCAATATCTTAGTGGATATTTTATATGCTGTTCTGGATCCGCGTATATCTGTGAAATAGTAAATATTCAACATGCTTATTTTTTTGGTTGGTTTTATGGGTTGTGGTAAATCTTATACCGGAAAGAGTTTGGCGCAAATGCTGGATTATTCGTTTGTAGATATGGATAAGTACATTGAAGAGCAGGAAAAAATGAGTATTCCTGAAATATTTGAACGACATGGTGAGATGTATTTTCGTGCGCTTGAAAAGAAATATATAGAGGAAGTGGCTGAAAATCAACGATTAGTTATTGCAACTGGTGGCGGTGCCCCTTGTTTTTTCAATAATATGGATATCATGAACAGCAAAGGTATCACCATCTATTTAAACAGAAATAAAGAAAGAGCATTACAGCAATTGCTGAAAGGGAAGCATAAAAGACCGCTGTTAAAGGGTATGACTGATGAGGAAGTCTCTACATTTTATGATATGAAACTCGCAGAAAGAAGTCGATACTATGAGCAAGCTAAGATAAAAGCTGGAGATATGTATGCCGAAGACTTAGTGAAATTGCTGCACCTCGAGGGTTGAATGGAATCAACCTCGGAGGTTGATATATATAGTCAACCTCGAGGGTTGACTGTCGTCGTTAGATTTTTATGCACTGATATTTTTACAACTAACTGAATATTAATTATTTATTTTTATGTTTGGATGGAATATAACCTCCGAGGTTGTTTTCAACCCTCGAGGTTAATTTAATTTGAATCCAGCTTTAGAATTTTCTTGCAGTAAATTTCTAATGCTAGGTTGAAATGCCTTCGACAAAACATTGTCTACACCGAGGTTCATAACTTTCCTTTTCTCCTAATAATACGGTGCTGTCTTCTTTTACAAGGCGAAACGAATAGCTGGCAATACCACCACAACGCATGCAAATGGCATGTACCTTTGTTACATATTCAGCTTTTGCGAGTAATGCTGGGATGGGTCCAAAAGGATTGCCTTTGAAATCCATATCCAAACCAGCAACAATTACTCTAATACCTCTATTAGCAAGTGTTTCACAGACTTCTGCTAGTTGATTATCAAAAAATTGTGCTTCATCAATGCCAATTACTTCGACATCTCCCGTAAGTAATAATATACTCTGCGAATTTGGAACAGGTGTAGATGGAATGAGGTTAGCATTGTGAGAAACAATGTTCGTTTCATCATATCTTGTATCTATAGCGGGCTTAAAAATTTCAACTTTCTGATTCGCAATCATAGCTCTTTTGAGTCTGCGTATCAATTCTTCTGTTTTTCCGGAGAACATGGAGCCACAAACGACTTCTATCCAACCAGATTTAATATTTCTTTGCGGTTCTATAAACATGATTATTCCGGAAACTTTGTATTTTAGCCAAAACTATTAAAAAAGATATGGATATCAAACAAGAAATAGCTAAAATTGAAAATCTTTTTCAATTAATTACGAATATCAATCGTACTATTGCTGATGAGGGACAGATTTCAATGGCAGAAAAGGAGCTGATCAAAGACTATTTGAAAAAAATTCTGCTTAAATACCAAGAAATTGCAAAAGTCAGTGGCGTTGCAAATGATGATGAACAAGAAATCGTGGTGCAGAAGGTGCATAAAGAAAAGGAACCGACATTAATTGTGACACCTAAGCAGGAGGAATGGAAGGATTTGCAATCTGCTTTTAACGAAACAATCGACAAGAAGTACGCACCTTTTGCAGATCGGAAGCCGGAAGATAAAGAAGTTGTAGAAATACAAAAGCAAGTTAATGAGGTAGAAAAAGAAGAAAAAATTATTGAAAAAACCGCCGCTGATGAGATATTTGAGTTGCTAAAGCAAAAGAAGGAAATTAAAAAGGAAACACATCTTTTTATTGAACCCGGAGAAGAGAGTATCGTAGATAAGGCTGTGGAAATCGTTGATAATCAAGATTTAAAAATCCCTAATGTCCCAACTGAAGAAAAAATACCGGAAGTAAAGCATGTGCTTGCGAAGGAAGAAGAATATGTTCCAACCATGAATGATTTGCTAAGGGAAAAGAAGGGTAAGGAAAAGGATTTTAATTCACTGATAACAAAGCCTTTTAAGGATTCAGTTACATTTAATGATAAGATTTCTTTTCTAAAGGACTTGTTTGATGGCAATGCTGAACTTTTTGCTGCCGCTATTACGACTATTGATCAGTTGAATTCCGAGGAAGAGGCCATAAATTTTATTAATGCGCAATACTTTGAGCAGTACAAATGGAAAGAAAAAACGCAAACTGCCAGCAGATTTTATGAATTAGTGGCGAAGAAATTTGGCGGATAGTCGTTCATAATCAACCATTATCTCTGAAAATACATGATGTGTGCTTCCGAAAAATGAAGGATTTGTATGTGCCAGTGCATTTGAGGTTGTTTTCTTTTCAGGGATGAACTTTTCGATAAACAGCGAGAAATCTTCTACGGAATGTATTTCCATGGCCAAATTATTTTCTAGTAGGGTTGTTGCCTCAGGAAAAGATTTGTAGTGAGGACCAAAACATACAGATACACTATAAATAGCCGCTTCCAAAACGTTATGAACACCTTTATTAAAGCCCCCGCCAATAAAGGCTCCATCGGTAAATTTGTATAAATATCGTAAATCGCCGATGGTGTCAACGTAAATTATATTGGACAAAAAATTAGCAGATGAGTAGGTATAATAAGGGAATCTTCGCAGCATGTTTTTTATAGAAATATCTTGCGGTTCATGTGGTGCTATTATCCAGTTGATATTGGAAAACTGCTTTGGATATTTAAAAGCATAATCAATCCAGATATTTATATCTTTAGCATGGCAACTCCCAAGTATAATCGTTGTTTTGTTTTTTGCGTACTTTTCCAATTTTGGGTGTTCAAAGATATTGTCAAACAGTGGTAAAACGCTATCAAATTTAAGGGTATTTGTTTGCATGATTTGAGGAGAATTTGGCAAATTTTTATTTAATGTAAATATTTTATTAAATAAATATAAATTACTGAAAATTAATTTATTAAAAATGTTTAATTTATTTTTTAAATTAACATCAATCCAGTACAGTGGAATATTCATTTTATGGATTTTTTGCAGATATTCCAACCAGAATTCATTTTTCATCCAAAGGCAAATTTCTGGATTAATTTGTTGAATAAATTGGGCAATATTCGTTTCCGTTGGCAAGGGTAAAATCAGGCATTTCTGTGGAAGGGGATGGGTTAAAAAAAAATTATAACCTGAAGGTGAAAAAAAACTACAAACAATTGGCAAGCCTGTTTTTTCTTGAAGTTTCTCTAACAAGGGAATTGCAGTCATCATTTCTCCGGAAGAGGCGGCATGTACCCAAATAGTTCTTACAGTGTGTTGAATTTGTTGATGTTTCAATATTTTTTTTCGTTCCAATACCTTTTTGTTTCCCAGAAAGCCTGAGATTTTGAATGCAATAGGCAGGAGAAAGATTGCTATTTTATATAGGATATACATCATAATTTCTTGGGTAAAACTACAATTTTTAATTTTTTTATTTCTTCGAAACAACCATTCAATTAAAAACAAGTACTTTAATTAAGATAGTTTTTTCACATTTGGAATATTTTTTGAAGGAACTATCTTATATTTGTGGGTTTTTAGGGAAAATTTAGGTAAAAGGATGAGTCATACTTTTGAAGATTATCAACAAAAGAAACAACAACTTGCGGTTATTGGTTTAGGTTACGTAGGATTACCCATTGCATTAGAGCTGGCAAGGAAATTTAAAGTAGTAGGGTTTGACATAAGTCAAAAACGTGTAGAGATGATGCGCAATAAGGTAGACCCCAGTAATGAGCTGCCTACTGCTGCCTTTGAAGGTGCGGATATATTTTTTACTGCCGACTTGGAAGATCTCAAACAAGCTTCTTTCTATATAGTTGCGGTACCTACACCTGTTGATGATCACAAAGTTCCTGATTTGACCCCACTTGTTAAAGCAAGCGAAACGTTGGGTAAAGTCCTCAAAAAAGGAGATACAGTTGTTTATGAATCAACCGTTTATCCGGGATGTACCGAGGACGATTGTGTTCCGATAGTTGAAAAGATTTCCGGTCTAAAAGGTTATACAGATTTTAAAGTGGGCTATAGTCCTGAGCGTATAAATCCGGGAGATACGCAGCATACACTCACTAAAGTGATGAAAATTGTTTCAGGTTGTGATGAAACGTCTTTGGACTTGATTTCAAAAATATATGGCTCGATTATTGAGCCAGGTGTTCATAAGGCTGCTACGATTAAAGTCGCTGAAGCCGCAAAAGTGATTGAGAATACGCAGCGCGACCTCAATATTGCGTTGATGAATGAATTGTCTCAGATTTTTAATAAAATGGGCATCAATACATATGATGTTTTGGAGGCTGCCGGAACAAAATGGAATTTTCTAAAATTTCAACCGGGTTTAGTTGGAGGGCATTGTATCGGTGTCGACCCTTATTACCTAACATATAAGTCGATGTCACTAGGATACGAGCCTCAAATAATACTCAGCGGCAGAAGAATCAACGATGGCATGTCCGCTTGGGTGGCAAAGAAATTAGTTCAATTGCTATTAAATATCGATAAAAATCCTAAAAACTGCAAAGTCTTGATAATGGGCGCTACTTTTAAAGAGAATGTTAGTGATATCAGAAACTCAAAAGTTTTTGACCTATATAGGGAGTTGAAGGAGTTTGGTGTACAATTGGAGATAGTCGATCCTTATGCTGAAGCGGATGAAGTGGCGCATGAGTATGGAGTGCAACTCAGTGAAAGTATCTCATCCGGCTATGATGCTGTAATCGTAGCTGTAAATCACAGTTCTTATCAAGGAATTGACGAAACATATCTAAAAACAATTTGTACCAAGGATGGCATTATTATAGACCTGAAGAATGTCTTTAAAGGTAAAATTAATGAACTAACCCATTGGACCCTGTAGTTATGGCAAAAAAAATATTGATTACCGGGGGAGCTGGATTTATTGGCTCACATGTTGTTAGAAGGATGGTAAATAACTATCCAGATTACATCATTTACAACCTCGATAAGCTCACCTATGCCGGAAACCTAGAAAACTTGAGGGATATTGAGGATAATGAGCGCTATAATTTTGTTTTAGGTGATATTGTTGACGCTGGATTTATTAATGAATTGTTTGCGAAACACAGTTTCGATGGCGTGATTCATCTTGCAGCAGAATCACATGTAGATCGTTCTATTACTAATCCGCTGGAGTTTATCATGACAAATGTGGTAGGCACAGTTAACCTATTGAATGCCGCCAAAGAAGCGTGGAAAGAGCAGTATGGTGGGAAATTGTTTTACCATGTGTCTACCGATGAAGTGTATGGTTCATTAGGCGAAGAGGGATTATTTCAAGAGACTACCCCTTACGATCCGAGATCACCTTATTCTGCTTCAAAAGCTAGTTCAGATCATTTTGTTCGCGCATATGAAAATACTTATGGGCTACCAATTATAGTATCTAATTGTTCAAATAACTACGGCTCTTATCAGTTCCCTGAAAAGTTGATACCGTTGTTCATTCATAATATCAGAAATAATAAACCATTACCCGTATATGGAGATGGTAAATACACCAGAGATTGGTTGTGGGTGGAAGATCATGCCGCCGCAATAGATTTAATCTTTCATAAGGGAAAGAATGGAGAAACGTATAATATCGGTGGATTTAATGAGTGGCAGAATATAGACCTCATTCGGGTATTATGTACAGTCATGGATAAAAAACTCAATAGAGCACCCGGAACCAGTGAGCAATTGATAACGTATATCAAAGATCGACCGGGACATGATAAGCGATATGCCATTGATGCAACGAAGTTGAACCAAGAATTAGGATGGAAACCTTCCTTACAATTTGAAGAAGGTCTGGAGAAAACGGTAGATTGGTATTTGAATAATGAAGAGTGGTTGAACCACGTGACGAGTGGAGCGTATAAGAATTATTATAGTAAACAATATCAAATATAAAGCATGAAATTGCTTAAAGCAATATGGGTGAGCATTATACTTTGTTTCCTGTCCGGATATAGCTTTGGACAGAGTATACCGCCATCAAATCAAAAATTGCCCGCTGATACTGGGGCTATGAAGTTTGTAAACATGCTTCAAGATACCATTCAAGGTAATAAGGTCATAAATGAAAATTCGCAACAAGAAATGTTGGATAAGAAGTTAAACCCACTGTTTGACAAAATGAACTTATATCAAAGATACGGGTTAAGCAAAGATATTGAGTTTGAAAGGAATAACCCTGAGAATCAGAAGATTAATTTCGAAATTATCAATAATGGAAACGATGTCCTAGAAAATATCGCAAAGGATATCGAGAATGTATACTCCAACCATAATTCTGTACAAACCAAAGACTCTACCGGAATATTTGGTTTGGACTATCTTAGGAACACTAAACAAAAAATATATCAGAGTGCTACTGATATCAGACCTTCAGAAGATTATATTATTGGTGCCGGAGATATCATTAATATCGTTATTTGGGGGTATACAGATTATAATCAGGTCTTCGAAGTAGAAAGAGAAGGATATATTCAACCACAGTTCATCGGCAAAATATATTTAAAAGGCATTACTTATAAGAAGGCTAAGGAAATTATTGCCAACAGGTATTCTCAGTTTTATAACTTAAATGGCAGCCAAATAGATATTACGTTGGTTTATTCGAGGGTCATTAATGTAAATATCGTCGGAGAAGTTGAACAACCCGGAACATATTCAGTTCCTGCACTAAACAGTGCTTATAATATCTTATCGTATGTCGGAGGACCAACTAAAATTGGAAGTGTTAGAAATATTCAAATAAAAAGAAATGGTGAAATTGTAAAACGGTTTGACTTATACAAATACTTGTTGGAGCCAGACAAAGTAGGGAATATTTATCTTGAAAATAACGACTATTTATATGTACCACCCGCAAAGAAACTGGTAAAGATATACGGAGAAGTGATGCGTCCGGCAATTTATGAATTGCTTGAAAATGAGGCATTTGAAGATCTGATCACTTATGCTGCCGGATTTAAGGCAAATGCTTTTACCGGAAGCATACAGATAAAAAGGTATGTGAATGATAAGGCCGTTTTATTAGATGCTAATCTTGACAGTATCCGTAAAATAAAAGGCAGAGTGCCATTGCTTAATGGAGATGAGATTTTTGTACGCCAAATACCGGAAGGCATTAAAAACTATGTTAATGTTGTAGGTGCAGTGCTAATGCCGGGAGACTATGAGTTTGTAGAAGGAGAGCGCGTTACGGATGTCATTGCGAAAGCCCAAGGCCTAAAAGATGATGTATATTTAGATGTTGCATATCTTACTAGAACCAATGACGATTATTCTAAAGATATCTTTAAAATCAATTTAAAGGAAATCTTACAAAACCCTGCTTCCTCCAATAACTTGTCTTTAGTAAGACGAGATAAGTTGGAGGTATTCTCAAGTTCCTATTTCACAGATTTATCCGGAATATCTGTTAAAGGTGCAGTAAGGAATCCACGAGTATTTCCGATGCAGGAGTCGTTAACATTAAGAGATGTTATTCTCTTATCCGGTGGATTACAACCTTCTGCCTATTTGGAAAGGGCATATATTACCAGAACGAATAAGGCTAATAATACTGTTTCTTATATACCAGTAAAACTTGATACTTCCAATCAGTTACTAGCTTTGAACAAGATAACACTTCAGGAAAATGATGAGGTAAATATTTTGTCAAACTTATCCTTCCAACTGGAAAATGTCGTTAGCATAGCAGGTTCAGTGAGAAATGCAGGTATTTTCGAATTATGGAAAGACCTATCATTGCGAGATTTATTGTTATTATGCGGCGGTGTAAATGAGTCTGCTTACTTGAATAAAGGTTTTATTTACAGATTAAAGCCTGACCAATCTAAGGAAGTGATATCCTTTAGCCTAGATCCAGATAACAATTTTGGAAATTTGGCTGACATAAAACTTCAAAGAAAGGATCATGTGGTTATATTCTCCAACGCCCAATTTCTGGAGTATTTTAATGTAAAGACATTCGGTGCGGTTAAGCAGGCAGGCACTTACTCTTACACAGATAACATGACCTTGGCAGATGTGCTTACTTTGTCGGGTGGGTTGAAGTTAGAAGCAGCAGTAAACAGAGTAGAGATATCCAGAATCTCAAATTTTGAAGAATCGGTCATGGAATCTACGCCAACAAAGATAAAAATAGAAATCCTTAAAATTGGTCAAGACTATGCTTCAGATGCAGTTGCCACTTCATATAAGCTATCCCCTTATGACCAGATTTTTGTACGCTCGATACCTGAATTTGACCTTCAGAAGAATGTAGTGCTGGTAGGAGAGGTAACCTATCCGGGAGAGTATTCCTTAGAAACCAAAAATGATAAACTAGCAGCCATCATTGAAAGAGCGGGAGGATTAACAGCATATGCCTTTCCGGAAGGTGCTAAAGTGATTCGCAAAGAAGATAATATTGGTAGAATTGTCATGGATTTAAACATGGCTTTAAGAAGAAAGAAATCCAAATACAATTTCGTATTGAAAGAAGGTGACACTATTATAATTCCTACTGTTAAGAATGTTGTAACCATCATGGGCGCCACTCAATATACCTATGATAAACTAAGAATGGACGATCCTAATAAAGGATTAAACTACCTTTCCCATGATTCATTGGTTTATTATTTGGATTCGACTATGAACGTAGATATACTTCGGTCAAATAAAGTGAATTTTCCAGACAATACTATAAAGGTTCCCTATATTGGTAGGAGAAATGCCAGCTATTATGTTAAGAAATATGCAGCAGGATTCCATTCCTTGTCTCGGAAGAAAGATACTTACGTATTATACCAAAATGGTGAAATAAAAGATACCCGTTTTATTTTTATAAAACGCATGTTTCCGAGGGTTGAATCAGGCGCAACCATTGTCGTTCCTCAAAAAATGCCGAAGAAGACAAAAAATGAAATTCAACACGTCAGCGGTTCTCCGGGAAAACAGAAAAAGCGGTTTGACTTTTTGGCATTTTTCCAATCAACGGTAGCAACAACGGCATCTGTGCTGACATTATATTTCTTAATTAAAAATTCAAAAGATTAGATTGGAAGATCATTCAGATATAGAATATGTAGAAGAAGAAAATAGCAATTTTCAGGATACCCTGAAAAATGCCATACGCATATTTTGGGATGTATTCCGCTTAGGGCTTCGATTATGGTGGATGATGCCCGTCATGCCTTTGTTATTTTTGTTTTTTGCTAATAAATACACCAAAAATTTTGAGACAAACTACACTGCTAAAATTACCTTTTTAATCAATCAGGAAATGGGAGACCCCAGTGCACTGGGAAGTATTACTCCAACTCAAGCTGGTTTGGGAAATTTTGGTTCACAAAATCTTATCTTTAATCCGGAGAAAATCCGGCAATTTGCGAGAACGAATAAAATTATTACCAACGCACTTTTTAAAACTGTCAATCTCTACGGACAGGAAGATTACCTTGCCAATCATTATTCCGTTATTTACGGCTTAGGATTTAAGTCAGGGTATTTTAAGAATTTTCAAGGTGTAGATAAATTTACCAGAGAGCAGGTAAGTGCATTGGGATTGATACAATCATATGTGAGAGGGAATAATTTTATGATTTCTTACGACGAGTCAAAGATATTTACCATCGTTGTAAATACAAAAGACGAGGAACTTTCCTACGAAATGTGTAATGCATTATATCAAGCCATCAGCGAATTTTATATTCAAAAAACAACAGAAAAGGCTAAGTTGACCTACGGTTTCCTGAGTGAACGCATGGACTCCATTCGTAGCAGGTTATATCAACTAGAATATGCAATAGCCAATTTTCAAGATAGAAACCATAATCTTTCCATGGCAAGACCCTTGGTAGAACCCAATCGAATGTTAAAAGAAAAGGAGTATTTAAACAACTTGTTTTTTGCAACATCTCAAAGTTTTGAAGCGGCGAAAATCAACCTCTCCAATATTACGCCCGTATTTCAGGTGATAGATCAGCCATATTACCCTTTACCTTGGGACAAGAAAACAAAGAGGATATATTTCGTCCTAGCCATTTTTGCAGGTATAGTAATGAATATAATCATTGTCGTAATGATATGGGTATTTAGAAAATACGGAAAAAATACAATAAAATTCTTGAGAGATGCAATTAGTCCCAACGAAGATACCGGATCTGAAGATCATTCAGCCGAGGGTGTTTGAAGATGAAAGAGGTTTTTTTTACGAAAGTTATAGCGAACGAGTTTTTACTGAAAATGGCATCCCTTATAAATTCGTGCAAGATAACCATTCAAAATCAAGTTATGGCGTACTTCGAGGTCTTCATTACCAACTTCCTCCTTACGCTCAAACCAAGTTGGTTAGAGTAATTAAGGGCAGCGTATTAGATGTGGCGGTGGATATTCGTCAAGGTTCGCCTACATATTTGCAGCATGTGGCCATAGAACTCTCCGCAGAGAATAAGACACAATTGCTTATTCCTCAAGGATTCGCTCACGGCTTTGTCGTGCTAAGTGAAGAAGTAGAGTTCCTTTATAAGTGCGATAATTTCTATCATAAGGCATCTGAAGGGGGCATCATTTTTAATGATGCTGCATTAGGAATTGATTGGAAGATACCAGAAAAAGACCTTGTCCTTAGTCAGAAGGATCTGGAAAATCCTACCGTTGAAAACGCCCATTTTAATTTTCCTTTTGAACAATTTACATTAACCAAATAATTATGCAATTAGACATTCCTTTCTTAGTGGCGCTGGCACAAGCTGCGGGAAAAGCAACTTTGGCCATCTACGACCAAGATTTTGATGTAGAAATAAAAGGGGATAACTCACCCTTGACGCAAGCAGACAAAAAATCCAATGCCGTAATCATAAAGGGACTGCAAGAAAAGTATCCCGAAATACCGATTATCTCAGAAGAAAATAAGTTGCTAGACTATTCTGAACGCAAAGACTGGACCTATTGTTGGTTGGTAGATCCATTGGATGGAACCAAAGAGTTCATTAAGAAAAATGGAGAATTTACGGTAAATATAGCTTTAATACACCTCGGAAAGCCTGTTTTTGGGGTGGTTGATGTACCCGTGAAAGGCATCACCTATTATGCCGAGCAAGGAAAGGGAGCATATAAAATAGAGAATGGTCACACATCTTTACTGAAAATAAGAGCATTGGCTGCGGACGGCTTGTTGAAAATCGTTGGCAGCCGTTCCCATCAAACACCCGAACTGTTAGCATATGTAGAGAAGCAAAAAGCAAATTTTGAAGTAGATTTTGTTGCTGCCGGAAGTTCATTAAAATTTTGCCTTATCGCCGATGGTGTTGCAGACGTTTATCCGCGTTTAGGTCCTACTATGGAATGGGATACTGCTGCAGGGCAAATGGTGGCAATGGAAGCCGGTGCGGAAGTATTGGTATTTGAAAATAATGAACCTTTGGCATACAACAAGGAGGATTTGCTAAATCCTTATTTTATTGTCAAGCACCCGGATTTATAATCACTTATCAGCATGACGCCTAGTTGCGGCCTTTAGGGTGTTGAGCAGTAATGAAGTTACGGTCATCAAGCCAACACCACCGGGAACAGGTGAGATATAACTGCATTTTGGAGCCACCTCATCAAATTTGACATCGCCTTTTAGTGTGAAGCCACTCTTTTTTGAGGCATCGGGTACTCGGGAAATGCCTACATCTACAACAACGGCACCTTCTTTTACCATATTACCTTTGAGGAATTCTGGAATGCCGATGGCGGCGATGATGATATCAGCATTCTTTAAATGTTCCCTAAGTTGTTCTGATTTGCTGTGTAACAACGTGACGGTTGCATTTCCAGGATAAGCCTTCCTACTCATTAGCAATGACATAGGGGTGCCGACGATATTACTCCTGCCCAATACTACGCAGTTCTTCCCTTCGGTAGGAATATTGTACCGTTTAAGCATTTCAATAATGCCATTTGGTGTTGCAGATACAAAGCCATCGAGTCCTAATGCCAGTTTACCCATATTGTTGGGATGAAAGCCATCGACATCTTTTTCAGGAGAGATGGCTTCAATGATTTTCTGTTCTCGTATATGCTTGGGAAGTGGCAGCTGAACAATGAAACCATCTACTTGGTCATCGTTGTTTAGTTTATTGATTTCGGTGAGCAGTTCACGTTCAGTGGTATCTGCTGGTAGTTTGATGAGTTTTGAATCAAAGCCCACTTCCTGACAGGATTTTACCTTGCTGGCAACATAAGTTTCACTGGCACCGTTGTTTCCAACCAGAATGGCGGCTAAGCAAGGTTTCTTACCGCCATTTATTTTGATAGTACGCACCTGTTCGGCAATTTCAAGTTTAATTTGTTGGGAGAGTAATTTACCGTCCAGCAGTTGCATAGATAATTTTTTGCAAAAGTACGGAAGAGTACAAGATAAATCAATGCAAAAAGTTAAAAATGGATATCTTTTCCTAAAACTTTTGAGTGAATGAAGTTATTGGTAACATATTCTGGAGCATATTTGCCATTATTTAAGAAAAAATGTAAAACTTCTTTGCTTTTTGGCTCAACGGCAAAATATTCTTGAACCCCAAATTTTTCATATATTCTCTTCTTCTTTTGTAAGTCTATTTGTTTGCTCGAAGGGGAAAGCACTTCAATTATAATGTCGGGTGCGCCAAAAATACCTTTATCTTTAACGGTACAACGGGTATTTTTATCGGTAATCAATAGTATATCTGGCTGAAGTATATGATCATTTCCAAGATATACATCTATGGGCGAGAAGAAGAGTTGTGAAGTCGTATTATTTAAGGAAAGTCTGATATTAAAATAGATATCTGCACATACTTTCTGATGTTGGGTTTCCGGAGCAGGACTCATTACAAGTTGTTTTTGAATTACCTGACACATCGTTCCTTCCGGAAGCATGTGAAATACCTCCATTGCTGATGTAGGAACTTTTACTATAGGTCGTGTCATTATGTAAAAATATATTTTTTTAGGAATAGTTTGAGCAACTGTTTTAAAAAATTATAGAAATTGCGTTTCTTTGCTGTATGGTAAAGCCGTATATTATTGGTATTACAGGTGGAAGTGGTTCTGGGAAGACAACCTTCATCAATAGACTTCGTGAGACATTTGGAGCATCTCAGATTTGCGTTTTTTCCCAAGATAACTATTACAAGCCCAGAGAAGAGCAAGTCATCGATGAGAATGATGAGAAGAACTTTGACTTACCGGAATCCTTTGAACGGGAGCGGTTTTTTCAGGATTTGTTGCGCTTGGCATCCGGTGAGGATTTGACTATTAAGGAATATACCTTTAATAATGCTTTGGTGACACCGAAGATGCTCACATATAGGCATGCACCCATTCTCATTGTGGAGGGGATTTTTATCTTTCACTTCAAGGAAGTTGCCGATTTAATGGATTTGAAACTCTTTATTGATGTAAAAGAGCATTTAAAATTAATTAGAAGGATTAAAAGAGATCAGATAGAAAGGAACTATCCTTTGGAGGACGTATTGTATCGCTACGAGAAGCATGTTTTTCCAAGTTATGAAAGTTATATCCAACCTTTTATTGATAATGTTGATCTTATCATCAACAACAACAAAACTTTCGAAAATGCCTTGATGGTGATTAGTGGGTTTATAGAAAATTATTTGCGGGAGGAGAGGGCATGATTTTTTAAACGCCAAGAGATGTTTTTTATGATCTCGCCTTCAATTTTTTCCTGCACTTTTTCATCAATATTCGTGTGGTAAGTACCATCTCTTTTGGTCATATTGCAATTTACCACGGCAGTTTTTTCTTTATTTCTTGCTTTATTAGGTTTTCCATTGGAGCCGGGTAAGTTTAGCGAACCTACATTGAGACCTTTCCTACTTTTTAATACAAAATTTGAAGCACTAGAACTTCCTAAATTCATTGTCTGATAGTAATTGTAGTTCGTACGGACATTATCCGGAATTTTTGTCTGTACGGTAAGGTTTTGGAAAGGACCATCTGTGGCATCCACCGTAAAAAGCAGTTCTATTGATTGATGTTTTTTGTGCAATTTTTCTGCCAACTCCACCGCAAAATCACCACCCCAGCTATAGCCATAAGCATAAATGACCGTATTTG
Organism: Chitinophagales bacterium; assembly: GCA_019694955.1. Classification (GTDB taxonomy): domain Bacteria; phylum Bacteroidota; class Bacteroidia; order Chitinophagales; family JADIYW01; genus JADIYW01. The sequence continues at coordinate 15,905 of JAIBAX010000010.1, read as the reverse complement.
TATCAGCATGTGTCTCGATGTAATGAATAGCATTCTTTATTGATTTGCGTTGCGTCAGACCACTGCCAATAACAAGCCCATGAAAGTCTATGTCTTTATGATAAGAGAATCGCCTAACCTTATTGACAATTTTACCCGTCGTTCCGGCATAGTCACCTATTTCCGGCTTTACTTCACCTTTTCCTGTAAATCCACCCGTGAAGGCAATTATCAAAAAGGAGGAATCATTGCTTCCGGTATATAAGGTGGTGTCCTTATTGATAAATGGTCTTGCCATGCCATTCGTAGCAAAGCATGGTACAATGGCGCATATTAGAATTACGCTAAACAGTAATTTTCTCATGGGCAATTTCCGACAAATGATGTACCAACAAGAATTTTTTGTGTAAAAAACACTGCTATTGGTGAGATATTTCCATGTTTTTGGTTAGTCGTTGAGTTTAAGAACCGCCAAAAATGCCTGTTGTGGTACTTCCACTTTTCCTATTTGGCGCATTTTCTTTTTACCTTTCTTTTGTTTTTCCAGCAACTTGCGCTTCCGACTGATATCACCACCATAACATTTGGCGGTAACGTCTTTACGCATGGCACTGATGGTTTCTCTTGCGATGACTTTTTGACCAATCGCCGCTTGAATGGCAATCATGAATTGTTGTCTGGGTATCAACTCTTTCAATTTTTCACAAAGTCTGCGACCGAAATCATAAGCTTTGCTTCTATGAATTAGTGCTGATAAGGCATCAACATTTTCGTTATTGAGTTTAATATCTAATTTTATCAAATCTGATTCGCGGAAGTCAATCATATGATAATCAAAAGAGGCATATCCTTTGGAGATAGATTTTAGAATATCGTAGAAATCAAATACAATCTCTGCCAACGGCATCTCGAAGGTAAGTTCGATTTTAGTAGGAGTGAGGTACACTTGATTTTTTAGGATACCGCGTTTGTCCATGCACAACTTCATAATGCTGCCGATATAATCGGGTTTTGAGATGATTTGTGCTTTTATGAAAGGTTCTTCCACATAATCCAAATAATTGGGTTCAGGAAGCTCGGAAGGATTGTTGATAACGATTTTTGTTTTGTCTTTCAGGTAAGCATAGTAAGAAACATTCGGAACAGTAGTAATTACTGACATATCGAATTCCCTGTCCAACCTTTCCTGAACAATTTCAAGGTGTAGAAGACCTAGGAATCCGCAACGGAATCCGAATCCTAATGCTAAAGAAGTTTCAGGTTCCCATACCAAGGAGGCGTCATTCAGTTGTAGTTTTTCCAAAGAGTCTCTTAAGTCTTCATAGTCTTCGGTATCAACGGGATAAATACCGGCGAAAACCATTGGCTTCACATCTTCAAAGCCCTGAATGGCAGTAGCGCACGGGTTATTCGTCAAAGTGACTGTATCACCCACTTTTATTTCCTTGGAGACTTTTATTCCGGTGATGATATAGCCAACATTTCCGGCGCTGATGGCATCGCGTTGCTCCGGTTTCATTCGGAGAATGCCCACTTCATCAGCAGCATACTCTTTTCCGGTATTGACGAATTTTATTTTATCAGATTTTTTTAGTGTGCCATTGATAATTTTTACATAGGCAATAACGCCTCTGAAAGAATTGAAGACTGAGTCGAAAATCAGGGCTTGCAGCGGTGCATTTGGGTCGCCTTTTGGTGCAGGAACGCGGTCGATGATGGCTTCAAGAAGTTCTTGTACACCTTTTCCGGTTTTTCCGCTGGCTTCGAGGATATCTTCGTGTTTACAACCGATTAATTCAACAATTTGATCTTTCACTTCTTCCACCATTGCACCGTCCATATCAATTTTATTGACGACAGGGATGATTTCCAAATCATTGTCAATGGCGAGGTATAAATTTGAAATGGTCTGTGCTTGAATACCTTGAGTGGCATCAACTAACAGAAGTGCCCCTTCGCAAGCGGCAATAGAACGAGAAACTTCATAGGAAAAGTCCACATGTCCGGGGGTATCTATGAGGTTGAAAACCCATTTTGTACCACGAGAAACATAATCCATTTGGATGGCATGACTTTTTATGGTGATACCGCGTTCACGTTCAAGATCCATATCATCTAAAGTTTGCGCTTGAAGATCACGGTCTGAAACCGTTTTTGTGATTTCCAATAAACGGTCGGCCAAAGTACTTTTGCCGTGGTCGATATGAGCGATAATACAGAAGTTGCGGATATTTTCCATGGTGCAAAGGTAATAAAAAGAATCCCTATTCTTATTTTAAAAAATAGCAAAGAAGTCTACTTGCTAGAATAAAAGCCAGTCGCCTGATAGTTAGAACAAGCCAAACAACTCAGCATCAATTTTATTGATGACTTCGCCAAAGTCTTCGGGGTTGTCGGCAAATTTTAGCTCATCAACATTGATGATTAAAAGAGGACCTTCCTTATAATTTTCAATCCAGTTATTATAGTATTGGTTGAGTTGTTTGAGGTAATCCAAACGGATATTGTCTTCATAGGGTCTACCTCTTTTTTCAATTTGCGTTACCAACGTTGAAAGGGAAGAATTTAAGAAAATCAATAAATCCGGTGGGCTGATTTGTCGGCAAATGGTTCTGAAAAGGTTGATATAGTTTTCAAAATCTCTTTTCGACATTAAGCCCAATTCATGTAGGTTGGGTGCAAAGATATGGGCATCTTCATAGATGGTTCTATCTTGAATAACTGTTTCGTCTCCTTGTTGTATTTCAACGATTTGTTGTAAGCGACTATTCAGGAAATACACTTGGAGGTTGAACGACCATCGGGGCATGTCGCCATAAAAATCATTGAGGTAAGGGTTGTTTTCCACATCCTCATACCGTGGTGTCCATCCGTAATGTTTGGCCAACATTTCAGTAAGTGTTGATTTTCCTGAACCGATGTTACCCGCAACGGCGATGTGCTTGATTGTTTTTCCTTTTTTAGTAGCCATACCTTTTCTATTGCCAAATGCTTGTTAAACCCATTATTTCCCTAACGCCATCTAAAGTTGCTTTGGCACTTTTTCTGGCTTTTTCTGCTCCATGTTGCGCAATTTCTGCCAACAGGGCATCATTATTTTCGAAATCTACGATTTTTTCTCTAATTGGTTGTACGAATTTGATGATATCTTCACCGAGTTGTTTTTTTAGGTCGCCGTACCTTATGGTGCAATCATTGTATTTGTCGTCGTAAAACTTCACTACATCTGGGGTGGAAACGAGTTTCATCAAAGTAAACAGATTCTCTATTTCGATTGATTTTATTGAATTTGGTTCAGTAGGTCCCGAATTTGTTTTTGCCGCTTTTACCTTATCCCTTATTGTTTCGTCATCATCACTTAAGAAGATGGCATTACCGGCTCCTTCCGATTTGCCCATTTTTCCAGAGCCGTCTAAGCCGGGTACTTTCACCAGTTTGCCGGAGAAATCAAAAGCTTGTGGTTCAGGGAAGAAATCTACACCATAGCGGTGATTGAAGCGAACGGCAAAATTACGGGTCATTTCTAGATGCTGCTCTTGGTCTTTACCAACGGGCACCTTATGCGCACGGTGTATGAGGATATCTGCCGCCATCAGTACGGGATACGTGAGCAACCCGGCGTTGATGTTTTCGTGGTGTTTTTTAATTTTTTCCTTGAAAGAAGTACATTTCTCCAGTTCGCCTTTGTATGCCATCGAGTTCAACAGCGTATAAAGTTCGCTTATTTCCGGCACATCACTTTGAACAAATAGGGTTGCTTTGTTTGGGTCGATACCACAGGCAATGTATTCTGCCAAAACCGTTTTGACACTTTTGGCGAGCTGTTTTGGGTCAGGGTGGGTGGTTAATGCATGTAGATTCGCTACAAAAAAATAGCACTCATGCGTATTTTGAAGCTCTATAAAATTCTTTACGGCACCAAAATAATTGCCTAAATGTAGTTGACCTGTTGACCTAATGCCACTTAATACGCGTTCCATGTTGCGAAAATAGGAAAAAGCTGTAATATCATTGGTGATTTAGGGTTCAAAATTCAAAATTATATGGATTTGTTGTTAGTATAGATGTGCCACACTTTCAAAGTGTGGCACATCTGAAGAATATTTAATGTTTATTAAAATTCTAATGGAAGGAAAGATTTCTCCTGTTTCATTTCATTTGGACATGGATTGTCTATTGTCCTAAAACTATTTTCAAGTTCCGCGGGAATCATTACCCATTTAAAATCTCCGAAAGTCCAAAGTACTAATTGTTGTTGGTTATCCTTTAATGATGCTGTAAATTCTGTGCTTTCACCATCATCATATGTATTGATATAGAATGATTTATTGCCGATTATTATAGCGAATTTATCGATGGATAGTTTAGTAGGAGCATCTAGTTGCCAAAATATGGTTATATATCCGCTATCTATGGTGATCTTTGGGGTGTTCCCGTTACAAGGATTATACACTAAGTAGCCTAAACTGTCTCGCTCCACCATTGTCCAGTTTTTAGGAATTTCATTTAATGAATGCCAACCTGACTGGGCATATGCTTGAAAGGAGAATATTATAAAAACGAATAGTATACTATTTTTCATTTTGTATTTTCTTATTAGGGGGACAATTTTTAAGGTTATCTCACCCAAAGATAAGGAATATGTGTCAATAAAATATATTCTTGAAAGCAACATGCTATTTTTGAGAGCAGTATTTTGTAAACGATGTATTTGTGCCAGCGATAGGAGCCAATACCGTGTATGGCGGATAGCGCGGTGCGTAGCAGGCACCCAAATAATTATAAGCTGCTAAAACATCATAATCTATATCTAATAAAACTAAATATGCCGCACTTCGAAAGTGTGGCATATATGAAAACACTTTTTAACTTGTACAGAACCAAAATACCCTTATTTTTATGCAATGAAAGTAGATGATGCATTGATAGATAAGTTGGCGAGGCTCTCCAAATTGGCGTTTTCTGAGGAAGGCAAGGAAGAAATTAAGCGAGATTTGGAGAAGATGTTCAACTTCATGGAAAAGTTGAATGAGATTGATACCGAAGGAATAGAACCGCTTATTTATGTGAATGAAGCGGTAAATGTGTTTAGAGAAGATGTTGTAAAACAGGAGATTACAAGGGAAGAGGCGCTGATGAATGCACCACTGAAAGATGAGCAGTTTTTTAAAGTACCCAAATTTGTAAAAAGAACATAATGCAAGAAGAAATCATCCGTTTAGAGGATATTAGAAGAGATTTTTACATGGGTAGAGAAGTGCTTACCGTGTTGAAAGGTATTGATATGGTGATTCTTAAAAATGAGTATGTCGCCTTAATGGGTCCTTCCGGAAGTGGTAAATCTACGCTGATGAACCTGATAGGATGTTTGGATACGCCTACTGCGGGTCGTTATTTTTTGCGGCAGCGCGATGTGAGCAAGTTGTCGGATAATGAGTTGGCGAAGGTACGCAATGAAGAAATAGGGTTTATTTTTCAAACTTTTAACCTTATTCCGAGGTTATCGGCAGTAGATAATGTGGCTTTGCCGTTGATTTATGCCGGTATGGGAAAAAAGGAACGTCGGGAGCGGGCGGAGCAGGCTTGTGAATCGGTTGGTTTGGGCGACAGGATGAAGCACCGACCCAATGAACTTTCCGGTGGGCAGCGGCAGCGTGTAGCAGTGGCGAGGGCATTGGTGAACAAGCCTTCGTTAATACTTGCCGATGAGCCTACAGGGAATTTGGACACAAAAACTTCGTACGAAATTATGGAGTTATTCCAACAAATACATGAAGCCGGGAATACGTTGGTAGTAGTTACACATGAGGAAGATATTGCCCTGCATACGCATCGGATTATTCGCATGAGGGATGGTTTGATAGAAACGGACAAGGCAAATGATCAGATTCGGAAAGTGGACAAGTTGTTCACGGTTCACGGTTGACGGTTCACGGTGATTTGCGTTTTGACAACAGTCGCAGTGTGCAATACGAATATCGCTGTACGAATTTTGTTGACGGTTCACGGTTCATGGCAATTTGGAGATTTGGAAATGTGGGAATGTTCACGGTTCACGGTTCACGGTTCACAGTTCATGGAGATTTGGAAATGTGGGAATTTGAGAATGTGAAAATGTTCACGGATGACGGTTCATGGCGATTTGCGTTTTGACAACAGTCGCAAGACGCAATACGAATATCGCTGGACGAATTTTGTTCATGGTTCACAGTTCATGGCAATTTGGAGATGTGGGAATTTGAGAATGTGAAAATGTGAAAATGTTCACGGATGACGGTTCATGGCGATTTGCGTTTTGACAACAGTCGCAAGACGCAATACGAATATCGCTGGACGAATTTTGTTCATGGTTCACAGTTCATGGCAATTTGGAGATGTGGGAATTTGAGAATGTGAAAATGTGGGAATGTTCACGGATGACGGTTCACGGCGATTTGCGTTTTGACAACAGTCGCAGTGTGCAATACGAATATCGCTGGACGAATTTTGTTCACGGTTGACGGTTCACAGTTCATGGAAATTTGGAAATTTGAGAATGGGAAAATGTTCACGGTTCACAGTTTGCGGAAATTTGGGTTTTGACAACTGTCACAATGTGCGTTAGGAATGTTGCTGTACTGTTCACTGGCTTTTGTTACTAATGACTTATGACCAATGACTAAAACTCATTCGTGCATTCGTGGCAAAGATAGTTTAGTGGGATGTGGGAATTTGAAAATTTGGGAATGTGAGCATTTGAAGATGGTTCGCATTGGGAATGTCGCTTACTGTTCACTGGCTTTTGTTACTAATGACTTATGACTAATGACTAAAAACTTATTCGTGCATTCGTGGCAAACCAAACTGACTATTGACAAATTTAATAAAATGAAGATATACACAAAACAAGGCGATGGTGGTACTACTTCTTTGGTAGGCGGTACCAGGATATCGAAAGCGCATATTCGTATTGAATCCTATGGAAATGTGGATGAACTAAATTCCTGCTTGGGGGTGGTGATGGGTTATATTGAAGATGCGGAATGGTTGGAATATTTTATTGCTATTCAAAACGAGTTGTTTATCATTGGGTCTCATTTGGCGGCAGGCTCGGATAATACTTACCCATTGCCGGAGATAAAAGAAACTTTTATCAGCGAGTTGGAAGCGGCTATTGACGAGTTGGACCAGATTTTGCCGGAGTTGAAATTTTTTATATTGCCTAGTGGTCATGCTTCTGTATCGCATTGTCATGTGGCGCGTTGTGTGTGTAGAAGAGCCGAAAGGGTAGTAGTGGCGTTGGATGAATTGGAGGGTGTGGATAAAAATATAGTAAAATATTTAAATCGTTTATCAGATTTTCTTTTTACATTCGCCCGCTATTTTGCGAAGGTGTATATGGTAGAAGAAGTAGCGTGGAAAACTTCCTAAATTTTTTTTCTGCCAAAAATGCATTTGTGCATAAGATTTGATATATACTTTTAAAAAATAGGAAGAAAAATTGTAAATTAAAGTTTTAAAAATTTGTAGTATGTATTGGACGCTTGAATTAGCCACTTACTTAGAAGATGCGCCCTGGCCATCCACCAAGGATGAATTGATAGATTTTGCCATCAGAAGCGGTGCACCTATCGAAGTAATTGAAAACTTGCAAGAGTTGGAAGACGAAGAAGAATTATATGAAGGCATAGAAGACATCTGGCCGGATTATCCTACCAAGGAAGACTTCCTCTTCAACGAAGACGAGTATTAAGATGTTATAATCGAAGTTTTGCAGGGCTACTCACGAGGTAGCCTTTTTTGTTTTATATTGGGGCGATACGAAAATGGGGATTAGACATACACACCCGTACTCAATACTAAAATCTCCATACTATTTACTTAGTAAAGTGTGTATTTTTTTTCGACAAATGCAAAAATTTGTCATTGAACAAGTGTTTGTTAGGTGTTATCTTTGTACAAAAACTACTTTCTATGAGGAAAAATTACCACTTCCAACGGATATTGCGGCAATGTCGCTACTTGTTTAGACAAATAAGAAATGTTACTGATGATGTATTGAAACTTCATTTACTGGGTAAGTTGCGGTTAAAGATGGGGCAAATGCCATCATTCTATCAGAAAAGCAAGATGGCGGTAGGGTTGTTGGCGGCACTTTCGTTGGTGCAGGTAGATGGTAAAGCGCAGGTGATAGAGGTGAGTAATTATTGGTGGGAATTAGACTATATGTTTGCGTCAGAGGGCGACGGCAGTATTCCGCCTAGACTCTTATATATAGATTTGGATTTGGATGGAGACTTAGATTTTATTCAAACAGAAATTACAGATGCCTATTACGGCGGACCTGAAGAGACTCTATTTTATTTTGGTAAGAACATATCAAATAGTCAATTTCCAATTTTTCACGTGGAGGTTTATGATCTTGATTATTTACAAGATTCCACCCAACTAATTAATCATAATTTTGATAAAATATTGCTAAATGACGACCCGGAAATATACAGCCAAGGAATCATTTATCTTGGGTTGATAGATGCCAATGGAGATGGATTATTAGACCTTGAGGTTACAACTCGTCCTAATTATGGTAGCTACTATGACCTTAAAATATATCCACAATATATAGAAAATGGATTAGCAAAGTTTGATACCATTCCTACATTTGAGGTGGATAGTTTAGAAAATCGATGGAAATCTGTTGACATAAATAATGATGGAAATATTGATTTTATAAAGGCTTCAAGTAATTTAAGGATAAATATAAATATTGGGGATAATACACAACCTGTTTTTGATCTACTTCACCCACAAATAGTTGAGTTACCTAATGTTGCTGATTTCACTGGATATTTTGATTATGATAAGGATGGTGATCTTGACCTTGGATTCTCTGATCAAAAGTTTAACCATGAAGATCAAGGAGATATGTATTATGATATATTTGCTGGATTTATTGTGAATGAATCTATTGGTAATGATATCAAGTTTAATCCGAAACCAGATACCATGGCACATATGGAATTTATTTCTTCAGGATATTGGCAAACGGCTCTTTTAGTATTGGAAGATATTGATCAAGATAAGGACATGGATGTAATCTATGTATTTCGTGAAAGAACATTTACGTTAACTCCAGATTATCAGGCTTTTCTTTGGATAAAGAACAATCTTTCAAAATATAAATTTGTGGGTGAAATAAAGAATGAAAACGGAACAAGCTTATATTCTCCTTTACTAATAGAACCTAATCCTAGAGTGTATTGGCCAAAAATAGATTATGACCCAGTAACATATTCTGTTCAATATGATTTTGATGTCAACTTACACAACGGGTTAAATAAGATTTATCCGAGATTGGAAGAGGGATGGGTGTCAAGTCCAGAATATATAGAAGTAGAAGCTGTAGAAGGGGTAGATTCGGTGGTTTATCAGGATTTTGTTATTCATTGTATCGATGGAAAGGAAGATATGTCCCTTGAAGCAACTACCGAGAATGTTGCACGTCCCGGTTTTGAACACGTTCAACACGTTCTTGTAAATAATTTTACGGATTCAGTCCAAACAAACACATTGATATGGAAGCCGGATGAAAGATTAACCAATTTAGAAACCTACCCAGATATTGATTCAATTGTTGACGGGGCATATTATTTTACTGTTGAAAGTGACCCATTACAGAAATGGGTATTGGATTGTACCGTTAAAGTACCTACAACAGTCAGTATTGGCGATACCTTGAAAAGCTATTATGAATTGCTTCCGAAAAACGATGCACAACCATCCAATAATTTCGTCGAGTTGAAAGAAGTCGTGGTTGGCTCATGGGATCCCAATGATAAATTGGTAAGTCCGGAAGGAATGGGTGAGCAAGGTCTTACTGATATTGAAAACAAGGAATTTACTTATACGATCCGATTTCAAAATACGGGCAATTATAACGCTTCCAACGTCTTGATTATAGATACCATCGACGAGCAATTTGACATGCGTACCTTTGAGGTAGTAGGTGCATCTCCCGATTATAATCATGAATACATGAATCGTCACTTATTTATTGAGAACAATGTGGTTAGGTTTGCCTTAAATAATATAAGTTTATCGCCCTCTTCTGAAGATGACTTGAGAAGCCAGGGATATTTAAAGTATAAGATACAACTCAAAGAAGGTGCACAACCCGGCACGCAACTCACCAATAAGGCCGATATATATTTTGATTTCAACCCACCGATTACGACAAATGAAACATTGAATGAACTCGCAATACTAACTAAAGTTATTGAACAAGAACTTCCTAAGATTTCTTCCAAAATTTATCCGAATCCTACCAAAAATAAAGCCTTGATAGAATGGGATAAATCTAGTTCAGCAGAGATGGTATTGAGTGTTTATAGCATGAATGGAACAAACCTGATGAGCAGGAAAGTTTCAGGAGGATTTACTGCAATAGATGTTCAGGATTGGGGTAGTGGTATGTATATGTATGTTTTGGAGAGTCCGCAAGGATACGCTTGGGGTAAGTTTGTTGTAGAGTAGATGTGCTGTTTTATTGACATTTTTTATATTAATGCGATAAGCAGCGAATGTGTAGTGAATTGTAAATCCCTTTATCACATTTTCGATATGTTATAGCAGGTAAAATACAAGTTAGATACTTTCGTTCAGGATATCATTTATTAACCCAGAAAATGCATTAGAAATTTACTGCAAGAAAATTCTACTTCATATCTATTTCTGTACTCATTTTTCTGTCCTCAACGTAGTTATACTACGTCTGCGGGAGAAAAATTCCGTGCCTCATAGCTATTTTGTATAATTTCCTTTCGCTACAAAGTCTAACGCTTTTTCAGGGTTTAATTGTTTTGTTTCACATATTTTACAAATTCTCTCAAAATATGTATAACGAATATCACATTCTTCTGTTTCTGCTCTAAATTGTTCTTCTAGATAATTAGTTGCCAGTTGGTGGTTTTGGCAGGGCCTTCTACTCGATTGTGCTAAGTTTTTCTCACTTGAATTTAAAGTCTTTGGTCGGAATAAATACTTTGTCTGAAATAGATGTGTCTGGATTTAGAAATATATATCTAAAGTCGTGGAACACAAAATTTATTTCATAATGGTCTGTTTCCAAATGGATCGCATACATAGGTCTGCCTGTAATTTCTGCCATTTCTTTTGCTTTTACGTTATCGGGATCGTAAGAAAACCCTGGATAAGCATTTGTAAAACCTTGTCCCCACCAATAGGCATTTTCATTTTGAGGAACATCAGAGGAAATTAAGTCATCCGTCCAAGACTTACGAATTAGGTCAGGGAATTTAATGTCGGCAAATTTGTGTCTATAGGTCAGGTCAAAGCAATGGGTGAATTGGATTTTAAATCGTCCGACATTTTCCTTAGTTCCCGTTTCAACTATAAAATAATAGTCAGGGTTGTATGTTTCAAAACCGTGATGCAAAATAATAATGTCAAAAAGTTCAATGTCCTTTAGCTTGTCAATCGGTATTTCTTTAATGTCCATGTTGTCGATTTAAAATTGGGCAAAACTCAGACTCCACTTTAGCGGGATAGTTTGTTGAAAAACCACCACAATCTCATGGTAAAAATAGCATAAATCATCTTTACTTTTTCATATCTTGATAATAAAAGAAACACGCATTTTATTACCAGAGACATAGACAGAACGCCAATTCCACTCCCTCGACGATAGGATTGCGGCAAATAATCCTATTTGGTTCATGGATGCTTTCGTAGATCAATGGACTTAGCAAAACTTGGTTTTATTGCCAAATGGTATGAACCTTAGAGCTGTATCCCCATCCATGGGCGAACCACAGTATATGTGCAGTGGTGAGCCGAACTACTCGATTGGTGGTTTGTGTATTATTGTTTCAGTATTTCAATTAATTCATTATTTATATACAAAGTTTCTCTACCAACTTTCTGAGATTCAACAATTCCGATATTTTCAAGTTCTTTTAAATATCGGGAAGCGGCTTTTCTTTCCACACCTAATTTATTTACCACAAATTCAATTTTCGAATATGGTTGCTCGAATAGTAATTCAACCAGTTCTTTTCTATATAACTTTGGAGTTTTTTCTTGAACGATAATTATTGTCGAATCAAGGAGGTTTTTAATATTAGTAATCCTTGTGATGGTATCTTTTGAAGTACTTTCGACTGCTTTAAGCATAAACATTATCCATTCTTCCCATTTTCCTTTCCGATTAGTTTGATTCAACAACCGATAGTATTCTGGTTTATTAGCAATTATATAGGAACTCAAATATAAAATTGGAACATCAATCAATTCGTTAAGTATCAAATACAAGATGTTTAAAATCCGACCAGTCCTACCATTACCGTCATAAAAGGGGTGGATGCTTTCAAACTGGTAATGCAATATTGCCAAGTTTATCAATGGGGACAAATCATCTTGTTGATTAAAGTGGTAAATAAAATTTGTCAGTAAGTCAAGTATTTCTGTTTTGTCTTGTGGTGGGGTATAAACTATTTCCCCAGTCGTATCATTTTTTAAAACAGTTCCAGGAGTACTTCTAATCCCTGCTGTATTATCAACGAGTTCTTGCTGAATACGAATAATGTCATTTACTCTTAAAAATCCTTGACTTTTAGCAAGGTCATATCCATGAAATATTGCTCTAAGATAATTTACAACTTCTTTGGTCTCTGGAGAAATACGAGCCTTATTAGCAGTCAATGCTTTATAAAGCTCATCTTGGGTTGTAATAATATTTTCTATTTCTGAACTATCTTTCGCTTCCTGTAAAACTATAGCATTAATCAGCATTGCTTGGTTTGGAATTGTCTTGGCAATACCTTTCAATTCAGCTAGTGCAGCAGTGGATTTGTTTGTTTGTCTAAGAATTTCAATGGTTTCCACTTTTTCTCTTAGCGGTGGAAGTTTTTCCAAATGATAAAGTGGTGCATTTTGTCCCATATTCTCTTTATTTGTCCCAAAAATACAAATTATGGTACAATTAACAATATTTGCAGAGATTTTTTAGCATGAAGGCTATCGGTGGCGGCATGGTCAGCAAGGGATTGCGGGTGATTTTCTGTCAAGTTACACGAAAAGTTGAAGCAGGCTACAAACCTTCATTTACGATTATCCTTATTAGCTGTATCCTCATTAGAGCTGTATCCCCATCCATTAGCGAACCGCCGTATATGTGACCTGTACGTACGATGTTGCGAGCTGCGCACCCTGTCGAGTTTTGGCAGAGCCGTTTACTCGATTACCCAACGTTATTCATCATGTTTTGAACTCTTCTTTCTGCTTCTGAAATTGTAATTCCTTTTTCCCAATCTTTAATCAATTCATGTCCCGATTCATGCGGTATTATTTCTGGTCGAATTCCATTTGATTTTGTCACGACATTTACATGAAGTCCAAGTGTACTTTCTCTGTATTCAGGAATTTCATTACATATCCGTCCAAAGTATGTTTTTCCTTCAATGTTATTTTTAAAATCAGTTTTGTATTCGTCAAAGGTTTTTTCACTTACAGAAACCCAAATTCCATAATCTAAATCCTCACATGCATCGATAATTTGAAGAGTCATTGTTGTGCGAATAAATCTGTCAGTCTGTTCGGGGTGTTTTATTACACAAAAATCATCTGAAATTTCAGCAATATTCTTTTTGTCCTCGTCATTCAAATACCCGTAATAATCAGGTGTCAAAAATGCAAGCGCTGGTAACTGATCATGCACTTCTCCGCATTTTGAACATTTGAAGCTTTTTCTATTCTTTGACTTTTTCCAAAACATATTTTAATCTAAATCAGATTCGTGAAATATACCTTTTTTATCTATTCGACAATTCCATTTACATACTGAAGTCCAGCTATATTTCTCTCTATAAATATTTTCCTCAACAATACCATCCGCAATCAAATTATCTTCCTCTCCATTGTCATCTATATCATCCATGTAAATTTTTACTTTTGCACCAGCAATTAACTCAATCCTATTTCCATCGGAATCAAGTTTAAAGTCAGTTTTGGAAAGAAGAACCAAATCATCCTCAATCATTTCGTTAAAATCTACATATAGTCTAGGCTCTTTCATAGCTACGTCTAAAGGTTTGGGGCTTGGCGAAGAAGCGGATTTCGAAGTACTAAACTGTCGACCAAGTACAAACGTTGATACGAGGTAGAATGTTCAATCAACCATTGAACCCGCTTTTTTGCCAAGCGCTTGTGTGCGCTTCGCCACACGCTTGTTAAAGTTATTGAAAAAATTTAAAGATGCAAATTTATTTGGAGGATTCAATTTTTTTGGTGGCTTATTAGTGGGTGTGTTCTTTTATTTTCCGGAGGGTTAAAGTCCCTTAGCCCCAAAGGTTTAGCAAGTTGCAAGGTGGTAAATTTTTTAGTAACAACAACTATTCTTATCCGTTGGCGAACCGCCGTATACGTGACCTGGCACCCTGTTGAGTAGACGGCAGGGCTTGTCTACTCGATTAGCGGTAGTGTTGTTATGCAAGTTCTTTGTCTGATTTTAAAGACTTTTGTTTGCCACTTTTATTTTGTTTCTCTTTTAGTTGCTTGATAAAAGCAGTAATAGCAGATTGTTCTTCTTTTGTCAGCGGTTTATCTTGTCCACCAATAAAATCTACATCTAATTCTTTGGATTTTGTTTTCATAATGGAAAATATTTATTTAACAATTTTAATGCGGCAATTGTGTCAATAATCATAATTCGTCCACCAACATGCATTGCACCTGTTACTACATTTTCAATAGAATTGGTCAGTTTGTCAATAATAAAATCAAGTCCTATTTTTACACTTTTTTTCATTCTCTAAAGTTACAAATTTTTAGCCTGGCACACAAGTTTTATTTCTGTTGAAGTCATTTGGATGCATTACCACAACGGTTTGGCAGTTGGCGAAGAGGTGGTATGGGTGAGCCATGCACTGAAGGAAGCAAGACTGCAAAGGTCGGTACTGACGAACAGGAACGACCATTACTTTGGAGCGACTAAGAAAGCGAGGTTATGTATCCTTTTTAGCGTTATACTTACAACTATCCCCATCTATTGGCGAACCGCCGTATATGTGACCCGTACGTACGGTGGTGTGAGCCGCGCACCCTGTCGAGAAATCGGCAGGGCCGTCTACTCGATTACAGGCAGTTTTTCTCTTTTTCAATTTGATTTGCATTTTGTATCAAATATTTCTGTCCACTCTGTTGTGCTAATTTTAGGTAATTGTCTAATAGCTTTGAATTAACCATTTTTAAAGAATGAAGAACTGCAATCTTTTGATACTCTTCCATGTCTGCATATTTGTCCTTGTTCCAAAACCTCTCAGCATAATGTTCCACTTTGTCTGACTTTAACTTTGCAAGCTCCATCAAAGACCGTCTATTTACATATTCTTCTTCATCGTTAACTAATTTATCTAAAAGTGATATCGCCTTTTTCTTGTCTGTCAATTTGTAAAGTTGAACAGCTAATTGCCATTTATCATCTCTATGTCCATGGGAAATTGAATGCTCTGATAAAACTATTAAGAATTGTTCGTCCAAAAGTCTTGACAAGTTTTCCATTTCGTTGTCCCTTGCTATAATGTATAGAAGTCTGTCTTTTTCAATTGATGTCAACTTGTTTGGGTCAGTAGTATTGATAAATGTTTCAAATGTTTTGTAGATATTTTCCCAATCGTTATAATTGCACTCCCATTCACCGCCAATGTCATCTTGTGGTATGTCATATTGAGATTGAGCCCATTTGTCAAATTTATCAATTTCAGTAAATAGATGATTGTTCATATGGTCTGTCTAAAAATGCCGCTAACGGCAGACTGTGAAAATACCTCCCACAATCTGTTGGTAAAAATAGCATAAATCAACTTAACTTTTTCGTATCTTGATAAAAAAATAAGATATGCATTTTATTGCCGGAAACGATAGACATCAAC
>JAIBAX010000009.1 GCA_019694955.1 Chitinophagales bacterium | reverse complement strand
GGCATATGCAAGTAGAGAATTTATATGGCAATGATTTAGTCGAAACTAATTTTTAGAAGAAAATATGATAAAATAGTCCATTAGTAAAATCCAATTCCCTGTTCACATGTCGACACGTGAACACTAGTGAACTACTCTATAATTCATCTTGTTATAATTCTCTCTAAGACGTAGTGAACTACGTTGAGGACAGAAATAGATTGGAAGTAGAATTTTCTTGCAGTAATTTCTAATGCTGATGCAGGGTAAAAGTAGCCTTACACATTCCTTACTTAGTGTTTATTTATATAAAAATCTACAAATTCTGTTTTAGTGCCATCAAGGGTTTATGTTGGAGTTTATTACAACCGTATTATTGGCAATATTTTAAAGTTGAAATCGTACATAAAAAACACTAAGCCATTATTCCTTAATAAATTTCCCCATAGTTTTCTCTCCGTTATGAGTAGCTTCAATTATGTATACACCAGATGAGAAAGATGTTACAGGAATTTGTACTTCTCCATTATCATAGAATTGTTTAAAAACCAGTGTGCCAATAGAATTATATATTGTAACGGTATTATCCATAGACCACTCTTTCGGCATTTCAATCTGAATATATGTAGATGTTGGATTTGGATAAATTTTTATAGACTCTTTTAGATTAGTTGTCACAGAAGTTAGTTCGTTATTTTTATAGAACCACAAACTAGTACCGGGTCTTTCTACTTGCGTTGGCTGGTTAAATCCCGTAATCAAAATTCCATCATTTCTTGTAATATCTATATCTACAATTTTTGCCAAATCTGCGTGAGGTTGTATGATTCTGGCAGTTTTTGTCATTGGATCTGCCTCGCACATTAAAAATTTATCCAAGGTAATATTTGCTGCATCTTTAATATAAAAATACAATTTCTCTTTATACATTCCAATACCGCCTTCATATAGTTGAAAAAAGAAAGAAGGGTCTGATGTGACAAGTGTTTCAAACATATCTCCATCTCCTGAGGTGATTCCATCAGACATGCTGACATTGATTTCAAACGATGTTAAATCATCATTAGCAACGCCTGTAACGCCGTAAATTTTGCCGTCTTCATCAAAAGAAACGGCATTCATGAGAATTAAAATAGGGCTGGCAGGTGGTTCCAAGTCTAATACTTTTTCAAAAGCAAAGTTGCCATCCATTCGATAAACGCTTTTTGAAACCGCATCAAAATCAGATGGAACCACATTGCTAGAAAAACAGGTGTAAATATTATTATTCACTGATTTTAGCTTAACCGTACTAGCTAGAATCATTGGACCTGAAACACACTGTAAATTGGCTTGTATTTCCGGAAATTGCAGAATCGCCGTTAAATCGCCTTCATTTCCTTGACTTGTAAAGAGAACGCCATTTTCATCGAAGTCTTTCCCAATATTGGCGAAAGTTGCTTTTGGCAAAGTACCATCTGCCAACGAAAGAGATGATATATACATTACCCCATTACTGATGACAAAGTTTTCTAGTAAGATAAAATTATTCTTGAAAGTATTCGTATAAGTAGCATTTGTTAGATAATAGGCATGTGTACCATCAAATGCCATTAGGTGGTGTTTGCCATAGTTTTCAAAGTTTTGCAAAGTCGCATCAAGACATACATCAAAAATCAATTTTCCATTCAACAAGCCATGCGAAGTGAACCGATCATTTGCATTAAAAGTAATAGACAAATCGGTGAATTTCAATACAGATGTAACCGTACCATTGTTATCAATCTTCCAAAAAACTTCGTTTGCATTACCTTTTGCTGGTAAATATAAAACGCCGTTGACCTCGAAAAAATCTCCCAATGCGCCTACTCCTTGAAGGGTTTTTAATCTTTGCGTGCCACTAATAGTACCATTCGTTCTGCAAATGGTTTTATTATTAGCAACATAATAAACGTATCCGCCATACGAATAAAATTTATCAATGCCGAAAGGAATATCTGAAGGAAAACTATCCAGTTTGATAGTATTCGCCTTTGTACCATCTGTTATATACAACCTCAAGTAATCACTATAAGTGCCAAAGAGTACTTTATTATTAAAGGAATACCATCCAAAATAAGGATTAAGAAAATCTGTTGGATCGAAAATAGGTTCACTGATAGAAAATGTCCCTGAAACGCTTCCATCTGTTCTCCATAGGGACAATCCACTATCATTATATCCCGGGAAATATGAGATATCGTTGATAGTTGGAAAATTTGACTTATCGAAATACAAATCTGGGTTGAGTGCTTGATAAACATTTTGCTCATACTCACCTAATAACTGTACGGCATCATTGCTTAAATTAATCGTGAACATATTATTAATATCTGAATTCAATTTAAAAAACAGATACATGCTATTTTTTGCAACAAAATTGGAAATTGAAAGACGGGAGTAGCCATTGGTGGTTAGATTACCGATAACCGTTGCGGTAGCACCATCGGTCTTTAATACTTTGCTACCCCTTAATAGATAGGCATTATTCCCAACTATTGTAGCTTGTT
The DNA here is from genome assembly GCA_019694955.1 of Chitinophagales bacterium. Classification (GTDB taxonomy): domain Bacteria; phylum Bacteroidota; class Bacteroidia; order Chitinophagales; family JADIYW01; genus JADIYW01. The sequence goes on along the minus strand of JAIBAX010000009.1, from coordinate 103,499 downwards.
GTGTATTATAAAATTCTAAGTTATCCATCCATTGATCCTGGGTATCCAACGGATCTATCATAGTTTCATTATTATTGGTCAGGTCAATTGCGAGAATGTTGTTTTGAAAATCTTTATACAATAATTTCCCATTGGTGAAGCTGCCTAGTATATTTCTCATCTTATTATCTAAAGAAATGACTTGTTGTGTTCCTGATAAAGTTCCGTCTGTAGAAAATATAACAGATGAATCAGCATCAACAAAAGAATTGTACTTATCTTTCTTCAGCAATAAGTGAATGTACATCTTATTGTTGAAGGTGAAATAATTGACACCAATCACACCAGCAGGGTTTAGGAACGCATTGTCCATAACTTTCAAGACCATTTCTGCCTGATTGGTTATCGTATTTACTTTAAAAATACCGGAAACATCATTGGTATCCACCGCATAAAAATAGGTGTGATCTTGCCAAAAATATGGACTCCATAGATAATCAAAAAAGAAAGCATGTGCATATTCATGCTTCGAATACAATGGCGTTGTTCCATTTTTTAGTGGAAAGGTACCATTTGCTTGTCCGTTTGAAATATAATATTGATGTGCCACTCTTCCATTTAAAGTAAAGCCATTTGAAAACATGAATTTATCGCTAACTTGAAGACCATCTTCAACTTTTGTTGTCTCTGTTCCTAAAGGGAATTTTTCTATGGTATTGGACAAAGTATTATAAGCAAGCGTCCGCATATCATCCGGCGTAGAAAATAAAAAGGTTGTGTATTTATAAATGATTTTATTGTTGAAAGCATTCACTTTTAAAAATCGCTTTAAATATCCTAGGGTAGTAGGGTATGTATAGCCTTCATAGGTGTATGCCGTGTTAAGAAACTGCGTTCCATTTTCTGTTCCATCCGTTTTCCATATTTGAAAAATCGTATTATCATTAATGGTATCGTGTACAATAGTAGAAAAATAAACAATATTTCCAATTCTAACAAATTCATTTGGAAACGAACTAGGTGTTCCGGGTATAATATCTTTCAATAACTTTGTTCCGATAGTTGTACCATCACTTATCCAAAGCTCATATCCATGAATATCATCGCCTCTACATAAGAGAATTTTGTCATTGAATTCAAAGGCATGACCCCAATACTTGCCATCTCTTGTAACAGATTTTTCTGTACCATCTCCTAATGAAAGTAATTTAAAATCATCCGTTGCGAACAATAGTTGTATCGCAAAAAATGCTATAATAATAACTAAACCCCTCTTATACATATAAAATTTTTCAACAAGGTACATCAATCCAAGCTGAAAAAAAATTACATTTTTAAGTTAAAATCGGAAAAAAATAGCCATATAAAATCGATAAAACTTTAAAAAGTGGAGCCGGAGGGATTCGAACCCTCGTCCAGACAGAGTGCTTGTAAGCCTTCTACGTGTGTAGTAACAACTTGATTTTCGAGAAAAGTAAGGTGTTATTACTTACCGAAACGATTCCTTATTTGCTAAATTTCGCATCGCGCCGCAAAACACGCTTCAGCTATCCCGATTTAAACGATGCCCAATCCTGTTACAATCAGAAAAATAACCGGTGGACAAAGGCTATGTTAATACCTGGTATTAAGCAGCCAAGGCAAACTCATGGTCGCCATATAAAAAAGTTTTATGCTTTAGTTTTTACGGGCCAAAATCGCACAATGCCCGACACGCTTACCTAGTCACAACTCTCCTGTCAATTCCAGTCGACCCCAATTTTTCAAAGAACATATATTTTTATAACGATGGAAGGTTTAAATAAGTTCCAAACGTACTAAAATTCTAGCAAATATTTTTCCAAACCCTTTTGAAGGATAAAAATTGCCTTTTTAAGGTCCTCACCATTTAGCACATACGCCACCCGCACCTGATCCTTTCCTAGTCCGGGCGTGGCATAAAATCCTGCGCCGGGTGCCATCATGACGGTTTCTCCTTCATGTTGAAAATGCTCTAACATCCACTGACAAAAATGATCACTGTCTTTTACGGGAAGTTTCACCATGCAATAAAAGGCTCCTCCCGGTGTAGGACACTCCACACCCGGAATCTGATTCAGCCCCTCCACCAGAATTTCCCTCCTATGTAGGTATTCCTGATTTACTTTCCCAAAATAAGTATCGTCCCCATCAAATAATGCCAATGCGGCAATCTGACCCAACCCTGGAGGGCTCAGCCGTTGTTGTGCGAACTTCATGATGGTAGCGAGTACTTCCTTATTTTTACTGGTAACCATACCAATTCTTGCACCACAAGCGGAGAAACGCTTGGAGATTGAATCCACCACAATAACATTTTGTGCTATCTCTGCATACTCCAGCATGCTTTTAAACGAACGATTATAGACAAAATCGCGGTAAACCTCATCGCTAATAAGGAATAAATCATGCTTTACAACGATTTCTTTCAAACGCACTAACTCGGCTTCAGAATAACAGTATCCTGTTGGATTGCTGGGATTGCAAATTAAGATGGCTTTTGTCTTGGGTGTTATTGCCTTTTCAAAAGCTTCTACACTCGGCAAAGCAAACCCATTGTCTATATAAGTGGTAACAGGTTTCATGACGATGCCACCTGTTTGTGCAAAACCAATATAATTGGCATACAAAGGTTCTGTTGCAATGACCTCATCGCCTTCATCTAGAATAGAGTAAAGCACAAATGACAGTGCCTCAGAAGCTCCGGCCGTAATCATAATATCAGCAGCGTTCAAATCTAGGTGATAGCGATTCCTGAAAAATCCGGCATATGCTTCCCGAATATCTTCAAATCCATTTGATGGACTGTATTCCAGTATTTTCTTATCCAGTTGCTTGAGTTTTGTCCAAAAAGGCGCAGGCGTTTCAATATCCGGCTGCCCAATATTCAGGTGATATATGCGTACACCTTTTTTCTTAGCCTGCTCTGCAAACGGTGCTAGTTTGCGGATTGGGCTACTGGGCATTTCTCTTCCTTTATTTGAAATCTTTGGCATGAAACAAAGGTAAGGATAAATCGAGAATTCATACATGTCTATTTATCAACTTCCTCCTTTTTTGAATCGAGCCCTTACCATTGCTCTTCGTGTACCTTTGTGCTTCTTTGAGTGCCTTTGTGATAAAATATTTCGAGCATTTTAATAGATGATAATTGTATCACAAAGTTTCACAAAGAAGACGCTAAGAACCCAAAGGTGAACAAGAAATTATTGATTTAATTAATGATCCGTTTTTTACTGATAACTTATTCAGGTTGTTTGGGTGGCGCCACCAAGCTTGGCTTAATTTCCTCTGCCGGATTAGGTGCTTCCGAAGAAATAGCCTCACCTTTGATGTATAGCATGACCGTTTCACCATCAGTAGTGGTAACTGTCACAGGCTTATTAAATGAGCCCTCTCTTGCCATGTTATATGTAATCTTAATAACCCCGTTTTTACCAGGGAGAACAGTATCATTGGTCCATTCGGGAGAAGTACAACCGCATGAAGGTTTGACGCTTTGCAATTGAATCGGTGTCACCCCAACATTTGTAAAGTTAAACTCATAGCTTACAGGTGTTCCTTGTGGCTGAGCACCAAAGTCATGTTCTGTAGTAGTAAAAGAAATTTTTGACACAGGTGGTTCAACTGCTACACCTGTTGTTTGAGCCATGCTCGTTTGATGCTGTACTGATAAAAGAACGATCAGTATCCAAAATACTTTTTTCATTGTTATTTATTTAGAAATTAATCAATACCTTTAAGATACTACCGAATTATTGGAAATAAAAATGCTTAACTAAAGATTAACTAACTGATTATCAATTAAATAAAAAGGGTCTTGCAAATTTGCAAGACCCTTTTTATAAATGATTACTATAAGATTATTCCGGCTTTGGCGTAGAGATTAAGGTTGGCTTTACCTCATCAACGCTATTTGTATTTTCTGTTGAAACGGCATCTCCTTTGATGTAAAGAATTACGGTTTCACCACCGCCAGTTGTTACTGTAATGGATTTATTGAATGGCCCTGATCTGGCCATGTTGTACTCTGCGGTAATTTTTCCGGTTTCACCGGGTGCAATGGGTTCTTTTGGCCATGAAGGAGTAGTGCAACCACAACTTGCTTTTACATTCGTTAGGGTTAACGGTTCAGTTCCTTCATTGGTAAATACGAAATCATATTTCACTGGTTTACCTTGTGGTTGAGAACCGAAATTATGTTCCGTTTTTGCAAAAGTTATCTTTGCATTTGAACCAACAATATTAATAGGCATTGGTTCAGGTGATGTTTGCGCTTTAGCGAAATTAGCACCTAGAAATAAGAAAAAACAAAGTGTAAGTAAGTGTTTCATATATAATATTTATTTTTTTTGATAAAATTTGATGTGCCAAAATTATGCCAGATTCTGACAAGAAAAAAATAATTAACTTATCATTAACAGCTACAATTCATCGAAGGAATTATTGAATTTCCATTTCATTTGCGTCACCTGATCAAGGACGTTGTTTTTGAGTTCTTCCTGATATTCAATAAGTTTTGCTGACACCTGCTCACTAAAAGCGCCCATTAGCTTTGCTGCGAGGATTCCTGCATTCTTAGCGCCGTTTAAAGCAACAGTGGCAACGGGTATACCCCCGGGCATTTGTAATATGGACAAAACAGAGTCCCATCCGTCAATACTATTCGAACTCTTTATTGGCACACCAATGACAGGCAATGTAGTAATTGAAGCGACCATTCCCGGCAAATGTGCGGCACCACCCGCTCCTGCAATGATTACTTTAAGCCCCCTACCCTTTGCAGATTTTGCATATTCATACATTCGTTCCGGTGTACGATGTGCTGAAACCACGGTAATTTCATATTCAATGCCAAATTTTTCGAGCATTTCTGCGGCTTCCTGCATGACCGTTAAATCGCTTTGGCTTCCCATAATAATACCTACTGATATGCTCATGCTTTTATTTTTAAATGTCGTCTGATAAAATTTGCCTTTTCAATAAGGTCTTCATACTTGGTTCCTACTATGGTAATATGCCCCATTTTTCTGCCCGGTCTTGTTTCAGTTTTGCCGTATAGATGCAGAAATACTCCTTCCATCTTCATTACTTCTTCCAATCCTTCATAAACAGCAATACCTGCGTATCCAGACTCACCCACGAGGTTGATCATGAGTGACATTGATTTTAGAGCGGTGCTGCCGAAAGGCAGTCCTAATAGCAAACGTGCTTGTTGGTCAAATTGAGAAGAGAAGTTTCCCTCAATCGTTTGGTGGCCACTGTTATGTGCTCTTGGAGCCGTTTCATTTACTAAGATAGTGCCATCATTTTGCAAAAACATTTCTACGGCAAAAATGCCTGGAGAACGCAAGCCTTCTACTACTTGCAATGCTATTTTTTGAGCCTTTACCTGCAATTCTTCTGTAATCCTTGCAGGCGATATCAAATAATCGACTAAATTATATACGGGATTAAAAACACATTCTACAACGGGGTAAACGACCATTTCTCCCACAAAATTGCGCACAACGATGACGGAAATTTCTTTGTCAAAATCAACGAATTTTTCCAGAAGAGCTGGTTGATCAAAAGCATCTACACAATCTGCTTCATTCCTAATAGGCATAACCCCTTTGCCATCATAGCCCAATTCATTTAGTTTCAAAAATGCAGGAAAGAAATCCTCATTTTCCAAAAGTTCTGCCCGATTAGCTATCCATCTGAAGTCTGCGGTAGGAATATTTTTTTCACGATAGAATTGTTTCTGGAGGCTTTTGTTCTTTATAATGCTCAATGCATTGGAAGAAGGAATGACCATCTTTCCGAGTTGCTCCAAACGCTCCAAAGCCTCAACATTCACATGTTCTATTTCAATAATGATTGCATCCAGCGATGCGCCAAAGGTAAATACCGTTTCTTCATCCAGCAGGTTACCGCGATGAAATTTGGTACAGATGTCCATACAAGGAGCATCTTCATCTTTATCCAATACATAGGTTTGCATACCATAATTAAGTCCCTGTTGGATAAGCATCCGTCCCAGCTGACCGCCACCTAAAATACCTATTTTTTTATTAGATAACAGAAATAATAATTTGTTACAAAGATACGGGATTATACTAATTGAAGAAACAATTAACACGCTTTAGGTTTATGGTTGGTTTAATTTTCTGGAGAGGGACACCTTTACAAGATTGAATATATCAATTTGTTAATACTTTCCTAAAAAAACTGACTGATTCATATTATATTTGCTCTTCAAACAAATCGGCATTATTATTGAATAGGTAAGTTTGTTGAAAATAAATATTGTAAGATGAAAAAGTTTTTAATCCTTATATTCCTGTTAACAGGCACTGTAATTTCTCGTGCCCAAGACAGTTTATGGTTGAATGATTTAGCCAAAGCTACAGAAATTGCACAGAAAGAAAATAAAAAGGTGATGCTTTTCTTCACTGGTAGCGACTGGTGTGGATGGTGTAAGAGGCTTCAAAATGAGGTTTTTACCAAAGAAGAATTCCTAACATGGGCAAAAAGCAATGTTGTCTTAGTGGAGTTAGATTTCCCTCGCGGCAAGCAACTAGAGCCTAATATTGCTGCTCAAAACAACCAACTGCAACAAATGTTTGGCATCAGGGGTTATCCTACAGTTTGGTTTGTAAATTCTACTATTACAGATGGAAAAATCAATTTAGAAAAACTTGGAAGCACAGGATATGTTGCGGGTGGACCAACGGCATGGCTGCAAGGAGCAGAATCTATCATACATCCCGTGAAAACAGAGTAATATTATAGTAAGTAAAATAAAAAAAGGGCGTGAAATTCATCGCCCTTTTTTTATTTTATTTGTTTTCTAAAAGTTTAGAATACTCTTCCAGCAGTGCATAATACCTGTCTCTCCATAAAATGACTGCTTTTTTAAGTTCATAAACATTGGTAGTATTGACACCATATACTTCTTCTTCCTCCGCTACCACGATATTTTTTTCTATTGATTTAACGGGCATATCAGGAAAGTCAAAAGAGAAATCATAATTTATAGCCTCACCAATTTTGTAGATTACCTTATAAGGCAAATCATGCATATCAAAAAACTTATATAAATGCCCTCTAGAATAGTCCAATTTCGGAGCCAACTTACTGATTTTGACGCCAATTTCATCTAGTTTATTTTTGACAAATTGTCCACGGTGTATGCTCATGTTGCAAAATTGCAACAGAATGCCTGTAAATAAAATCCGCTTTTCGTATTATTTTTTATCATTAAATTACATAATTAGACATAAATGTACGCATATTACACGGCAATATATTTTAATTATAAATAATACTGAAAAACGCTTTAACAAATGATTGATATTCTTACCTACCTTCTAATTTAGCGATATATTTTTCCATTAGCGCATAATATCTATCTCTCCAAAAAACCACTGCCTTTTTAAGTTCATATACATTTGTTGTATTAATACCATAAACTTCTTCCGGTTCAGAGACGATATTTTGTTCTATCCGCTTGACGGGCATTTCAGGGAAATCATGGGAGAAATCATAATTGATGACTTCGCCGATTTTATAGATGATAGGATAGCCAAGATTCTCTGATTCAAACAATTTATACATATGACCACGAGAATAATCAAGTCTTTGGGCAAGTTTGCTTACCTTAACGCCAATTTCATCCAATTTTGCCCGAACAACTTGCCCACGATGTACGCCCATTTTGCAAAGTTGCGATTGAAAGATTTCATATAAAATTTCCTTTTTGTAATATTTTTTATCATTTTATTTCCTAAAATGACATTAGAGACATATTTTTGAAATATGGAATGGAACAACAACCTACAAAAGACCATTGAACATGTTTTCAAGTCTTCGAAAGTCGTCCCTAGTGACGATATTCTTCTTGCCGCTGACTGCGATAGAAGCAGATTCCTTCGGTTGCTCAGAAACCGACACAAGATGACTGCTTTAGAACTTATTGTATTTGCAAAATGGCTGCACGTCCCTCCAGAAGAGTTAATCAACCTAACCTTCCTATCTTATAATGACGGCATTATATGAGCAACATTTATACGAGGCTATTTTTTCTTATCTTCTTTAACACCTGATGTGCTATTTCCATAGCCTTTACACCATCTGATGCAGACACTTTAGGTGTCTTGTTAGATTGTATACAGATTGCAAAACTTTCCAGCTCTTCTTGTAAGGCATTACTAGGTGTTGATTTTGGGTGTATGACGACAAGATTTTTTTCTTTTCCCTCTAGATGCAAGGTGAGACCCGTTTCGCTGGCTCCTTCAGCAATTTTAATAATTTCGGCCTTTTTCTCCAAGAAATCCATAGATATGTAAGCATCTTTCTGAAACAAGCGGATTTTACGCATTTTCTTCATAGACACTCTACTACAAGTGATATTTGCTACGCAACCATTGTCAAATTCAATTCTTGCATTAGCAATATCGATATTATCGGTGATAACGGAAACACCATTTGCCTGAATGGAGCGTATATTTGACTTCGTTAGCGTGAGGATAATATCTAAATCATGTACCATTAAATCCAAAACTACCGACACATCTGTACCGCGCGGATCAAAGGTAGATAAGCGATGTGCCTCAATGAACATAGGTTGCAGTTGGTAGTTTTCTACCGCCTTAAATGCAGGATTAAAACGTTCGATATGTCCTACTTGTACAAATACATCTGCCTCATTTGCCAATTGTTCGATATGTAAAGCCTCTTCAATCGTATGGGTAATAGGTTTTTCAATAAATACATGTTTGGCATTCTTGATTGCTGCTACTGCATATTCATAGTGTGTATGGGCTGGCGTAACGATATCTACCACATCCACCTCCTTGATTAAACCTAAAGCGCTGGTATAAGGCATGATATCCATCTCTTCACAAACAGATTTTAGTCTGGCAGGATCGCTATCATAAACGCCTACCAATTCAAAATGCGGCGATGCTTTTAATATCTGAGCATGCAAGATGCCCAATTTACCAATTCCAATGAGTCCAATTTTCAACAAGGTTAAATTTTTCTCACAATATAAGTATTGTGTTTGCGCTATATTTTTTATTTATTCCACACGTTGAGGATATCAACCTCGAGGGTTGGGTGTTGGCTAAAGGTCGCCTTTGGAAAGTCAACCTCGGAGGTTGGCTTCCCATCTGCCTTAAATTAAAGCGGATGTGGCATATATTCTATTAAATAAATAGGAAGAAAAGCTTGTCAACCCTCGAGGTTGAGATTTGATATAACAGCTTTTCTTCCTATTTTTGCACATTCATGTTGAATACTGGGAAAAAAGTCGCTTTTTATACGCTGGGATGTAAGCTAAACTTCTCGGAAACGTCGTCCATAGGTCGGATGATGCAAGAAAAAGGTTTTGCTACGGTAGATTTTGAAGAGCAGGCAGATGTGTATGTAATCAATACTTGCTCAGTTACCGATAATGCGGATAAGAAGTGTAGGTACACCGTTCGCCAAGCTTTACGTACCTCTCCGGATGCTTATATTGTTGTTATTGGTTGCTATGCACAACTCAAGCCTAAAGAAATTGCTGAAATTCCCGGAGTGGATTTGGTATTGGGTGCTGCGGAAAAATTCAGGCTACCGGAAATACTAAACGACCTCACTAAAAACCCTTGCGGACAAGTCATGGCAACTGAAATTCGTGCTGCCGATTTTTTTGTTGATGCATACTCGATTGGTGATAGGACGCGTTCTTTCTTAAAGATTCAGGATGGCTGTGATTACAAATGTTCTTTTTGCACTATACCGCTGGCGAGAGGAAAAAGCAGGAGCGATCTTCCCGAAAATGTTCTAAGAAATGCTAGAAAGCTAGCGGAATCTGGTGTTAAAGAGATCGTTTTAACCGGTGTTAACACGGGTGACTACGGTGCAGGATTGAAGACAAAGGATAATTTTTTATCACTTATCCAGCAATTAGATGAAGTTCAGGGAATTGAACGCTTTAGAATTTCCTCCATTGAACCCAATTTACTGACGGATGAAATCATTGATTTTGTATCCAAGAGTAATCGCTTTGTTCCACATTTTCATATTCCGCTACAATCAGGATCCGATGAGATATTGTCGGGAATGAGAAGAAGATATAGGAGTGCTTTATATCAATCAAGAGTAGAAAAAATAAAATCCGTCATGCCACATGCTTGCATAGGCGTGGATATTATTGTGGGTTTTCCGGGAGAAACAGAAGAACACTTCATGGAGACTTATAACTTTTTGAACGGATTGGACGTTTCATATTTCCATGTATTTACCTACTCAGAAAGAGAAAATACAAAAGCAATAGAAATGCCGGGTATCGTACCAACTGCCCTCAGAGAAGAGCGGAATAGCCGATTGCGTATTTTATCTGAGAAAAAAAGGCGTGCTTTCTATGCTTCATTTGCAGGTTCGTCCGCACAGGTACTCTTCGAGGAAGAAAAAAAAGGGCATGATATGTATGGTTTCACGGATAACTATCTTAAAGTGAGCGTTCCCTATGAAAAAGAATGGGTAAATCAACTGAAAACGGTACAACTTACCCATTTAGATGATCAAGGCATTTTTAAAGGAACGCTCTGTGTTGAGCAGCCTATTTAACTCTCTTAATACTGCAACCTGTAACTTTTGTTTCCTTCGTAGCAATTACCTTTTTAGCCGTCATTGCCTTAATAGCATCTTGAAGGTAATTTAATTTAACCAACTCGGCTTTAGAATTATCGTCAATAGCACCTCTATACCTTAATATTTGGGTATTATCAAACAAGAAGGCTTCGGGTGTTGTTTGTGCATTAAAGGCATCTGCCAGTTTACTTGATTTGTCTTCAGCATAATAAAATTTATACCCTTTTTCTTTGGCATGCTTTTGCATTTCCTTGTAAGAGTCGTCACCAGTACGTTTGGCTTCATTTGAATTCACTACTAACATGCCAATTTTATTTTTTTTACATAGTTCATAAAGCGTATTATAGCGTGATTCATAGCTGGTAACAAAAGGACAGGTATTGCTTGAGAAGATGACGCATAAACCATTTTCTTGATAAACATCTTTAAGGATCAGGTATTGGTTATTCACTTCTTTCAAACGTGAAAATCCTTTAGGCATTTTTGTTCCCGGCTTCAAGGGTGTTACTTGATAAAAGCTCAAGGCGATGATTCCTAAAAATATTATGCCGAAAAAAAAATGGAAGCGTGACTTCATTTAAATAATTTTTATATACTACTCATTGCAAAATTGAAACCAAAACACAAATTATCGAAAAAGTTCTTAGATTTTTTTCGTTTCTTACAGATTACTTAACAAAAAAAATAAAAATTGGGGCAATAATAAAAAAAAGCGTGATTATGATAGTAACATCGGATAAAATTTCTATTTTCGGAATCACAATTGCGACACTATGAACGGAAGATGGCTAGGAGTGCTTGGAATATTTTTTATTTGGTCGATAGGAAGTTGGTGGTATTATGTGCATCAAATAAAAGGATATGGCTTAAGCAAGCAACCTAAAAAGGAAATCATACAAGATGACATTCATGGGATTGCATTTAATTCGAATACTCCTGAGCCGCTCACAGGAAGCCATTTTAATGCGTTTAAAGATTCTGTTTTAGCATTAAAAAATGGTCAGACAAAATTAGTCATAACAGGTTACTATTATCCTTCCGAGGCGGCGGTGACTTCCGGCATTGATTTAGGATTGGAGCGAGCCAGAAATATTAAAACCTTATTTCCTGAGTTGGGAGATGAAGAAGTGGTACTCCGTTCAGAGGTTATCTCCGGTGTTATTCCTTCAAAAGATCCTTTTGAAGCCTGCGGATTGGCTTGGGAATATATGGAAGACGAGGCATCCTCTCCTGTAGAAGCAGCACCAGCAACAGAAACCATTGCGACATTACCGGTACAGAAGGAAATACCACATATTACAGTAGAAGAAATTTTAGATGGTCTTGTTATTTATTTTCCCAGTAATTCTAATCAAAAAATATCCGATGCAACGGTGGACAAAGCATTGGCAAAACTTGCAAAGAATGCCATCAATGACGGTCAACCTGTAACTGTCACTGGACATAGTGATGCTAACGGTGACAACCAGAAAAACTATAGTCTTGCACTTCAGCGAGCCAATGCTATTCGAGATATACTCATAAGAAAAGGCGTCCCTTCTGGACAGATAAGCGCAGAATCAAAAGGTGAGAGCATGCCTATTGCAGACAATAAGACTGAAGAAGGTCGACAAAAAAACCGTAGAGTAGAAATTAAATATTAAAAAGAGATGCTATGAAAGGCTTATTTAGTCAAAATATCACACAAGGTCCCGGTACAGAGACATTTACGTCACATACTTTAGAAATTATCATTATGCTATTGGGTGCCTTTTTCTTAGGCTGGCTACTTAGGCATCTATGGAAAATTGGAAAAAGCTCTAAAGAGTACGAAGAAGAATTATCTAGATGGAAAGAAAAATACAACCAATTGGGTGGTGAATACAATGATTTAGTCGGCAAATATGACAACCTGAAGATGGTAAACAGCTCTACTAAAAACTTCGAAGATGAGAATTTTACTTTAAGAGGGCGGATATCCCAGTTAGAGAAAGAAGTCTATGAACTGCGCTTGAAGCCAATACCGGAAGACCTTAGTGAAGAATTGGCAGACACCAAACGCAAGTTGGAAGCATGTCAGTTGAAACTTATTACCAAAGATGAGCATCCTGTAAAGTTGACAACGGCAAATGAAAGTGCTGTAACCTCACTTGTAGAGAAAGCACCCATCAAACCGCCTGTGGAGATTGTCATTCCGATTGTTGATGAGGATAAAATTGACAACCTGAAAGCGATAGAAGGTATAGGTCCAAAAATCGCTTCTATTCTTAACGACAAGGGAATCAAGTCTTTCAAGGCACTCTCACTTACTTCCGTTGAGGTATTAAGGGCAATCCTAGATGAAGAAGGCGATCATTACGCCATCCATGACCCTAAAACATGGCCGGAACAAGCTCGTTTGGCATATGAAGAAAAATGGGAAACATTGAAAGAATGGCAAAAGGAACTCAAAGGTGGTAAGCTGAAAAAGTAAAGTTATCCGCTAAAATTCTCCAATACTTTCCTATGATGGCTTGTATGATAGATGGTAAAGAACATCATTTCTTTTACTGAAATCTTTCCTATAATAGGATGTGGCATAACCAATTTTTCCAATTGCACATCCGTCCACTTATCTAAGTTCTTTAGCATTCGTTCCTTTTCAGATTCAAAACGCTTCAACAGTTTTCCGATTTCACTTGCACTCCTTTTCGGTGGAACATAGGGACCGGTTGCTTTAGCACCTTGTGCGAGTTTTCCCGTATATTTTGCAACCACTTCATCATATGTGTATTGTGCGCGTTTCAAGCGACCGCCTACTATTGGAAAAATAAACTTCGGCAATGCCAAACCCATATTGACAGCACTGGAAGATTTTATAAGGTGATCTAAATGCATGAGCGCCGACCATTTCCCATCGGGTTCTTTTTCTAATAAGTTTTGCGGGAATTTTTCCAACGCATGAATGACTGCATCATATTCTTGTTCCAACAATTGCATGATGGAAGTCTTCGAGTATATGTCCATTTGATTGTAAATTGAAAATTAAATATAGTAAATAAAATCGACATACAAATGCAAAATATTGAAGAAAGCATAAAATTTAATTGCTTGATTCTTGGCTCAAAATGTCCATTTCTTGTCTGAATGCCTAAATGTGCATTCTATAATTTTGCATCAACAAATACGGTTTACTATGAAATTGTCACCACTTTTTTCCATCATACTAATTTTAATGATGCACTTGCCTATCACCGCCCAAGAAATTGCCCCCTTCCCTAATAAGCAATGGATACGTTCATATAATACTGATATCCAACACATTGAACTAAATGTACAATTCGATTGGCAACAGAAACAGGTAAAAGGTGTTGCCAATATCACGTTGCACTTATACAATGCTGCCGATAAAGTCATGCTAGACGCAGGTTTCCTTACCATCAACACAATAAAACTAAATAATAGCAAAGAATTGTCATTTACTTATGACGGAGGTGACCAGGATAATGGGCTGATTATCCAATTGGATAAAACATATGCTACCGACGAGCCGATTAGCCTATCTATTGACTATCATAGCAATTATATAAACGAGACAGACCCCAACAATCTTGCCGGAAGCAATGGCAAAGGTGTTCGCTTTTTAGCGCCATCCGTTGCGGAACCTACAAAAAGAAAACAAATTTGGTCCATTGGCGAACCCACTTCTAACAGATACTGGTTTCCTTGCTATGATGCACCAAATGACTTGAGAACGACTGCATTTATTGCTACGGTCGACAGCAATTTAACGGTTGTTTCGAATGGACAATTGATTAGCAAGAAAAAAAACATGGATGGATCTAATACCTTTCATTACCAGACAAATATCCCTTACGCCAACTACCTTACGTCATTTGTGGTTGGTGAATATATAGATGTCCAGCAAAATTATGCCGATATTATTTTACACAACTATTGCTACCCGCATGAAGTGGAAGGCACAAAAGCCAGTGTCGCCAGATTGCCGGACATGGTGAAATTTTTCTCCGAAAAGACTGGCAAACAATATCCCTATTCTTCTTATTCCCAAATTTTTGTGCAAGACATTCCATGGGGAATTTCAGGCATGTCTATAGCTACTCAAACAGAAAATATGATTGACGACTACGGCACACATGCTGACTTTTTATACTTATGGGATATGCTCGAAGGAGAATCCTTGGCACAACAATGGTTTGGCACTTATATCACCGTTCAAGATTGGGGGCATTTCTGGTTATCAAAGGCATTTGCACGGTATTTCTCGTGTTGGTATGACGAATATAAGAATGGGCATGCCGAGTTCTTATTGTATCAACTTTCTTACGATCAGAGCATGTATATGTTTGATTGGAATGCCGGAATAAAACAACCTGTTGTAAATAAACGTTATGAAGACGTGAGTGCTTTCACATCGGGAAACTATGCCAATAGCCGTGGTGCCTTGGTATTGCATATGCTTAGGAAAGAATTAGGAGAAGAAAATTGGCAAAAGGCCATTCAGTATTATGTAGCACATCAGGGCAATAAACTTACAACGACTGAAGATTTCCGGAAAGCGGTAGAAGCTGTCAGCGGGCAATCTATGGAGTGGTTTTTTGACCAATGGTTGTTTAAAGTAGGACATCCCATTTTTAACATCACAAAGCATTATGACGATGCGACAAAAACATTCACATTAAATGTAACGCAAACCCAACAAATTGATAGCACCTGTTTGTTTCCGCAGAATGTATATTTTCAGGGAAATGTTCTGGTTGAAATTGACCATTCGTTGGAAAAATTATGGATTGCTCCACAAAAAGACAATATATTTACTTTTAACCTTCCTAACGAGCCGCTATTGGTGAATTTCGATTACGAAGGAACGTGGATCAAAGAAATGACGTTTGAAAAACCACTGGAAGAATTATTATATCAACTAAAGAATGACCCTGATGTTGTGGGAATGATGTGGGCAATGAATGCGCTGACAACACTGGCACAAAATGAAGAAACCAGCACCGAAGAAAAACAGCAGATAATCACAGCATACAGAAATATTATCCGGAGCGATGTTTATTGGCGAATCAAGACAAGTGCGCTTTCACAAATTCAAAGGCTATCAGCCGGAAATCCATCCATTATCGATAACGAAACATTATCGATGCTACAAACTACCATAGAAAAGGAATCTTCATGGGTTCGTGCTTCTGCCATAAGGCTACTTGGCACAACCATGGAAAAAAAATACGCCGATATATATGTGCGGTTCTTAAAAGACTCCAGCGACAGGGTTGTCAATGCTGCGGCGATTGCTTTAGGTAAAACCAAGAGTACAAAAGCGTATCCTGAACTCTTAAAACTCAAGAATAAACCATCTTGGAAGAATCAAAGTTTAATCAGTGCCTTAAATGGATTAAAAGAATTAGGTGATCCTAGAGGTGGGGCAATGGCTATAGATGCATTATCAGATCTTTATGCACCACGTTGGTCACTGGCAACGCCTATCTGGGATTTTCGCCTAGCCGCTGCAGAAACATTGGTAGCGCTTAATCAATCTGACAAGGCTTTTCCCATGATTTTAGATCGATTCAAACAGTCTCTAAAAGATGGCGATCTGAATATTATCTTCAACAACCTCTTTTTAATAACAACACTTTCGAATCAGAAGGGAGTTGTTGCATTTGACTGGATAAAAGAGAAATACCGAGACAACGAAGCTGTATTACAAACCATTGCGACATATGAATCTCCTTTTCTGGAATCGTTAAAGAAATAACATTTGTCACTATCCTTTGCCGAGCAGCTTTAACAAAAAACCAAACATGTCCATCATCAGAGCGATGCCTATGTGCACAATAACTCCTCCGGCAATAGAACGTGTTTCATATGCGAGAATGCCTAAAATCAATCCACCAAAGAATGAACTGATGGTTTCGCCGATGGGTTTTCCAAAATGAATAAATACGTACCAACAAACCATCGGCATAATGGCACCTTTGCCTGCAAAACGCACAAATGCCAAAATGAGGAAACCCCTGAAAAAGAATTCATTGGATAAAAAATCAAAAGCGTAAAAAAACTCATACACGATTGTCTTCACCTTGCCCATCCAACTACTATACTCCATATTTGGAATATTGTCCACCAAGGGATAAAAATCTTTAAAAGACTGGAAAGTAGCGGCAAATCCCACAATCGGCAACATGATCACCAACATCCATAAGTAGGGACGAATATCTACTCCTTTAAGCGAAAACCCATAAAGTGGCTGTTCTTTGCGGTGCAATACCCACCATATGAATGCAGTCGGCACAAATAGCAGAAGTGCCTGATTCATCTGCCTGCTTAAAAAGAAAAAATAATATTGATCCATGCGTCCACTAAATCGTTCCCATAACCAGTCTTCCAGCGGGTGGTAATAACACCTAAATCCATAAATACCCAATGCGACAAATGCCAACAACCAGAATCGACCATTCGACAACAATGTGTATCGCTTATAAAATATAGCATAGCTGAGGTAGGCAACAATGAAGGGCACGCCATAAAACAAGAAATAAAATACAGCGAGTTGCGGCTTATCTCTATATTTAATAGAAAAGATGCGTTCTATGTGCCAATGGTATTCAACGAAGATGGATAATGATAAGAAGAGCATAATAAACAGCAAATGACCGAGTTTAACCTCTTCCAAAAAATAACTACGGATATATGTCAGAATCTTTTTCATGCCATGGCTACAAATAGCTTAGTTAAGTGTTGTATTTATCATTGGTATTTTATCCAATTCATCCAGCAGTTCCTTACAAATGTTCACCATAACGGTACGTGAGTGAAACTTGAGAATTTCTCTTTCCTGCAAGTATTTTATTTCTACGCCACAACGCTTTTTTCCGGGATATCTTTTCAATACTTCTGCTACCTGTTGTACCATCGGCGCATCGATATGTTCAAATATCATTTCTACTTCTATGCCTTTGGTTTTTTTATCCAAACAATCGCTGAGGTGCATCATATTGCTGATTCTAAAATCCCAACGTTCTTCATTCCATGTGGAGTTGGTATAGTTGCCGCTCATCAACAAAATTGAACCCGGTTTAATGAGGTTAGCGTATTTTGTATAATCGTCTCTAAATAAGCGCACTTCCATGCTTCCATCAAAATCTTCCAGCGTAGCGATAATAAAAGGACGGTTTTTGCTATCCATTTTTTCTAAGACCGTACCTACTAAAACGGCGAGGTGCAGTTGTTTTCCCTTTTTCTCTTCCACCTCATTAATAGTGGCATTGGTATATTTTTCTATTTCGTACTTGTAATCATCTAATGGATGTCCGGAAACAAAAATTCCTGTATATTCCTTTTCCAGTTTTAACATATAAAATGTGTCCCATTGCGGGCAAACGGGAAGATCAGGTTCTTTGATATCCATTTCATTGGTACCACCGAAAAGAGAAATAACATTTGAATGTTCTTTCTCTTTGACGGCATTGCCATATTTAATTCCTCTTTCTATTAATGAACCATCCTTTCCTTCAAAGAAGAACATAGCACGATGGACGCCCGGTAAATTATCAAAAGCACCGGCATATGCCATAGCTTCTAAGTTTTTCTTATTCACAGAACGGAGATTTACCCTTTTTGTGAAATCAAAAAAAGTTAGGTATGGACCATTCCGTTCGCGTTCCTGTACAATTTCATCTACCGCTGCTTCTCCGACTCCTTTGATACCTGCCAAGCCAAAGCGAATATCCCCATTTTTATTCACAGTAAATAAACTCCTGGATTCATTCACATCGGGAGAGAGCGTTTTAATACCTAATCGTTTTGCTTCACTTAGGAAAAAGTTCACATCTTTGATATTGTCTTTATTCAAGGACAATACTGTTGCCAAAAACTCTGACTGATAATGTGCTTTTAGATAGGCGGTATGAAAAGCCAGATAGGCATAACATGTGGCATGCGATTTATTAAAAGCATATTGTGCAAATGCTTCCCAGTCTGTCCATATTTTTTCGCATACTTTGGCATCATACCCATTGGCAGCGGTGCCGTCCATGAAACGGGCTTTCATCTTATCCAAAGTTTCCTTTTGCTTCTTACCCATAGCTTTACGCAAGGTATCTGCTTCTCCTTTAGAGAAATTTGCAAGTAGCTGAGACAGCAACATCACCTGTTCCTGATAAACCGTGATTCCATAGGTTTCTTGCAGATATTGCTCCATGATTGGAATGTCGTAAGTGATAGGTTCCTTACCATGCTTACGTTTAACAAAAGTATCTATATAGGCCATTGGTCCGGGGCGATACAGGGCATTCATGGCGATCAGGTCTTCAAACTTATTGGGTTTTAAGGCAATCAGGTTTTTTTGCATACCTGCGGATTCAAACTGGAATATGCCGTTTGTATCGCCACGCTGAAAGAGTTCATAAGTTTTTACATCGTCCAAATCAATTTCATCCGGAACAATGGTTACGCCGTGATTGCGTTCTATCATCTCCACGGCTTCCTTGATGATGGTAAGTGTTTTCAATCCAAGGAAGTCCATCTTTAGCAATCCCGACTTTTCAATGGCACTATTGTCAAACTGTGTCACCAATAAATCCGAGTCTTTACCCAACGTTACCGGAATGTACTTATCGATTTCATCCGGTGTGATGATTACACCACAAGCATGAATGCCGGTATTGCGAACAGAGCCTTCCAATTTCAAAGCCATACGTATCATCTTGCCAATGATATCCTCTCCTTCTGCCAATTTTCTAAAGTCGTTGGCCTGTTGTAGTTGCTCTGCACGAAGGTCTTCTTTTAGTTTTTCGTCTATACCCTCTTTTTTCAACACTTTCCGCAAGGTTGCCGCCGGACTGTCGGGGAAGGCTTTGGTGATTTTATCTACCTCAGGCAGGGGAACATCCAATACCCTTCCGACATCGCGTAGGGAAGATTTTGCTGCCATCGAGCCATAGGTAATGATTTGCGCCACCTGTGTTTGTCCATATTTTTTCACAACATAATCAATCACTTTATCGCGACCGTGGTCGTCAAAGTCGATATCAATATCCGGCATGCTCACCCTTTCCGGGTTGAGAAAACGCTCAAATAGGAGGTTATATTTGATGGGGTCAATATTGGTAATACCCAAGCAATAAGCCACCGCCGACCCTGCTGCTGAGCCACGTCCCGGCCCGACAGATACGCCTAATTGTCGCGCCACAGAAGTAAAATCTTGGACAATCAGGAAGTAGCCGGGATATCCGGAATCATTAATGGTATTCAACTCCCATTGCAAACGCTCTTCAATCTCAAGGGTAATTACGCCATAGCGTTTTTTGGCTCCTTCATAGGTAAGGTGTGTGAGGTAATCTCCCTGATTTTTAAACCCCTCAGGGATAGTGAATGCCGGCAATAATATATCTCGGGTCAGCTCTGGAGGGGTGATGGCATCTACTATGCGCATCGTATTTTCAATCGCTTCCGGTATATCCGAAAATATTTGCTTCATTTCTTCTTGGGTTTTAAAGAAGAACTGATTATTGGGGAAGCCAAATCTAAAATCCTTCCCATTACCGATAGGTGTGGCTTGCTTTTCGCCTGTATTTACGCATAAGAGGATATCATGTGCCACCCAATCTTCCTCATTGATATAGTGAGAGTCATTGGTAGCAATGGTATGGACGCCATACTTCTTAGCCCATTTCATAAGGACTTGATTGACATCTTCCTGAGACATGCCTGTATCGTCAATATTTTGAAGATTATGGCGTTGCAGTTCAATGAAATAATGCTCATGTCCAAAAAGGTCTAACCACCATTTGAATATTTTCTCGGCTTCCTCTTCTCCTTTAAAAAGAATGGCTTGTGGAACTTCCGCACCTATACAACAACTGGTAGCAATGAGTCCTTCTTTGTATTTGCTGAGAATTTCTTTATCGATCCGTGGATACTTGCTATATAAACCCTCGACATATCCCAATGAGCAAAGTTTCGACAAGTTCTGATAGCCGATTTGGTTTTTTGCCAGCAATAACTGGTGGAAGCGCATGTCCTTTTCCTGTCTGCTAAAACTTTTCTTAAAGCGATCCTCCACCAAATAAAACTCACAACCGACAATAGGTTTTACGCCTTTCTTCTTGGCGGCATTTACAAACTCAAATGCGCCAAACATATTGCCATGGTCGGTAAGTGCTACGGCAGCCATATTGTTTTCTTTGGCTTTAGACATCATCCCTTCAATAGAAGCTTGACCGTCTAATAAACTGAATTGCGAATGGCAATGTAAATGAGCGAAATCACACATAGAAAAAAATCTGTGTTAAAATTAAGGAAGAACCGCTATTAATAGCTGTTTTGTCACGACAATAGTTATCAACACATGAAACAATGGTTAGATTAGATGTTGAATGCTAAATTATTGATTATAAATGATTTCAGGTAAAACTTATATGAAAATCTAAAATTCATCATTTAAAATTTAAAATTCCTACTCAGTTCGCCTTCCATCCGCGCTAAATACTTATCTATTTGCGTTGCCAGAAAATTAAGGAGATGTTAGATGTTGAATGCAAAATTATAGATTATAGATTATTTAGGTAGATTTTATCATCTAGAATTCATCATTTAAAATTTAAAATTCCCTACTCACTTCACCTTCCATCCACACTCAATACTTGTCTATTTGCGTTGCCAGAAAATTATGGAGATGTTCGATGTTGAATGCAAAATTATAGATTATAGATTATTTTAGGTAGATTTTATCATCTAAAATTCATCATTTAAAATTTAAAATTCATTACTCACTTCACCTTCTATCCACACTAAATACTTGTCTATTTGCGTTGCCAAAAAATATGGGAGATTGAGCAGAAAGAATTTACGCCCTGATGTAGATTTAGCCTCGTGAATATGTAATGGACCATTGTACATGCGTACTGCCATTTGATGCGATACTCCATCCATAAAGATATTCAGAGATTTCAACTTCCCTTCTTTACCCGATTTCACTTCAATAGGGATAAGTCTATCTTTAAAAACATAAATAAAATCAAGTTCTGCCGTAGAGCCACTTTTTTCTCTTACCCAAAAATTCAGGCTACTCAACATATTTGTTTGATGTGCCAACAATTCTTGTCCAACTAAATGTTCAATTACAGCACCTTTATACACATCGCTCAGATCTTTAGATCCAAATAGTTCAGTTTGCAACCCTGCAAAATAATTCAACATTCCAGTATCCAGTATTTGTAAGCGTGGAGATTTCTTGGTGTCCGGAATAAGTGGTAATACAGCTGAATTAACCGGATAAATGAGCTGTAGCAACATCGTCTTTTGCAATATCCTCAAAGCTTCTCCAATTTCCCGAGAACCATAATGTGCATTCCCAAACCGTTCAAACTTAATCCGCTTCCCTGCCAATTTAAATGAGGAGGTAATAGTATGCCTGAGTAGCTGAATCTGCGGATTGGAGACTGCATATTTCTCCACATCTTCCAGATAGGAAGCTATTAAGGAATCGAACACCTCATTCATTGCAACGATATCTTTATATCCTGCGTAGTGTGCCACAGCCTCCGGCATACCACCTATCAATGCATACGTATGGAAAAGTTTCAATAATTTATCGAATGCAAAGGGTGCTAAGGGGATTTTCTGTAATTGCTCCAAGGCTTCGCTTTCACCTATTGCGCCTAAAAACTCGGGAAATGACACCGGACGCAACACCATATACTCCACTCTTCCAACAGGAAAGCTAATATTCTTGCCAAAAAGTGTTTCCAACATACTACCTGCCGCCACTACATAACCTTTGGGCATTTGCTCATACAAATAGCGCAATATGCGTATAGCTTCAGGTACTTCCTGAATCTCGTCAATAAAGATTAAAGTCTTATTTTTCTGACTTATAGGTATATTTTTCTGAAGAAATAAGGTCTGTAGCAATGTTTCAACATCGGTAAATATCAAAAACGGACGTTTATCATCAGGAAGTTCTAGATTCAGGTAAATATAGTGTTTAAACTGTTTAGCAAATTGGTGAATGATAGTTGTTTTGCCAACCTGCCTACACCCTCTGATTATCAGCGGTTTTCTGGTAGGTTTTGCTGCCCATTTTTCCAATTCTCTTATTGCATTTCTGTCAAACATGACACAAATATAGGGTAATTTATGAAAATAATTGTAACATTTTATGGGTAATTTCTGAAAATAATTGTAACATTTTATGGGTAATTTATGATTAGGTGGAATACTGGAAGTAATGAGCTCAAAAATATGTAGCTTTGTGTCATGAAAAAAGTAGCCGTAGTGGGCGGTGGGGCGGCAGGATTTTTTTGTGCCATACATTTGGCACAAAGACATCCCGACTATCAGATTTCTATCTTTGAACGTGGCAGTCAAGTGCTTGAGAAAGTGAAGATTTCCGGTGGTGGACGCTGCAATGTCACCCATCAGGCATTGGAGATTCGAGACTTTGTAGCTTTTTATCCGCGTGGAAACAAGGAACTTTACCCTTGCTTCCATCGATTTGGCGCAACAGAAACTTATGCTTGGTATGAAAATATGGGCGTAAAATTAAAGACAGAACCTGATGGTCGTGTTTTTCCCTGTACCGACTCTTCCCAAACCATCATCGATTGCCTTCTATCGCAAGCTCGAACGCTAGGTATACAAATACACACCAAACATCGGATTGATAATTTTTTCAGGCGTGCGTCCAAATGGGTAGTAGAAATTGCGCAAGCGGAACAAATCTTTGACACATTAGTTCTAACATCTGGTGGTAGCACTGCTATTTGGAAAATTCTCGCTAACCTCGGCCACACTATTGCATCACCCGTTCCTTCGCTCTTCACTTTTAACGTAAAACATGCTATTATTCTTGACTTACCGGGATTGGTACTACCGCATGTAACCATTAGCATCAAAGAAACAAATCATGAGCAAAGCGGGCCTTTACTCATCACACATTGGGGGTTGAGCGGTCCGGCAATATTAAAACTATCAGCAGTTGCAGCACGTGAACTTGCAGACTTACAATATAAATTTCATATCGACATCAATATTTCGGGATTAAAAAATATGGAAAGGGCACTTGAATTGCTACAGTCCCATAAATATTCTGCCTCAAAAAGACCCATTTATTCGGAAAAACCGATGCCGATGCCGAATCGATTTTGGGAAAAATTGCTAAAACACTTACTTATTCCTGAAAAAAATTGGGCAGACCTCACGAAAGGCGAATTACAATCGCTGGCGAAAAGTCTGGTTCAGTTGACAATGGCAGTCACCGGAAAAAGTACCAATAAGGATGAATTTGTCACCGCAGGTGGTGTTTCACTAAAAGAAGTCGATTTCAAAACGATGGAAAGTAAACTTTTACCCCATTTATATTTTGCTGGAGAGGTTTTAAATATAGATGCATTAACAGGAGGATTCAATTTTCAAGCTGCCTGGACAACCGCTTGGATAGCAGCGCAAAGCATTGATATAGGAAAATAAAAAATTTCTACTATATATTTACAAAATAAATATGACACACTAAACTTAATTTTTCAAATCAGCTACAACTAGTGCCTATTTTTTGTTAGCGACAGTTATTTTAATTAAAAATTTCTTTAAAAGTACTATCCGTATAAAATTGAACAGGAAGTTCATACTTTGCGACTAAATCTATTACTTTCATAGATTCCTCAGGACCATCACCTTCAATATTCTCTCTTGAATAAAAAACAATCCCTTTGTCGTTGCTAAGATATTTGAATTCAGAATCAAGCTGCTCAAGTGAAACTATTTTTCCATCAGAAGAAATGTCGCCATTCATGAAAACAAATACTTTTAATGAACGCTCATTATTTTCCGAATGCACCTGCGTACTATCAGAAGTAAGTTCAGAATTTGTCGATTCAGCTTTTTGTTGATTACAACCAGATATTGTAAAAAAAAATAAAAAGCATAAAAAATAAATATTGTATTTCATGATTTTGTCTTTAAAATTATCGTTTACGTCAGACTCCCGGCAATACATTGTTACCTGCTGGCTTTTCTTTCAAGTTTCCACATTCCATAGGGGTTTTCAAAAAGTTCATCTCCTTTATTTGGTTGATTTATTTCTTCTGAAATAACAAAAATTGGTACTCCAATTTCTGTACTAAAAGTTTGATTACTCTTAATTTCAGGTTTGTCGATTAGTTGATAGTAACCAAAAATTGAAATAAGACTTACTGAATCTTGAAATTCTTCATTGTAAACAATGCTGTCTCTTAAACCTAAATTATGCATTCCGCAAGAATACGTTTTTCCATTTCCGTCACTTATGGAATCAAGTACAAACATTTGGTAAAGGTTAGCTTCTTCAAAATCATTTAAAAGTTCAAACCAATGGTCTTTTGTAAACGCTTTTCCAGTAGTTTCTACTTTTATGCCTAAACCGCCTGATTTTAAAATTGATTTTCCTGCTTCTGCGATTGACTTTGCACTTTCCGTATTCCCAGTTTCAGCAGATAAATAAATTACATAATTATGTTTGTCAATCTCATTTAAAAACTCATCGGAAATTTGATTAACCATGCCAGCCCATCTATAAGATTCTTTCATTCTGTCATCTCGTTCACAAATTTCTAGCTTAAAACCTTCATTTGTTTTTAAGTTTAAAAGTATCATTCCTGCAAAAATGTATTCGTTCATATTGTTTTCGGCAATTGCAGTTACAATTTCTGCTCGGTCATTCCAATTGCCTGGAATGCAAAGAACTGTTTTGGGTCTAGTTGCAGTTTGATTCATTTGCTCTTCTTTCTTTTTAAATATGTTGAACACAATTTCGTTTTTTTTAATTTTGCCGTTAACGGCAGACTCCCACTTTGGCGGGACAGGTTGTGAAAAAACCTCCCACAATTCGTTGGTAAAAATAGCATAAAACCACGGTTGTGCGCTGTTTTATTTTTTCTTCAAGAGTTTTAATAATTTTTCAGGATCTTGACGATCAGAAATAAAATTTCCAGTTTCAATATCTCTTTCACTCATTGACAACATTTCAATCTGTTCAGAAGAGAGAGAAATTATTTCTTCCGTTTGAGTTGAAGTAAAAATTCTGTCAATAGCTTCTAATAATTTTTCGTTCTTAGTTGCTAAAATTCTGTCTATTAAACTGTTTTTTATATTCTCCAAAGTTGTCATAATATTTCTTTTTGTAAATTGCCGAAGGTGAGGGTTTTTTAGTGCCAAAATTCAATCGAAGAACGAATGTTGAACCTTGCACAAATATCCAATCGAAGCCGTTCCGTCCCTTGTTAGCGGTTTGGTTTTTACTTTTTATTCTTGTCGTCTTCTGTGTCGTCAAAATAGTTTGATGTTGTGTCTTCTTTAGAACGAATTTTTTGGCTGTATTTTGCTCTTGCACTTTGTTCTTTCATAAACATATTTTTTATACCTGCTTCACTTTTCGCAAAAATCATTGTGTTATTAATTGAAAGAGATAAAGCAATTTTTTCTACATCGTGGTCTGTTCCAATGTAGGTAAATGTCCACCGATTTTGTTTTAGTTCTTCAACAAGTTTTTTGATGTCGTTGCCTGAGAATTCTTTTGAAGCATTTTCTTCTCCGTCAGTCAGGATGGTTACAAGAACATTATAATCAGTTTGCCCTTGTAAGGATTGTTTCAGTTTATTTATGCTAAAACCCATTGCATCAAATAATGGTGTAGAAGCATCGGGCTTATAGATTTTGTCGTCTATTTGTTTTAATTTACTTGCAGGGTCAATAAAGTGAAGCAATTTTTGTCCTAAACCGTTGAAGGATACAAATGAAATAAAGTGCTCTTGTTCCGGAAATTGTTTTTCAATTCCTTGAATTGTCTGCACCAATTCATTGAAACCTTGAATAATGGTTGTTTTTATGGTTTCCATAGAACCGCTTTCGTCTAAAATAATTAGGTTATGTACCTGATGTTTCTTTTCCATATTATTTGTTTTTTTTATTGTTATTAATGTCTGTTAAGGATTGTGTCGCTTTAAACTGAGCGACAGTGTTCTGTAAGTATGCGTAGCTGCCTTCACAAAACAAATATTGTAAAAGGCGCTTACGTTTGCTTGCTGTTAGGCACTGTTATTTTCGCCCACTGGTTAGCGAGTTCTTCAACGTAGTCAACAAAAGTGTCTGCATTTTTAAATGTGCAAAAAGTGTACTTAGGCTGACTTTCAATGAAATTTACGTTGTCAAAACTATGGTCGTGAGAGAATAAGAGAACTTTTTTTGTATAAGGGTCATACATTGTCAATGCTCCATTTGCCTCTTGAGCGAATGTCAACAAATGTGCGTGTTGCATTTGCTCCATACTTTCGTCCTCACACATCATTGAGTAATAGTCGTCCCAATCACCAATTCCTCTTGAACATTCGGTGCCAAGAAAAATAAAGTTTTGATTATTGGTAAATGAATTGTCTGGTTGATTAAAAGATTCTTGAATACCACCAATGTTCCTTAATAGCAACTCGTGTTCGGGCAAAAGTTCACAAAACCGGCTTTCCTCGTCTTCTATTTTATTCAGCCAGCCACAAATCAAATTTTCTTTCGTAGTCCATGCAAACAGAATGTAATCAATCCCATTGATCTTGATATTTGAAATTCTTGAACGTTCAACCAATAAAGTGAGTTTGGGAAATGTTGTTTTGAACTCTTCGCTTAATCGGAATTGTTCTTCTTTGTAGACAACAGTTGTCCCTGGCTTTATAAACCAACTCACTTCTTTTTGAAATGTCGCGAAGTCAATGTTGTCTGTCATACTAAGTTCTACAATTGCACCTAACGCCCAGCAACTTTATGAAGTTGGGCAATCAAAGCTACACATTTTTAGGCAAAAAAGACATAACCGCCCAATTTCATAAAGCTGCATCTTGTGTGTAGGCTTTTTTTGTCTTTATCGTTTGAATAGGTTAATAAAACTGTCTTTTTGCAAATTGTCTAATGAAAGGTTGACGTCTGATTTTTCAATTTCACTTACTATTTCACCACCAAAACCAATAATGATTTCTCTTAAAGTGATTGGGTTGCTCCATTGTTGAAATAATGCTTTTGTTGCAGTTATTGTAATTTCTGAATTCCCCGAAACCCTGCTTTGTCCTGCTCCAAAATTTAAAATTACAAAACATAGTTTTTCTTCTTCAGGAATTAGCATGCCTAAAATGTTTTGCTTTTGAACTGATTGACATTTGGTTTCAAGAAACAAATTATTTGGATTCAGCATAAAATCATAATCGATTTTGTCACCTTTACCAACTATAATTTTATATTCACAATTACCTTGTCCAGAATAGACATTGCAGTTCACCAACGTCGGCTCTTTCAGCCCATTTTTTGCATATAAATATTCGACAGCTCCATTTGGTGCATTAGTTATGTCGCCTGAATACATTAAATCACCATTTCCTTGTTTATAATCTGAATTCCAACCTATTTTTCCACCAATGTTTAGTCCTGACAAATCGATATCGTGCGCTCCCCATTGGTTTTCCCAATAAACACCAACTGCCATAGCCTCTCCATAAAATTTACTACCTGTAGGAATATTTCCAACAAACATTTTTTCTGAAGTCGGTAAAGCATATTCGACATTTTGCGGTAGATAGTATTTTTTTCCTTTTAGACCAAATCTATTTTTGCAATAGTCTATGAGAAAGTTATAATTTGCCCAGGCTGCACCTGAAACTTTATTGGTCTTGATAAATGATTTACCATTTCTTATTCTATAGACAAAAGCATATTGACCATGAATTCTTGAATGACAAGCAGAAATAGCCCTAAATAAAGCAAATAAAGTGGCATTGTCTAACCAATGTAAATCGTCTTCCTTGTTTAAAATAATACTTGTCACATAATTCAGAGGATTTGATACCAATGGTTTGTGATGAACTTTTGAAAGTTTTGAAATTTTATTTATCGTCTTAGGACATTTAGTTTTAAATGATAAAAATAAAGGTTTGAACCGATTAAATATTTCAGCTAATTTTTCTAAACCAAACTTTTCAAATTGTACAGCAGGATTATAATTAGAAGCTTTAATTGCTTCGATTACATCTTTGCTTTTTATCAAAAGCGAATCTCCTGTGGCTCGAAATATGATATAGCGAAAGAATTCCAAAGTATCATTTGGAATAACTCCATACATATCTGCAATTTTTATGACAGCTTCTTTGTTTTTAATATTTTCATTTCCTGTAAATTTATAAGAAAGCTCATCAACTAAAATAGAAAGAATATCATTAATCGTTTCTTCTTTTAATGCGATTCCTGATTGTAGAAGTTCCAAACATTTTCGGGTCATCACTTCTTTTGGGTATGCTTTTATAACCTTAAAAACGACTTTTCTATCAGGAACTTCAAGTATTTCGTTTGGAATGTAAATTTCCTCTTGAAAATCACTTCCATAGGTTGAAATATAATGCTTGATTTGTTCTATCAACAAATCTTCCCGTGAACTTTTAAAAATAGTACTCCAAGATTTATGAAAAGTCTTATTCAGACCGTAACCGTCCAATTTTTCACTCTTGTAGAAATTAGTAATTTCCTTTTTTGCCCATAATGCCCCTGATTCTATAATGAATCCTTGTTCTGAAATAAATGGTTGCTCATCTGTCTCTCTTAAAATAACCGAATTAAATAATTTTAATGTTTTCATTTTACATTCTTAAAAATAAGTGAGGAGTAATTTGGAAAATATAGGAACTCCTTTTACCTATTAAAAAGATTTCAGCGAGAAGTAATTTACCAAAAAAATATAGGA
Source organism: Chitinophagales bacterium (assembly GCA_019694955.1). Taxonomy (GTDB): domain Bacteria; phylum Bacteroidota; class Bacteroidia; order Chitinophagales; family JADIYW01; genus JADIYW01. Next base: position 74,149 of record JAIBAX010000009.1, on the reverse strand, counting down.
ACTTCTTTTGCCGAATTTCTTATTTTTTTTATTGTTGTCAAATATAGTTACTTTTCATTTATATTCTGCTTTTTTGTTTTAAGCTTGCAGGCAAGGTTTTGCAGCTACCCGAAGGTGGCAATTTCGAAGCACTTCACTGTCAACCAAGCACAAACTTTGATAGAAGCACAAAACTTGAATTAACGAATGAACCGCAACTTTTGGGTAGGTGCTGTTGTGCGTTCGGCTTTCTTGTCTGTCATTGTAATTGGTACTTTTCAATCGCTTGTTTATAAATTGACTCAGCACTATCCTGAAACCTTGTCTTGTTTTTTAAGAAGTCACTGAACTTGCCATAAATGTTTTTGTAAATGATATTATGTGCAGGATTTTGAAGTAGTTCATCTTTATACTCGTCCATTTCAAAATCATCTGTTGATGCAAATTTCAACAAATCCAATAAATGTTCTTTGTTAATTTGGTCAAGGTCTGTCCAAATATCTTGGGTTGTGTCAAGTCGATATAAACCCTTATTATTTTCAATCTTTAAGTATTTCATAAGTTTGAGTTTTTCGTTCAGTGTAAGCATCTTCACCTGCTTCTAAACAGTTAAGAATTGCTTCATAATTTTTAATTTTTGTTCCGTCAGTACAAGTCAATTCTTTATCCGATGGATAACCGGTAAATATGCGATAGACAAATTCTCCGTCTTCAAGGTTTTTATGAGTGATAGCAACAAAATTTGGTTTTATTGATGCCCCAACAGTGCTATTATGTGTAACTACTACAACTGGCATTAGTTGTGCCATATCCTTAATTAGAGTATTTATTTCTTTTCTAAGAAATAAATTGTCAAAAGAAGATTCAGGCTCATCAATTAGAAGAATATCATATTTGGTAGCGTCCTTTATTTCGTGAATTAAGTTGAATTCAGAACGCTCACCGCCTGACACTTTGAATCCATCTTTGTTTAGTGTAACGGATTCAATTATTACGAAGAACTTATAAAGGTTTGCATCTTCAACACCTGTCTCCCTTAGCTTCTGAACATAGGAATATGGCTCATTATACTTTGTAAGTGCTGTGCTGTATGTTTTTTTATCTCGCCCGATTTTTTGTAAATCTGTTGCAGATTCAATTGGCTTTGCAGTTGTAATAATTGAAAACTTACCAAATTCTTCTCGGTGAATATTTCTCGGTTTTTTAAGCTCTGAAACTACTTGATTGAATTTGGCTACTTTCATTTCATCCGTTGCGATTTTATAAAAGTCTACATTTTCAATAAAAGGGCTTGTGGTTTTAACTCTCAATTCTCGCTGAACATCGTTAATGATAGAATTCAACCATTTTTTTTGTTCACTATTAACTTTTGAAACAATCGCTTTTTGGATTAGCTCTTTCAGAAGTCCTTTCAAGTTTTCCTGCGATATGTATTTGATTATTATGTCTTGATACTCATTGTTTTCTATTAGCGTTATTACAGATTCAATAAGCTTATCAAGATTTTTGAAATCTTCTAATGAAAACAATTCTTCACTGAATAACAAGCATTTCGAATACAAGTCCTTTTTCTCACTCTCTGTTGCAAATTTTTTAAGTGACTCTAAATAGCTTTCTATACTTAGCAAGTTTTGTTTAAGGTCAACTTGAACAACATCTTCAACAACCGATTTAAAATCAGTTAAATAATTGTTATTCACAATACTTAGTCTAGTGTCGTTTGTCCTATTAAAAGCCTCTTCATCATTTTGAAGAAGTGAGAATTGTCTAATGTATTTAGCACTTCCCGATGATGCAGCTATTTTATCAAGAGTAACCGTTTTACCAGAAGAACGACCACCCAAAATAATATTTAAACCCGTTGATAGTTCTAAACCATCATCAGTGGCTTGAAAAAAATTGTTACCACTTTCTTTTGTTAGTGAGATTTTTGTTTTGTCTGCAAAACACGATTTAATTCCTGCTATTGAAATTTCTTTAAGGTCAACAAATGTGTGTCTTGTCGGAAAGTCAACTAAGCTACTACTAAAACGCATATCACTAAACAAGACGGGCGTAAGCCCGTTCTGTTCTTTCATCATTCTTTTGAATTTTGGGATACTAGCTACTTCGCCTGATGTAATATGAGGTTGCAAATCCGCTATTGTTGCTTTCTTTATTTCTGGACTTTTGTCGTAATGCGGAATAAGAATGTATTTGTGAAGCTCGGTAAAAATGCTTTTGAATTGTGTAATTGTAAGTGTGTCAGTATTTGTTTTAATTAAGGCTGAAACTTGCTTACATTTTTCGTCAAAGTTTGAGATTTCAAATTCGTCTGAATCAGTTATTACCAAAAGATGACCGCCTTCTAAGTCGACTTCAATACCTGGGAAAACAGTAATTGTAAGGCTGTTTTTAATCTGTAAATATTGTGCTAAGTCAAAAACATTGTGATTCGTGATAGCTAGAGCATCAATTTTCAACTTGTCAACATACTCTTTAACTTTTGAAAGGTCAAAGTCAAAAGGATAGTCGCTTATTGTCGAAATAGTATGTGTATGTAGGTCTATTTTTTTCATTCAATGTCTTTCTGTTACGGTTGTTTTTTAAGCTGACGCACAACTTATATATACCCGCTACAAAGTAGCGTTTTATTTCTTTAACAAAAATAAAAAAAATTCTTCAACAACATATGATAAGCCTCACTTATGCTGCTTTCTTTGCCGAAACCTTGAATTTATTAAAAATATACCAAATAGCGTACCCACTCACTATCGCACCCATAGGATAAAAAGGAATATAATATCTGTTAAAATCCGCCCAAAGGAAGTCCACCGTTCCCCACAAGAGGATGACGGTACTGATAGCGATAAGTAGGTCTGGACTTACGGTTCTTTCTTTAAAAGATTTTGATAACCCACTGATAGAAATCAATATCAAACCACTCAAAAACAGCAGTCCATCTAAGAAATTATATTTAAATGGCAGATATGACCCAATTGTGCCATGATAAACACCCTTAGGATCTTCATTCAAGAAGTTTCGCTTCACCAAAAGCGTAAACGCCTGATCTTTATGATTCATAAGGTGAATAGTACCTTGCGCATTTGCCCTTCGTCTAAAGAATTCTTCTACGGATTCGTTAATCACCTTTACCTTTTTGATGGGGTTTGTATATAGTATGGGATTGGAATATATAAAAATAACCCATGTTAAAACGGCAATGATAGCCGCAGAAATACCCATTTTCATAAATGTCTGCAAAGTCTCTTGGCGTATTTTTTGGATAGCACCCAAGTCTTGCGTGAATACTGGCTTCCTTTTCACTTCTTTTTTGCTTTTGTTTAAATTTGCAGCCGCCGGTTGTACTTTCTTTTCTACAGGAGGGTTGACATACCTCAGCAAAAGCATCGTTGCCAAGATCATAAATACGGCAATCGCAATATAACCTACCAAGGCAGCACTAAATTTCCATCCAACAGCAATAGGAAAACTGATTCCAATGAGTACACTTAGCACATATACCATTTTTGTATTTTGCTTTTTCAATTGCTCCAAATACAATAATGCCAACGTGATGGTGAGCGTAGAGAAAAACAAGCCCCCAGCATCCACTCCTGCCATATTACTTACTTGAAACAGGTTCTTGTTTACCGATAAAATCAGCGCCCCGACAAACCCAACTATATAATGGAAATACCGCCATCCGATAAAGAATACGAGCAATATAGTCAATATGTTCATGATGGTATTTGGCCAACGTGCCAGTTGGACTAGTTTGTCTGGCGTATACGCGCCCGGTGTTTTACCTTTATGTTCAGGGTTGTCGAAACTATAAAAATAACCTTGCGGATCGGTTTTTCCGCCAAAATTTACCGCCATAAAACCCATGAAGTACTTCCCAATAGTATGTGCCTTCCATCCAGCAGTCCACATATTGCGGTCGTACCATTGCTTTTCGTCTGGTGCCATCTTGGAAGTATCAATACCTTCCTCAATAGCGAAAGTAGTGAACCATGAGTCCATCTCAGAAAATTTTCGCTGATAATCCCTGAAAAACATGTGGTAATCAGCAATAGCAGCACTCGTCCAAATACGCTCGTCCCAGTGATACTTATATGTTTTATCCTCTCCAGTATTTTGATAGACATACTTAGAAGTCATCCAACAAGAAAGAGCGGCTACAATTAATACGCCTGCAATTTTTAAAGCTTTGGTCATCATTGATTAATAGTTGACTACAAAATTAAAGATTTTCCTTTCATTGAGACATTCAATTGTGCACATTTTAGGGAAATAAGACTGAAAAGTGCATAGGATGTATAAAATTAACTTCATTGAAGGTAATAAAACAGGTATATTTGCGAAAAAAATTATACATGGCGTTTGAAAACATACTATTGACTTTTTCGGAAGACATTGCTACCCTGACAATTAACCGTCCTGATAAATTAAATGCACTCAATCAGGCTACTTTGAAAGAAATTAGTGAGGCCTTAGATGCTATTGAGCAAACTCAGGGGCTTAAAGGCGTAATTGTAACGGGAAGTGGTGATAAAGCCTTTGTTGCAGGTGCAGATATTTCAGAATTTCAAGGATTGAGTGTAGATGCCTCAGAAGAATTGGCACGCAACGGACAGCAGTTATTCTTTAGAATTGAACGCTTATCCGTGCCGGTAATTGCTTGTGTAAACGGCTTTGCTTTGGGTGGAGGTTGTGAATTGGCCATGGCATGTCATATTAGAATTGGCACTGAGAAGGCAAAATTCGGACAACCGGAAGTAAACCTTGGCATCATTCCCGGCTATGGTGGTACACAAAGACTGATTCAGTACATCGGAAAAGGAAAAGCACTTGAGTTGCTGATGACAGCGGATATGATAGATGCTACCACTGCCTTGAATCTTGGATTGCTGAATCATGTGGTTGCGCAGGAAGAATTATTGGAAAAAGCAGCGACCATTATAGCGAAAATCGGCACTAAAGGTCCTTTAGCCATTGCCGCAGTCATTCGATGTGCGAATGCATTTTTTGACGAAACTAAAGATGGCTTTTCGGAAGAAGCAAAAGCATTCGGTGGTTTATTCACGTCTACAGATGTGATTGAAGGCACAAGTGCGTTTTTGGAGAAGAGAAAGGCAAATTTTAAAGGTGTATAAAGTATTATATTATAAAGTTATGAAGCTGCTATTAATCTTGCGAATCCTTTGTTTTGCTTGTGTGGGTTTTCTTTCCTGCAAAAGCCATTCCACACCTACGACACCTGCCATTGATGCAGTTGCTCCAACCTCAGAACAAATATCAACAAATGTTTCTGCGGAAAGTAAAAAAGAATATCCCATGTGGATTACTGAATTCAAACGCTTGAGAGATGCTTTGTACCAAAACAATATGGAAGAGCTACAATCATTTTTTGATTTTCCTTTGACAGATGACCAATCGACGGGATTATTCAATGCTGGTCAGTTTATGTCAGGAAGGGAAGTAAATATTGTCACGAAGGAGGAATTTATAAAATCTTATACAGCACTTTTTCCGCAGGATTTTATCAAAGGGTTATTGCCCCTAAAAAGCGACTCTTTATTGCTCAATCAATATGCTGCTTCTCCTGAATGGAAGAGAAAAGGCGACAATGCTGTTTATACGACGTCTGCCTCATTTGAAGAACACGACCAAATATTGAGTCTATATTTAAATGCTACCTACTTCATTGAAGATAGCGAGGAAACCAGTGGTGAGAGTGCTGTTGTTTTTATGTTTAAGATGAAAAATGGAAAACTTACATTTGAAGGAGTCATGATGGCAGGATAGATTTAATTTGTAGGTTTATAATTATTTTAACTTTGAAAATACAGACAGCCATAGCATTAAGCAACTTACCCATCATTCGGGAAGTAGACGAATTAAATACTGCTATTGCACAACATGAACCATTGAATAAAGAGGTTCAGTTTCGTGTTTTTCAAAAAATTAAATTAGACTGGAATTATCATTCAAATGCCATCGAAGGCAATCAGCTGAATTATGGTGAAACAGTAGCATTTTTAATGCATGGCATTACTGCTAAAGGCAAAACATTGAAAGACCATTTAGATATTAAAGGACATAACGATGCCATAAATTTCTTATTAGACATCATAAAAGACGATAGAGACATCTCCGAAACTGATATTCGCACCCTACATAAAATAATTCTAGTGGAAGCATACGATGTTGATGCCATTACAACCGACGGTCAGCCAACAAAGAAACGAATTTCCTTAGGAGAATATAAAACGACACCCAATAGTGTTAAAACTAGAACTGGAGAAATGCACTATTATGCCACTCCGGAAGAAACACCCATTTTAATGGGTGAACTCATGCAATGGTACCACGCTTGTAAAGACAATGACAAAGTTCATCCGATTGTTTTCGCAAGTTTATTTCATCATCAATTCGTTGCGATACATCCGTTTGATGATGGCAATGGTAGATTAGGCAGGATATTGATGAACCTCATTTTGATGAAATATCGTTATTTACCGATTGTCATAAAAAACGAAGATAAAAACAACTATTATAGCGTTTTATCTCAAGCCGATGCCCAACAATATATTCCATTAATTGAATATTTGGCGAACCTGACAAAGCATAGCTTATCCCTACAACTAAAAGCCATTAAAGGAGAAAGTATCGAAGAAGAAACGGATATCGACAAGGAAATAGCCTTGTTGAAGAAAGGTTTGGATAAAAAGATAATAGAGAGAGCGCCTAAGCGTACAGATTTGTTAAATGCAAGGCTTACAGACTCTGTTGACAAATTATATGTAAGATTATTTTCAAAACTTAATACCCTTGCAGAACTTTTTTTAAAGTTTGAAGTAAATTATATTACTTTTCATAAAAGATGGGCGCCCAATACAGGAGATTATTTATTTGAAAATAGCGTAAATGACGTTGAGCAAGTGTATAATTTTTTCAAAAACAGTTTAGATAATGAAATTTCTATGATTTCGTTCGTCTTAGAAGGATTTAAGTCAAATCCTTTTCCGATGAAACGCATTGATTTAAAAATAACCCTTGGTAAATTTCAGTTTGTTATCGATTATGAAAACAATTCCTTAGCCAAATACTATAACGAACCACTTACAGAACAAGAAATCAACGATTTTGTCAATAACATCATGAAAGACATCTTAAACGAAATCAAACAACATTCTAAATAACTAATTACTAAATACTCAGTACTAATTACAAAAATATGCAATACAGAATTGAAAAAGACACGATGGGGCAGGTGCAAGTTCCTGCTGATGTTTATTGGGGTGCGCAAACTCAACGCTCGATAGAGAATTTCCAAATTGCGCAAGATATCAACAAAATGCCTAAAGAAATCATCGAAGCGTTTGCTTACCTAAAAAAAGGTGCGGCTTTGACAAATTTCGATGCAGGGGTTTTGCCAAAAGAAAAATGCGACCTCATTGCACAAGTTTGTGATGAGATTTTGGCAGGAAAATTAAACGACCAATTCCCTTTAGTAGTGTGGCAAACAGGTAGTGGTACACAAAGCAATATGAATGTCAATGAAGTCATTGCCTATCGTGCACATGTCATTCAGGGAGGACAGTTAACAGACGAGAAAAAAGCCGTTCACCCCAATGATGATGTCAATAAATCGCAATCTTCGAACGACACCTTTCCAACTGCTATGCATATAGCGGCATATAAGATTTTAATAGAAAGGACGATTCCCGGCATTGAAAAACTTCGCGACACCTTGAAGGCGAAAGCAGAAAATTTTAAAGATATTGTAAAAATTGGTCGTACACACTTCATGGACGCGACGCCGCTGACATTGGGTCAGGAATTCAGTGGTTATGCTGCTCAGTTGGATCATGGCTTGCGTGCTATTAAAAACACGCTCGCGCATCTCGCTGAGTTGGCACTTGGTGGAACGGCAGTAGGCACCGGTATCAATACACCTAAAGGCTATTCCGAAAACGTAGCTAAGCATATTGCCAACTTAACGGGCCTACCTTTTATTACGGCAGAAAACAAGTTTGAAGCATTGGCGGCACATGATGCCATTGTTGAGGCACATGGGGCACTCAAGACTGTTGCCGTTTCATTGATGAAAATCGGCAACGATGTGAGGATGTTGTCATCCGGTCCACGTTGTGGCATTGGGGAAATTTTTATCCCGGATAATGAACCCGGCTCCTCCATCATGCCCGGCAAAGTAAATCCGACCCAATGTGAAGCTATGACGATGGTGGCAGCACAAGTATTGGGCAATGATGTAGCCATCAATATTGGTGGTTCGAATGGTCATTTTGAATTGAATGTCTTTAAACCGGTGATGATATACAATTTCCTCCACTCTGCCAGACTGATTGGTGATGTGTGTGTTTCCTTCAATGACAAATGCGCCGTTGGAATTGAGCCTTTACATGAAAATATCAAAAGAAATTTAGATAATTCACTCATGTTGGTGACGGCACTGAATACTAAAATCGGTTATTATAAAGCAGCGGAAATTGCGCAAACGGCTCACAAAAAAGGGCAAACACTCAAAGAAACAGCCGTTGAATTAGGTTACCTTACTTCAGAAGAATTTGACGAGTGGGTAAAACCGGAAGATATGATTGGAAGATAATAACAGCATGATTTATAAAGTAGTCCACGCGTGTTCTCGTGTCGACACGAGAACAGGGAATTTGGTTTTATGAATGGACTAATTTATAAATTGGTATGAGATAACCTCGAGGGTTGACGTTAAAATGCGCAAAATAGTTCCTGCTATTTTGCGCTTTTATTATTTATAAACATTGATAATCAGCGTATTACAAGAATTTATCTCAGCATAATCAACCTCGGAGGTTGGCTATGCTGACAACTTCTCTCCAATAAGTCTTTCAAATTCTCTGGTTAGGTTGGCGATTTTCACGCCCATTCTTCTGCGTAAATCGTAATTTACCGGCATGAGTGGCAGCCTGAGTTCGTCTTTACAAATACCAAGATGTTCTAAAGCACATTTTACGCCTGCGGGGTTGCCTTGTTCAAACAGCATTGTGATAAGTTCATCTAATTCAAACAATATACTTCTTGCGCCTTCAAAATCTTTTGCCATGCCTCTATGTATCATGGTACTAAATAATCTTGGCGTGGCATTTGCAATTACAGATATTACGCCATCGAAACCAATGCTAATTTCTGGAAGTGCCAATTTATCATCTCCGGAAATTAGGAAAAAACCTTCCGGTTTATTTCTACATAGTTCTGTTATCTGATTCCAATCATTGGTAGCTTCTTTTATACCGATAATATTTTTAAACTCATGTGCTAACTGCAATGTCGTAGTTGCCCGAATATTACTAGCTGTTCTACTTGGTACATTGTACAATATGATAGGAAGATCCGTGGAGTTTGCGATCACTTTATAATGTTCATAAATACCCTCTTGTGTGGGCTTATTATATGACGGGCTTACACTCAGAACGGCATCCACACCTTCTAATTCATAACTCTTTAGTTCATCTGCTATCTTATAGGTATTATTGCCACCAAATCCGGCAACAACAGGCACTTTGCCTTTGGCAACGGCAACAGTGGCTTTAATGAGATCTTGTTTTTCCTTTTTAGAAAGTACCACAGACTCTCCTGTTGTTCCTAAAACAACCAGATAATCTACGCCATTCTCAATTACATAATTACAAACCTTTTCAAACTCGTTGTAATTAATTTCCTTTTTCTCATTAAAGGGTGTAACCAAAGCAACACCAACACCGCTAAAATTCATTTTACTCATATTTTTACCTCAAATAAGTCTCAATGTTCGAAATTAGCTTTTCTACGGAAGGATTTTCAGAAATATGTATTAAGAAATCGTAATGAGGAAGTTTTGTTTCTGTATATAAACCCACTCTAAACCTCGCTTTTGACGATCCGGCTATAAATTCTAGTGGTGGCGTAACATAGGTCGATAGGTTAATGAGTATATCAAATTCGATATTGATAAAACTATCCACCTGCTGACAGGAAGGGCGTTTCAACCAGTTTAGGTCCTTTTTGCTAAAAAATGGAAAAGGATATGATTCGACAATTTTCTTTTGATCAATATATCCGAGCAGCTTGACATTTTTCTTAAAACCATTTAGTTTCTTTGCATATTCCATGGCGGCCAGCATTTCTTCATACTTATCCCCATGAAAAATAATGCCGATTAGTTGGGCGCTCTCTAGCGTTACCGGTTTCCGTTCATGTTCATGCGTATTGAAATTTCTACGAATAAATCTCGATATAGCCTTTAATCTGATATAGTCTTTAAAATTCATATGTAGCAAAGTTACGTTAAAATGGTTAGAATGCGCTCGGCTTCCTATGCTGAAATTACAATGTACCCATGGATTCGTACTTCTGAATACGCTTATGTAAGAGTTGCTCAACACTTAGCTTCCCTAATAATTCTAACTCGTCCATGATTTTATGTTTGATGGAATGAGCCATTTTATTAAGATCTGTATGCGCCCCACCGACAGGTTCTTGTAGTATTCCGTCAATCAATCCGAATGAAAGATTATCCTGTGCTGTCAACTTTAGGGCTTCTGCTGCTTTCTCTTTATTCTCCCAATTGCGCCACAATATACTACTGCAACTCTCTGGACTAATCACGCTGTACCAAGTATGTTCTAACATAAAAGTTTTGTCTGAAACGCCTATACCCAGTGCGCCACCAGAAGCGCCTTCACCGATAACAAAGGTAATAATGGGTGTTTTGAGCCTCGCCATTTCAAAGAGATTTCTGGCAATTGCTTCTGCTTGTCCACGCTCCTCTGCTTCAATTCCCGGATATGCTCCCGGTGTATCAATAAACGTTACAACGGGAATAGCAAATTTCTCTGCCAACTTCATAAGGCGTAGTGCCTTGCGGTATCCTTCCGGATTTGGCATGCCAAAATTACGATACTGCCGCATTTTTGTGTTGGTGCCTTTCTGATGACCCACAGCCATAAAAGACATATCCCCCATTTTGCATAACCCACCAACAATGGCTTTATCATCTTTATAATTTCTATCGCCGTGTAGTTCTATAAATTCATCACAAATAACACGTAAGTATTGTAATGTATATGGGCGCTCCGGATGTCTTGCCACCTGGACTTTCTGCCATCTTGTGAGGTTGTCATAAATTTCTTTGCGTTTAGCATCCATCTTTTCCTGCAATATCTTGATGGCATCCACATGAAGATCGGGATGTTTTTTTTGAGCTACTGTTAATTTCTCCAATTGTTGGTACAATTCAGCAATCGGCTTTTCAAAATCTAAAAAAACCATACTGCAAAATTAAAGTATAAAATGATGATTACACGCTAAAAAATGTTAGAAATAAAAAAGGCTGTCGAACGGACAGCCTTTTATCATTTATTTCATTGATATTTAGAAACTAATTTCGTCTAAGGAAACGACTTTTTGACATTTTATTGCACCCCATTGGTCATGTGCTTCTAAGGAAATTTGAACAGGTGTCACATCCCAGTTGATGTTTATTTCGCCATAATTTAATTGTGTGTATGGCCCTGATATACGGTTGGCATTATCATAAGGTTTATCTTCCTGATGTGTAATACCACTTGAAGTAAGGTCATATAATGGATATGTATTTTCCGGGTCTCTTTTGCTGATATCGGCAAAATGCACATCACCGGAAAGGAAAACCACACCATTGGCCTGTGTTTCAGCGATTAGGTTTTGCATCTTTTCCACTTGCTTAGGATATACAGACCATGCTTCACCACCATTATAGGAAGCACTGAATTGTAAGCTGGAAACGATGAAACGAACTTTTGCCGGCTTCTGTAGTTCGGCTTTCAACCAATTCCATTGATCTTGGCTCATCATCACCTTATTAGGGTCATTGTTTTCTGGATATCCTCCAACTGAAGTACCAGTGTGATTGGATTGCCTCCAACGAAGGTCTAACATGATAAATTGAACCCTATGTTCCTCATCACCCATTTCATAAGAAGTATAAATACCGCCTGGGTTGGTCCTTCTAACGCTATTTGCCGGTTCGCCCCAAAAATCGCAGAAAAGCTTTCTTGCGGCAGCCTTAATCGGGTTATTGGCAGTGCCGTCATTTTGTCCATAATCGTGATCATCCCATGTTGCCAAATGATTCGGAACTGCACTTTTAACCGCTTGAAAATCAGGATCTCTACTCAGAATATTATACTGAGCTTTCATAAAAGAAAAATTGCTCGGTGCAATGGCAAGAAAGTCAGCATAGATATTATCACCACCCCAAATCATAACTTGCGGCTCTGCCTCTACTATTCTTTTCAAAGAATTTTTAGGCTTAATCGACTGCAACATACAAGATGCGAAGTTTATCTTAGTAACATTTGTAGCCAAGCGCTGAGACTCAGGACTTAGGCTTTTTTCTTTTTGGCAACTGCTGAAGAGTACCAGTAAAGTCAATACGGGGAAGATTATTTTTTTCATACCTTTCATAAATTAAGATTATTTAAAGATTAGGAGATAAATATAAGTATTTTGGTTGCATTTATGAAGAAAAATCTTCACAAAAAACTCATTTTATTCAATTTTACCTCCAAATAGGAACACATCATAATTTAGTACAAAAAAAATATAAAGATGTTGGTTGGAATTTAGAATTAATGTTTATATATTTGCACCCGCTATAAAGCAGCGAGGTTCGGTAGTTCAGTTGGTTAGAATACGTGCCTGTCACGCACGGGGTCGCGGGTTCGAGTCCCGTCCGGACCGCAAAGGCATCTTCGGATGCCTTTTTTTATTGGGATTTTGGAGGATGCTCCATTTCAACAAATTTATACCTTAATATTTTGTTTTAATTTTTTGGTGATTATTTCAAATGAAACAGAAGTAATTACACAACGTCTCCTTTTTTTATCTACTATTTTTCCTACATTTGCAATTGGAACTCCTATTAAAACATGACAACAAAGAGAAAGAAGAATATACTTTGGTATTTAGCGGGAGACATTGTAGCCGCTGCATCATCATGGGTATTATTATTTTTCATTAGGAAGCATTGGTTAGAAAAAATACCTGAATTTAACCTTACCAAAGCCATCGAAGACAGGAATTTCATCTTCGGCACGCTCATTATTACTGTTTTTTGGGTACTATTATTTGCGCTTGGAAATACTTATACGGATATTTATAAAAAATCCAGATTAACTGAAATAGGAAAAACAATTATTCAAAGTAGTATCGGTAGCATTATCATTTTCTTTCTTTTCATCCTTGACGATAGAATTCGAAAGTACCAAGATTATTACTACCTGTTTTTGATTTTATTTGGCACGCACCTGACATTGACTTTCCTATTCCGGATGCTGATATTGCGTATAGTTAAACATCAACTTTCCTCTAAGAAAGTTACTTTCCCTACGCTTATCATTGGCGGAAATAAACGTGCCACAGAGTTATTTAAGGAAATCAGCCATTCAAAAGCATCATTAGGCAATCAGTTCATTGGCTTTGTGAGTGTTGACCCAAAGAAAGAAAATGGGTTGAAGGACTATATTTCCTGCTTAGGCACAATGGAAAATTTGAGAACTATTATCCTGAAAGAAGAAATAGAAGAAGTCATTATTGCCATCGACACATCCGAACATCATAAAATAAATGATATTCTAAACATTCTGGACGACTTACCTCTTAGCATTAAGATAATTCCTGACATGTATGATATCCTGGCAGGTTCTGTGAAGATGGAAAATGTATTTGGGGCAGCACTTATAGAAATAGACAGAAAGCTCTTGAAGCCGTGGCAGTATTTCGTCAAACGATTGATTGACATTGTTTTTTCTCTTTTTGTTTTATTGACATGCATTCCACTATTCATTATTATAGGCATATTGGTTAAGTTTTCTTCGAAAGGGAGCATTTTATACTTACAAGAACGCATTGGTAAGAATCAGGTGCCTTTTCAGATGTATAAATTCAGGACTATGTATTGTGATGCTGAGAAAGAGGGCCCTATGCTCAGCAAAACTGACGATCCGCGCATTACCAGTGTTGGAAAAACGCTGAGAAAATATAGATTGGATGAACTGCCACAGTTTTTCAATGTACTTAAGGGAGATATGTCGCTGGTCGGTCCGCGACCGGAGAGACAACATTTCATTGAGTTAATCGTAAAAAAAGCACCGCATTATCGCCATCTACACAAAGTTCGACCGGGCATTACCTCTTGGGGTATGGTAAAATATGGTTATGCAAGCAACGTAGAAGAGATGGTAAAAAGAATGAAATACGACCTTATCTATGTTGAAAACATATCAATTTCTTTAGACATAAAAATCCTTTTTTACACTATTCTTACTTTAATACAGGGAAAAGGGAAATAGCGTATCTTTTTTCAGTTATTTTCAATCTATGCTACCAAACAACTAAAAGTCATTGCTGAGAATATGCGCCATGCTTCTCTCTGCTAATGCCGCAATCGTTAAGGATGGATTTCCTCCCGCACTATAACCTGGGAGTTGGCTTCCATCTATACAATATAGATGCTTATATCCTTTCAACCTACCATAGCCGTCACTTGTCTCGTTTCTAACGGCACCGCCGAGGGGGTGATAGGTGAAGTTATCAGAGTATCCATTACTATTGATAAAGAAAGTATCCACTGAACCACCATTGGCATCATTTAAGGTATTAATAAAATGTTTGGCAGCATTTATGGCAATATCGTGCTGACTTTTATTCCACATCAGTTCAACTTTTTTGAGGGTTTCATTATATTGAAAATAACCTCTTTCAGGTGTTTCAATGAGGCATAAGTACATTAAGTTGTTTGTTTCCACGCCAATTGGAAAGGGTGCTTGCTCTGCCAACAAATAACCGAAAGGGTTCTGCTTATCCGCAAATGCGACAATTGGAGCTGTGGACATTTTAATGCCAACATTGACACCAATATTTTTTCGCATTACCATTGTATTGCCATTATTACCCCATCCTGTTCCCAAGGAATTGTCAAGATTTGGGAGTTCATTGTGGTGTTTTGCCCTCAACAATATATCCATGGTTCCTGCTACACCTGCATTCATAAAGAGATGCGTGCAAGTGAATGTTTTTGTAGACACTATACTGCCGTCCGTTTCAATTTCCTCAACATCTACCTGATACTTTTCACTAGGCAGTTGTCGAACATTTTTGACGACATGTTGTGTTTTCACCGTAACATTACCTGTTCCTATTGCACTTGGGATGTAGTTTTTATCCAAACTTTTTTTACATCCGTTATTCACTCCCAGCATCATTTCTCCATTAGTAACTGACTTATCAACAGCACCCTCAAACTCCTGTCTCATAATATCGAAATCAAAGCCCGAAGGAATGACAAAATGGTCATACCCTGCTTTCATCGCTTGATTTACTCCAATTCTTGAGTATTTGTAGAAGTCATGATGATACAAATCATCCGGTACTAACTTAACGCCGAGCATTTGTTCTACTTTGGGATACCATTTCGATGTCATTTCCTCAAAGGTAATATCTGAAAAATATTGATCCCATTTTTGTTCACTAGCACGTGGAAGCATAGCACCATATACTAAAGACCCACCACCCAATCCGGTACCTCTAAAGATATCCATACTTTTCTGGGCACTTATCTTATTTCTATCAATCACACCGGTGTATTTGCGTCCCTTCATAGGAAAAGGCATGTTGATGGGCATTTCAAGATTGCCGGTTTTCAACCATGAGGCCCTTGTATCTGGATCAAATTGTGACGAGAAAGGTTTTTGTCCGTTTGTTGTGTCAAAATTCTTCCCCATTTCTAACATCAATGTTTTCACACCTGCTTCACCTAATCGCAATGCCGCCACAGCACCACCGAAACCGGAACCGATAACAATAGCGGTATAATCTGTATCCTCTGCAATTCTTGCAACGTCCTTTTTACAGGAAGCTAATCCTATTCCAGTGGTAGCAATTGCTCCTGCCATTGCTGACAATCCTATGAATCTGCGTCTGTACAGTTTGTTTTTTTTACGATACATAATAAGGTTATTTTGGTTGAAGTTTAATTGTTATTTGTTTTCTTTCACCCGATTGAATCTTTAAAACATGATAAACGGGGTCATATGATTCTGTATAGTCTGTCGTTCCATTTACTACCAAGATATAACCATTGGGGAAAAACCTTTCCGGAATGAATATCTCCGTTGGCATATCAATGTCAGGGTTGTTCATGTACACAAAGTCAAATACTTTGGCATCTCTATCATAGTTAAATGAGATAGGTTCTCCTGCGATAGCGCGTGGATAAACGCGGATGAGTTGATTCATGATGGGGCTTTCTGTTAAATCGGGATTCCAAGGTCCCCAACCTCCGGGATCGCTACTCCAATATGACCAATTACACATATTTCTGTCTGCCATTTCAAAGAAATCTTTAAAGAATAGTTCCATGCCGGGCCAGTCAGGGTGAAAACCAAACTCACCGATGTGCATACCACAACCCTGTTTTTCCAGTTCTTTTTTGCGTCTTTGCTCCCATTCCAATAAGTGATTTTTTCTTCCACTTGTATAAATGCTCTCTTCCATAAACAAGGGATAACAGTGCGGAGCATATTGCATACGAGGTATTCCTTTTCTTTGATCTTCAATCTTGGGAAGGTAAGAATCCAAGCCAAAATTTACGCCAAAGGATCTTGGTTCAAAAAATATCCATTTTTCATTGTCAACTTCTCTGATACCATTTATCAATCGTTTATAAAAAGGATATAATTGTTCTTTTTCAAACTCTCCAAACATAGTTTTCACCAAATCTCCACCATGTGGTTCGTTCATCAAATCGTAGCCGATTACATAAGGATTGTCTTTAAATCTATTGATCACCTTTTGCCATGCTAAGATATAATGGTCTTGCAAAACTTTGTAATCAGTATATTCAAAGAAATTTTGGTAGGCATTAACTACAGCAGGTTGTAAGTTTCTCAACCACCACAATCCAAGGGGTGCTACCGAATCTGGAACGACACCATCTGTTTCTGTTGCCCAAGAGGGAGCTCCATTACCAAATAAAACATGGCTGTAAACATCTTGATGCATGTCAAGAATCACATACATCCCTCTATCGGTGTACCATTTAATTCTAACTGCAGTACTATCTAAATATGCCTCTCTAAAATTATCCTTATGGGGTTCGATACCATCCCAAAAGACAAGATAGCGAACAGCGTTGAAACCATACTCCTTTGCTTCTTGATCCACAAAACTTTCCGTTGTCCAAGGATAATGTTTCAAATATGTAAGTGTATCGGAAGGATTTCCTTCTGCCTTTGCACTGCTCGACATATTTAAGCCATGCAATATCAAAACTCGACCGTGTTGGTCGTATACGAAACGGGGGTTTTCACTATTTATTTGTCCATCTTTCTTGCAAGAAAGTGTTAATATAATCATTAGGCACAGCAACCATGTATTCTTCATTTTCTAAAATTTCAACTCATTTAATAATATTTGGTGACTCAATACTAAGTCGCCGGATTGACTATATATTTCTTGTTTAATACTAATAGGATTAGCGTCCCAATCAATACGTAGCATGCCGAAATTGAGATTCGTATACGGATCACCAATCCGGTATATGCTTGGCTTTGCCGGATCTTCCATATGTGTAAGTCCGCTGGAGGTTGCATCATATATCGGGTACAAACCTTCTACCTTTCTCTTATTGATTTCTGCATAATGAACATCTCCACTAATAAAAAACACTCCTTCTGCTTTGGTTTTTCTTATAGTTGAGTAGAAACGCTCCATTTCAAGCGGATAATTTGCCCAAGCTTCATAGCCATTGTGTTCAGTACAGAACTGGGTACTACTGCCAATAATTCGGATGGCTGCAGGTTTTTTCAATTCTTCTTCCAACCAAAGCCATTCTGGCTCACCCAATATTTTCTTTGATGCATCTGTGGTTGCTGCAATGGGTTCATCGGAGATAACATCCAGAAACCATCTAGTGTCTAACATGAGTATTTGGATCCGTTGATTACCTTCTCCGTAGTAGTATGCGCTATATACTCCTTCCCTTGAACGCATGTCATTATCGCTGGAAACATTCCAAAACTTCATGAAGGCATTTTTCGCTTCCTGTTTATAAAGAAATTCATTGCCCCCATTATTTTTACCATAATCATGATCGTCCCAAGTAGCTATTATAGGTACTTGCTTCTTAAATTTTCCAAAGATTTTATTTTGACCTAAAACCTGATAACCAAAATCGACAAAAAAAGGATAAAATGGCTGATCCTCTAATCCTTCTACATCTGCATACATATTGTCGCCCAAAGCTATATACAAGTCGGGTTTTTTATCCAATATGGAGTTAAATATAGACCAATCTGGTCTCCATTGACTACCACATGAGCCAAAGGCAATAGCGGTAATCCGTTTTTCACTTACCGAAACATCTTTCTTACAAGAATAACTGATAAGTAGAAGTAAAATAATATAACCGTACTTCTTATATTTTAACTTTGAATACCTGAACATGTGTATAAGGTTGTAATGTACAAATATAAACCAGTAACCATTTTTGTGTATTGCAGATTGCGCATAATTGCAAGCATTTTGCGCATAAAATTAAGCATAGCTATATGTTCTCCTAATAAGCAATAGAATTACTTGTAGAAAAACCGATTTTTATTCATTTTCACATAAACCGAACACGTACCATTGTATTAGCCTTTAGTGTTCAAAACACCGCAGATAGTTAAAACTTCTCTATAAATGCTTTTGCGAATGTGAATGTACCATTGTATTCAAAACTCATGGTTATATTGTTTCCACAAGTATGAGATGTTGGTACGGTAAAAGATTGTTTAAGATGACGTTCTTGCCAAGTGTTCGGAGAGCTCTGTATTTCATCTTCATAGAAAAACCCTAGGCCACTATTGTACATTTTTGCAGATTGAGTAGGAAATCCGGCATTACCTCTACATCCTGCACCAACAAAAAATAAAATATCAATAACGATCACTTGTCCTGGTTGTAAACCAGTAACTGTAAAATTATAAACATTTCCATATGAACCACCCGAAGAACCACCATTGCATTGACTACCTTCATTAAACCCATCAAAAATATCAACTATTTGAGTAGAGGTAAGTCCTATACATCTCCAACCGCATCCGTTATGAAATTCCATACATTTTTTGGTAGAGTTGTAACGCATAGAGCCTTCCACATCAGCACCTCCAGATGTACCTAATTTTACATAACCGTTTACATCCAATGTATTGGCTGGAGAAGACGTGCCAATTCCCACCCTTCCATTGCTATTGATTCTCATTTTTTCACTATAACTTACTCCTATTGAGGTTTCTGTTCCAAAACGCAAGGCTCCAGTAGCATCCCACATGATGGATTGTTCACCAGACGCAGCATGGAGGTATAAGAATTTACTAGGACTAAACGTTAAGCCGATGGCAGGTACACTGTAAGGACCACCTGTCCCGGTGGCTTCAATAGTAAAATTTGGCGTTGAAGAAGAACCTACGGTATTGCCAACTAAAACCTTACTTTGTGTATATTTATCTTCTGTTGACGTAGGTACAGTAGCTGTTGAGCCTACTTTTATCCAATCCAAATCAGTGAAGGTATTATTATTAACTGTCATATTGCCAACATAACTAGCGCTAGGACGTACCTTTATCATCCATAGGATAGAACGATTCGTTGGGCGAGTTTCAACATCACCACCGCCTGTAATAGAAAGAGAAGGAATGGTGTGATTATGATCTTGTGGTGTCCATTCTGTTAGATATTGAGTAGGGTCATCATCATATCCGGTTGTTACATAATTAGACCATTGAGAAGAACCCCTTGACAGATCTCTATCAGTACCACCATAAGAGCCGCAACCGCCACAATTATCTATATAACTTAACCACTGATCGCCTAACGTATTTCCACCAGTGCTTGATGATGTTGTACCCGTGGTTGTCGATGTAGTCGTAAAAGCGGTAGTAGGTCTTTTAGTAGCATCAGTTTGTATAGCTCCTAAACTGCCAGCGTTCCCTCCTTGCCCGCGCAAAAATGCACCATTTGAATTCCAGTTTCCTAATGTAAAGGTAGTGGCAGTGGTGGCAGTAATTAAATCGGCATCTAAGGAGCTTAAAATATCCGTAAATTCAGGATAGTCTGCTTTATTATATGTAGAACCACTTAACGGCAAATACATATCATTGGGATAGGTGGTGCCGGGAAAAGCGTGTATAGTACCTATATCTATTAAACCGGGACTACTAAACATTGCTTTCCATTTGTTGTTAGGCTTATCCCAGTAGTAATAACCGGGTACTACATTGTTTGGTGCAGTTCCCGCTGTGTTTGTATTAAAGACGATAAGCCCATTGGGCATATCGGCGGTAGTTGCTGCTGTGCCGGCACCGTTTAATATTGGCGTGGTGGTCACTAAGGATGTTAAGGCCACACGTGGCGGCAACAAACCCTTGTCTGTAGCAGTAATATCTAATTTCGATGTCCCATCGGGGTTATTGGTTCCAATACCCACATTGTTTTGGGCATTTATGGTGTTTATTATACTTAGAATAAACAGAAATGTAAATATTTTTCTCATAACTACTCCTTTTTCAATTTTCTCTTTTAAGTTCATATTATTTACTTTTAAAAAATGTTCGGCAAAATCAATTTTCTTTAATCAACTTTTTCGTCATTACCAACTCGCTGTATTGGAAAGATACGATATAGGTAGCTGCTGCAAGGTCTGTGGTTTTTATATTCACTTTATTGATGCCTTCTTTCAGGTCAACATGCTCTTCTTTCAGTTGCTGTCCGATAACATTCAGGAATTGTATAATTAGCTTTCCATTTTCCGGAGCAATAATATCTACGCTGCTATTTCCCATTGTTGGATTGGGATAAATTTCGGAAATGGCAAATGATTTATTCCCTTCAAGTCTTGCACTTACGGTAGGTGAATAACTATATGTTCCATCCTTATCGATTATTTTTAATCTATAATAATAATCAATGCCAGCAACGACATCGTGGTCGTCAACAAAATAGCTATGTGGTATGGTGGTGGTGCCATTCCCTACAACGAAGGCGATTTTCTTGAAATCGATGGCATCCGTACTTCTTTCGACATCAAATCCTTTATTGTTTATTTCGGTGGCTGTTTTCCAATCAACGTTAATATAGGTATTATTAACAGGCGTAGCATGGAGATACAGCAATTCCACTGGAAGGGCGGTATTAGCATTGAGGCTAGTGCCATGTATTCTAAACTTAGAGAATCCGTTTTGCGTGCTTAGTCCAATGGGTTGAACACTACCCTGAAGGTTACAAAACAAATATGAAGAGTCTAACTCAAAAGGCTCGAAGATATCGGGACCTATCTGATTATTGCCATCGACGACACCATTTCTAGTGACCACTCTCAATAACTTCCCACCATTACCGGTACAACTACTGGGTATAGAATAATAATCTGTGAGTGGATCTAATAATGTTCCGGGATAGAGCGTAATATTATAGTTGATGATTCCAACCGCATCACTGGCGTTTGCTACCCATTCATTTTGTAAATCGATACTGGGTTCGAGATAATATTTATCTAAGATGCCATCCGGTGCTCCTGCACAGGTGGAATATGGATCGTTGGGTGTTAATCCAGGGTCTTTTCCGATATCACAGACAACATTTCTATATTTAACTGAATCGGTGCCATTTTGGATATAGCCTAAGATTGATTTATTAGCAGGTGCTGTAACAAAAGTTATATTAAATCCCTCCATCCCATCTAATGTTCCGGGTTTGAAACCAACAGGAAAATCATAAGATACAGCAGCATTCACTTGTCTGCGCAATTTCCCTTCCACGTATCTAACATGACCATTCCCTGACAATGCGGCAGCATTTGTAATAGCATCCACTGCCGAAGGATTGCGCACATACAATTCGTTTGCATAATCACCAACATTTGAAGGACTGGTAGAATCAGTTCTAATGACAGCCTGATTCACACCAGTCCCTGCAATAGTTGAATTAGGAGAAACGGTTTCAAAATCAATATTGTTAGCAACATTGACATTGGTCTTTAGGGTAAGGTATTTGTTTGGTATAGATGTCAGAGACTTATACACTTTTAAATTATTAAATTGGTTGATTTGTCTTCCACTTAAACTCGTCGTTCCATCCAGCGTTCCGTAGATCATCTGCTGATTGAGTCCATAAAATCGTTCTGTACCGGAACTTTGGTAGGTATTGTCGGCGGTGGGGTAATTAGAAAAATTTCCTGTTAATTCGAGTGTTCCGGTTGCATTAACTAATAATCCTTGATTATTAGAGATTTCCCCGTTCACAAAGATAAGTGCACCATTATTAAATAATGTTGTATTTGCTGCTGATATAGCACCGGCTTGTCCTTTTATATACAATCCATTTTGTGCATTCAAATCAATAAAGAAAACTAACAGAAAGAAAAAGAGTGGGTAAAGTCTAATCATATTCAAAGCTATTAAAACCAAAAGCAAAAATAACTACTTATATATGCAGGACTTGCAACACAAAGCGTATTAATTAGCACAGTTTACGCATAATTAGCATAATCACTTATTAAATATATCAAAACCCATTAATTTAGTTCCATAATATATTATGAAGATAGATTCGAATTTATTAAAAGGAATTATCAGATCGTTGGAATTACAAAAGATTAAATGTAAAGGATCATTAATTTCCTCTGATGAATATGATTTAATCATGGAGCAATCCATGACGAAAGCTGATACTTTTTTTAAATTAATTACAAATTGTTACTCACATGCCGGCAACACGGCTAATTTTTGCAATTATTTTAATATGTTAAGTGTTTTAGACATGGGCTTATTAGGGCATTTTCTGATTACCTGTAAAAACATCTTCGTTGCCTATGATAGAATAATAAAATACCAAATGTTGTTTAGCAATTTTATTGAAATGCGGTATTCCCATTCTAATAGTGAGGTTAATTGGGTATTGCAAATGCCCTATCAGTTATTTGGAAAAACATATAACATGGAAGCATTGGCAGATTTCGAATTATTGTTTAGGTTGAAAATTGAAGAAACACTTTCCAACAAAAAACCTGAACCAAAAAAAATATTATTATTCCACAAATCAATAGAGAAAAATGCCGCAAGAATTGAATACTTTGAGGAAAGATATCAATGTGAAGTTATTCCTGCAAAACAATATAACACCATTACATATAATGTAAACCAAATTGACAAGACCATTCCTTACCAAAATTATGAATTATATAAATTGATGGATCAAAAGATCATATCCATTATCCAAGAGTTGTATAAGCCGAATGAATTTAAAAACAATATAAAATCCATTCTCATCAATAATTTTGAGCAATTTCCTTTGGGAATAGACGAAATCTCCAAACGTCTGTTTATGTCTACACGAAAACTCCAAAGTATTCTTAAAAGAGAGAACACCAGTTATAATATGATACTCAATGAGATTAAAATCATCCTGACGATTGATTTAATTAACAGAAACAAGGCTATTTCAGAAATATCCGCGCAACTAGGCTATTCTGACACTAGCTCATTCAAAAGATTCATTAAGGAAAATACTGGACATAGTCTTTCTGACATATTCAAACTTAGTCAAGAAGAAAGAATGACCCTGATATGTGGTTCTAAGTAATTTCTTTTTAATTCAGCACAAAATTATACCCCAATCCAAAAGCAAAGCACCTATTAAAAGCTCCGCCTACGCCACTGGGTCTTTCTCCTTCATAATTTCTCGAATCGAGCATGTCAAAATTCATTCTTATATCTAGAATGAGTTTACCCGGGCCCATATGATAACCAAACCCACCTGCGGCGCATAAACCGACATCGATTCTATTGTCTTTCACTCCATCATTATCGAAGCTTTTATCATACGGAAAACTACTCTTCACCTTATCGCCATTTGTTTTGTTTATAGATTTTCTGTTAATTTCAAAACCCACGAATGGTCCGGCTCCAGCGTAAGCACAAAATTGTTCGTCATCATAATAATAACTGACGACGAGCGGAATTTCTATGAAGTTATTGATGTACTTTCCTTTGCCAACATTTCCAAATGCGTCCGTAAACTGAAGGCGTTGACCTTTTTGGGTAAAGTGTAACTCCGGCATAATGGCAAAGCTATTTCCCACAGAAAATTTCATCGGCACAGCCACATCCATTAGTACGGTGGCATTCCCTTCACCCCCACCATTCTGGTACCTAACTTTTGCTAAATTCATAGCAGCCCTGAATCCGATTTCTGTTTGTGCAAAACTGCTTAATCCCACAAACAAGAAAATAAACAATAAAAAGTTTCTCTTTTGTAACATAGCGACATTTTTGTGTAAATCTAACGCAAGGTTAAAAGAAATGTTGTTTGATTTATCCACAAAAAAAAGCCCTCCACATAGATGGAGGACTTTTGCCTATAAATTAGGAAGTTAAGGTATTACTTCACTTCTTCAAATTCTACATCTTGCACATTGCCATCACCGCTACCGGCATTTTGACTTTCTTGTTGGTTGAAGTTTTGATCACCGCCACCAGCGCCTTGTGTTGCGTTGTACATGTCTTGAGATGCTGCCTGCCATGCATTATTCAATTCATCCATAGCTGTTTGTAAAGCGGTAACATCTTGATTCTTGTGTGCTTCCTTAAGCCTTTCCACAGCACTTTCAATAGCTACCTTCTTGTCACCCGGAATTTTATCTCCAAATTCTTTTAGTTGCTTTTCGGTTTGGAAGATAAGGTTATCGGCGGCATTCATTTTATCGACTTTTTCGCGTGCCTCTTTATCGGCTTGTTCGTTGGCTTTTGCCTCGTCTTTCATTTTTTGGATTTCGGCATCTGATAATCCTGTACTGGCTGTGATACGAATATTTTGTTCTTTTCCAGTGCCTTTATCCTTTGCGGTAACGCTTAATATCCCGTTAGCGTCTATGTCAAAAATTACTTCAATTTGTGGAACACCACGTGGTGCAGGTGGAATACCATCCAAGTGGAAGCGACCGATTGAACGATTATCTCTGGCCATTGGGCGTTCTCCTTGAAGGATATTAATTTCTACAGAAGGCTGATTATCAGCGGCAGTAGAAAATACTTCCGATTTCTTTGTCGGAATGGTGGTATTAGACTCTATTAATTTCGTAAATACCCCGCCATATGTTTCGATACCTAAAGAAAGTGGTGTAACATCTAATAATAGGACATCCTTAACATCTCCTGTTAGCACACCGCCTTGTATAGCTGCGCCAATGGCTACGACCTCATCAGGATTGACGCCTTTAGATGGTTTCTTACCGAAGAAACGCTCTACCACTTCTTGAATTTTAGGGATACGTGTTGAACCACCTACTAAAATTACTTCATCAATTTGTGATGCGGAGATGCCTGCATCTTTCAATGCTTTACGACAAGGCTCTAACGTTCTTTCTACCAATGTATCTGTCAGTTGTTCAAATTTAGCCCTGCTGATACGTTTCACTAAGTGCTTTGGAACACCATCTACCGCAGTAATATAGGGTAAATTAATCTCTGTTTCTGAAGAACTGGAGAGTTCAATTTTTGCTTTTTCAGCAGCTTCTTTCAGCCTTTGTAAGGCTTGAGGATCTTTACGTAGATCTATTCTTTCTTCATTTTGAAACTCTGTTGCCAACCAATCTATGATTACTTGGTCAAAGTCGTCACCACCTAAGTGAACATCGCCATTGGTTGATTTTACTTCAAAGACGCCATCTCCCAACTCAAGGATAGATACGTCGAATGTTCCACCACCTAAGTCATAAACAGCAATCTTCATATCGCTGTTTTTCTTATCCAAACCATAAGCCAATGCTGCTGCCGTAGGTTCGTTGATGATACGCTTAACATCCAATCCTGCAATTTGTCCGGCTTCTTTCGTTGCTTGGCGCTCGGAGTCGTTAAAATAAGCCGGAACAGTAATAACGGCTTCTGTCACTGTTTGTCCTAAATAGTCTTCTGCAATCTTCTTACATTTGGAGAGAATCATGGCAGAGATTTCTTGTGCAGTATATAATCTATCATGTAAACGAACACGTACGGTATCGTTATCGCCACGCTCTACTTTATAAGCCACGCGACTTGCTTCTGTGGTGATTTCGCTATAGCGTTTTCCCATAAAACGTTTGATAGAGGCTACGGTATTCGTAGGATTGGCAATTGCCTGACGCTTTGCAGGGTCTCCAATTTTACGTTCACCGTTTTCTAAAAAACCTACTACTGAAGGAAGGGTTCTTCTACCTTCTTCGTTTGTAATAACTACCGGTTCGTTGCCTTCCATAACGGCAACGCAAGAGTTGGTAGTACCTAAGTCAATTCCAATTATTTTACCCATGTTTATCTTTTTTCAAGTTTCCTTATCCAGAACAACAGTTATGCCATTGCAAAAATGGTGCAATTTTGACACGATGAATAGGCATTCCCTAACAATATGACTTTAAGATATGACAAGATGTCGCAGTATGGTGATTTTTGATTTAGCAATAAAAATGTTGTTAAAATATTTGACAATAAGAAAAAATGCGAAAATTTAATTGGTGAAGGCTAATTTGTCCACATCCCGATATATTGGGAGATGTTCCAACATAACTAAGGAAAATCATAAAAGCACAAAAATGAATTTTTCTCTGTGCTTATTTAGGCTAAAAAGCTACTTCTTACAAAAAATCTTAAAAATGCGGGAATTATATGCCTAATTACTTACATTTATGGCTTATCAATGATTTATGAAGATACTTAAAGGATTTTTGATTTTTCTAGGCATTCTTGCCATTGTTTATCTTTTTCTCCCTTATCACTACCAACAAATTATTCGACATAATTTTGCCAATGTTGACGATTATAAATTCTTTACCGGAAAAGAGCAACCACCAGCTCAACATCCAAAACCTTGGCAGTTAGATAGCACATACAATGTCAAACAACCTTCCGCACAATCCTTGGATTTTATGAAAAAACAGACAACCTGTGCCTTCTTAGTAATCAAAGATGATAAGATTATTTATGAGTATTATGGAGAAGATTACGATAAGAATACATATTCGGGTTCCTTTTCAATGGCAAAGACTGTCACCTCATTACTACTCGGCAAGGCGATTGAGGAAGGCTATATGAAAGGGGTAGATGACAAAATTATCGACTATGTTCCCCAATTGAATAAAATTGCATTCAAAGATGTTACGATAAAGCACTTACTCACTATGAGTGCATGCATCGATTATAATGAATCTTATGTCAATCCTTTTGCACCAGCTGCAAGGATATATTACCAGAAAGACCTCAAAGGCGACTTTTCTAAAATAAAATTGCGTGACAAACCGGGTTCTTACTGGGAGTATCAGAGTATTTGTACTTTATTATTGGGTGAAGCCATCCGCAATGCTACCAAGCAGAATTTAAGTGATTATTGCTACGCCAAACTTTGGAATCCCATGGGTGCGGAAAAAGGCTTTATTTGGAGTACAGATGAAGAAGGCGGCTCTGAAAAGGCCTTTTGTTGTTTCAACACTACAGCTCGAGATTTTGCTAGATTTGGCAAACTGCTCCTCCACAAAGGCATGTATGACACTACAAGACTGATGCCACTCACCTATATGGAACAAATGTATATCCCTCAGAACCAACTCAAAACACAGGATGGTAGAACTGTTGATTGGTATGCGTATCAAAATTGGATTGTACACCACAAGGGATTGGAAATCCCCTATTATAGAGGCATTCTTGGGCAACTTATTTTTGCCATTCCTCAAAAAAATGCCATCGTTGTCCGCCTCGGGAAGAAAATTTCCAAAGAAATCGATGCACATGAAACTAGGGTGGATATTTATAACTATTTAGATGCCGCTTTGGAAGTATTGGAGTGATTTCTAATACGCATCTACATCTATGGTCATCCTTACTTGCTTGTATGCTTGATACTGTGCTAAAATAGCCCGAATATCTGTAAGCAAATTTCTGGTCGTTTGGAGTATTCTTGTATCTTTTTCCAATTTTAAAACGATTTCTCGGATAAATAAGTTCTGAACTTTGCCAATTATGGGTTTATTTGGCCCAACCACCCTATGTTGCAAAACATTTCTCAACGCTCTTGCTACCAACTCTGCTGCGTCACCAACTGCTTTAGCATCTTTATCTTTAATGGTAATTTGTACTAATCTCGTGAATGGCGGATACAAAAACTGCCTTCTTTCTTTGAGTTCGTTTTCGTAAAACTCCTGATAATTGCCATTTTGCAATAGCGATACAATAGGATGCTGTGTATTACTGATTTGAATACATACCTTACCTTGTGTCGTACGCCCTGCTCTCCCACTTACTTGCACCAATAATTGGTAAGCACGTTCGAACGACCGGAAATCAGGATAAAATAGCAAGGAATCAGCATTAATAACACCTACCAATTGTACATTGCCAAAATCTAGGCCTTTTGTTACCATCTGTGTACCTACCAAAATATCTACTTCCCGATTTTCGAGCATATCGATAATTTTCTCGTGCCCTTTTTTGGTTTTCACTGCATCGTAATCCATTCTGGCAATTTTGGCTTCCGGAAAAAGCACGATTAGGTCGTCTTCAATACGCTCTGTTCCCATGCTGCGCTGTTCCATACCGGGTGTATTACATTGTTTGCATTGATAAGGAACACTTTGCCTATAACCGCAATAGTGACAACGCAAATCATTGGTGAACTTATGGTAGGTGAGGCTAACGTCGCAGTTTTTGCAAAATGGTATCCATTCACATTGTGTACATGCCAAATATGGTGCATAACCGCGCCTATTGTGAAACAGAATCACCTGTCCTCGTTTTGCTAAAACCACATCGATTTCTTCCTTTAGTTTGAATGATATCCCGCCTGTAAGTTCCTTTCGTTTTCTTGCCATTTGCAGGTCAATGAATTCCAGTTCGGGAAGTGCTACATCGCCGAACCTTGTCAGCAGTTGTACCAACCCATACTTACCTTTTTCAGCATTATAAAACGATTCTAATGAAGGTGTAGCTGTTCCTAAAAGTGTTTTAGCCTGAAACATTTTGGCTAAAACGATGGCGGCATCGCGACCCTGATACCTTGGGGCAGGGTCGTGTTGCTTGAAGGAAGCATCGTGTTCTTCGTCGACAATAATCAGTCCAAGGTTCTTGAACGGAAGAAACAACGCACTTCTGGGTCCTACCACGACTTTTATTTCACCCTTCAACACTTGACTCCATGTTTCCACCCTTTCCATTGGGTTAAATTTTGAGTGGTAGACACCAATGGTTCCCAAAAGTCGACGCAGCCTCGCTACTAATTGTGCTGTAAGGGCAATCTCAGGAACCAGATACAAAACCTCTTTGCCTTGTGACAACATTTCTTTAATCAACTCAACATATAATAAAGTTTTACCTGATGATGTAACGCCATGAAGCAGTACGACGTCTTGTTTTTCGAAATTGGCTTTCACTTCATCGATGGCATTTTTTTGGACATCATTGAGTTTATAATCCTGTTCTACATCATGAGAGAAATCCAATCTGTTTACAATGCGTTCTTCTAATTGAAAAACGCCCTTTTTAACCAATGCTTCCAGCGACGCCGGGGAAGCCTGCACCTTTTTTAGCAAATCTCCTTTAATAACTTCTTGTTTACCTTTGGATAAATCGAAGAATGCCAGCAACAGATCCATTTGCTTAGGTGCGCCTTTCCATTCTTCAAATAAAGCTTGTAAGGCTTTCTTATCTGATTGGTAAAAATCCGTCAGCGTAACAAAGATTTGCGTTTTAGGAATATAACGCTCTATCAAAGACTCTTTAGGAAATATGACGCCTTTTTCTATAAGGCTGCGAATGAGCTTGTTGGCAGATTTCTTTTGAATGATCTGTTGTATATCAAGATAGCTAAGTTCTTCCTGAAATTCAAATGCTTCAGCAACCAAAAACTCCTCATCAGAAAGGGTAGATTTGTCGATTTCGTTATATGGATGTTTACAGTAAGATGTTTCACTATCTAATTTCATTGCCGATGGCAAGGCAGCATCCATTACTTCTCCTAAACTGCACATATAATAATTGGCAATCCATTCCCAAAAATGAATTTGCGTTACAGTAACGATGGGCTGTTCATCTATAATGGATAGGATAGGTTTTATTTGGTAATCTTGCTCACTCATCTCCACAAAGGAATGAACGATGCCAGTATATATGCGTCTTTTGCCTACTGACACTTCTACCCTTTTACCAATAATTACTTGCGTTTCCAGTTCATTTGGAACGGCATAAGTGAGCATTTTGGGCAATGCTAGAGGAACAATTACTTGAATGTACTTGGAATGAAACACTACTCAAAGATATAGGTTTTAACCCATAAAAAGCATTGAAAATCCGTATAGAATTAAAAACCGCCTCTATATTTTCGAATAAACCACTCCACAGCCAAAAGAATAAATGCGATAAAGAACAATCCTTTCATATCGATTAAAGGACGTGTTTTGAAGTACTCATACACCAACGGCTTAATAGATTTATTGGCATTAATTGCTTCTGGCAACTGCTTTAAATCCTTTGGATAGAACAATTTGCCGCCGGATGTTTTTGCAAGGTTAAACAACATGCCATGATCTGCCTGCAATCGAACCGACTCTACGATAATAGGTCTCACTGCAAAGTTTACGGAAGCACTGTACGCTTTGCCTTTAAGGCTACATTTTGCAATTGCCGTATAGTTTCCTTCCGGCAACTGTCCGGCATCCAAAGCATAAGCGTTAAATGCCTTATCCATGACAAATGTATAGGTCAACCCTTTATCATTTTTTACGATTAGTGTTACATCGGGGTCGTTCACCAATTGCATGCTTTCATTATATAGTTCCGCATCGAATCGCACGCTTTCATTTTCTCCGAATACATTCTTTGCTACCTTCAGGCGAAAGCGGCGGTTGTCGCTTTTTACGGACAAGAATTGAAAAACTTTACCGAATAATTCATCAAAAGCAATGAAGTTTTCTTGTCGCTCGTAGTTTTGCATGCGCCATCTCCAGATACCTTCTCCGGCAATAATACCAATACGTTGTTGTAGGTTCTGATCCAATAATACCAAAGGGTTTTCAGTTGCTACCCGACCAATCTGTTGCTTAAAAAGTACTTCTGCACTTGCGGAAGGCTTATAAGTACCAAATGGAGACAATAAAGGCGGAAACTTCTCAAACATGGAAACCACGTCAGGGGTGGTAGTGAATTTTGAAAAATTTTGATTAAAAATCGCTCCGGTTTCATTACCGCTTTTTCCCGAAGATGCAATCATCAGTGACTTTTGTACTTGATTAAAGGCACTTATATCTGTATTTCCGGTAAGGATATATAAAACAGGTTTATTCAGTTGGGCAATCTCGCTTGTAATTTTCTGTATCTTATTAGATTTGGAGGGCAAGCCGTGCAAGACGACCAACCCATAATCTGCAATGCTGCCCGTAAATTCATCGACATCTTTTACCTCCAACTGATAGTTTTTGTTTTGCTCTAAAACATATCTGAGTGTTTTGATGTCCGGATGTGGGGCATCATACAGAACAATTGTCTTTTGTCTGGCATCCAATACTTCTACAAATGCAAGTTCACTATTATTTGAAGAAGTAGTTTCTCCTGCAACCTGTTTCACACGAACGGTATATTTTCTAACGCCAGAAGTATTGGCATCTAAAACGACATCACCATTCCATGAGAAATCATTGGCATTGATATTCAAATTATAATTGTACACTAATTTTCCGTCAGGATCTACAACTTCTACCTGCGTGGTTTTACCTTGGAGATAATTAGCCCTTACACTAATATTTAAATTAAACTTATCTCCTAAATATACTACCTCGCTATAGGAAAGTCCATTTATAAATAAATCCTTTTGAATGGTTGTATCACCCAAAGCAACGGGAAAGATAGGGAAAGATTTAGCTGCTTCACTATATATCGGGCTGATACCTTTATTATAGATTCCATCCGTGGCAATAACCAACCCACCTATATTTTGATTGGCATGCCTATCTATGATAGTTGAAAATACGGATGAAATATCTGTTTCTTTTCCTTTAAAGTCCCAAGGTTTGTCTTCTTCTAATTTGTCTGAGAAATTATATGACTTAACACTATAATCCTTACTAAGTTGGGCTATAACTTTATTCCAATTAGCTTCTATTGCATTTTTTTCTTTCAACTTCATGCCAATAGAAGCAGAATTATCTTTTAGGAAGATAAGTATGGGTTTATCATATTCTGTTTTCTTTGTTTTAATAAGGGGTGCTAGTAAAAGAAATGCCAACAGGCTTATCGCAAAGAAACGGAGGGCTGCCAATAATTTTTGAAAAAAACGATCATTTTTGTTTTCAGGTGCGCTCTTCCAGAAATATAGTAAAAAGGAAAACACGCCTCCTAAAAGCAGGCACAATAGTATAAACCACCATGGGTATGACAGGATTAATCGCATAACTTAACTATTCATACCACCACACACACTCAATACTTGTCCATTAATGTA
Source organism: Chitinophagales bacterium (assembly GCA_019694955.1). Taxonomy (GTDB): domain Bacteria; phylum Bacteroidota; class Bacteroidia; order Chitinophagales; family JADIYW01; genus JADIYW01. The sequence goes on along the minus strand of JAIBAX010000009.1, from coordinate 41,614 downwards.
TGATGACATTTCCGAAGCTAAAAATACAGCCACTTTTGCAATTTCGGAAGTTTGACCAAAGCGATTTAAGGGAATTTTAGATATATAATCTTTTTTAACATTCTCCGGAAGTTGTTCTGTCATTTCCGTTTCGATGAAACCGGGAGCGATGACGTTACAACGCACGTTTCTAGAACCATACTCTTGCGCAATAGATTTTGAGAATCCGATGATAGCGGCTTTTGAAGCAGCATAATTTGACTGACCAGCATTGCCTCTGATACCGACAATTGAACTCATGTTAATGATACTTCCGCCACTGCGCATCATGGGTCGTATGCAGGATTTTGTAAAGTTAAACACTGATTTGGCATTGGCATCCATGACATCTTCCCAAGCTTCTTCTGTAAGTCGTAACAAGAGATTGTCTTTAGTAATGCCTGCATTATTGATCAGAATATCAATTTTTCCAAACTCTTTTACTACAGCATTCACCGTTGCTTCTACTTCTGTTGAGATTTTGCCATCGCAACGAACGGCTTTAGCAAATCCCTTCATTGCAAGGATGTCGTCCACAATTTTGGCAGCGGATTGTTCTGAAGAAAGGTATGTAAATATTACTTTTGCACCATTTTTCGCCAATTCCCTGACGATGGATGCTCCAATTCCTTTAGAGCCTCCAGTAACAATGGCGATTTTATCCTGCAACATTTCTTCTCTATTGGTAAGGATTAGTTATTATTTTCTTAGTGCTTCCAACATGGTGCTTCCCAAGAATGCGGGAGAGTCTACGACATGAATGCCACATTGACGCATGATGGCCATCTTTGCGGCGGCGGTATCATTTTTTCCGCCAACTATTGCCCCTGCATGTCCCATCCGTCTGCCCTTGGGCGCTGTTTGTCCCGCGATGAAACCAACGACAGGTTTTGTTGCATTATCTCTTATCCACTCAGCAGCATCAATTTCCATGTCTCCACCGATTTCACCAATCATGATGATGCCTTCGGTTTCATTGTCGGCCATGAGCAGTTGTATAATTTCTAACATGGTAGAACCGATGATGGGGTCTCCACCAATACCGACACATGTTGACTGACCCAGCCCTGCTTTCGTGACCTGATCTACGGCTTCGTAGGTAAGGGTTCCGGATTTTGAAACGATACCGATGGTGCCTTTGTTATGTATAAAACCCGGCATAATACCCACCTTACATTCTCCGGGGGTAATGATTCCGGGGCAATTAGGACCGATAAGTCTTACTCCTTTTTGTTTGACATAAGCTTTTGCTTTTATCATATCTTGCACGGGAATTCCTTCCGTTATGGCAACTATTAATTGAATACCTGCTTCGGCGGCCTCCATAATGGCATCGGCGGCAAAAGCTGGCGGAACAAAGATAATAGAGACGTTGGCACCTGCTTGCTGCACGGCGTCTTCTACTGTATTAAATACAGGTTTCCCGAGGTGTGTTTCACCGGCTTTTCCTGGGGTAACACCCCCGACAAGATTGGTTCCATATTCTATCATTTGCTCGGCATGGAATGTGCCTTCTTTTCCGGTAAATCCCTGTACGATGACACGGGAATCTTTGTTTACTAAAATACTCATGTATATAATTTAAAGACCACGCATTTTTCTAAGTCGGACTTCTTTAGCCTCTTTTAGAAATTCGGAGGCAAAGATAAAACTATTTAGTTCTACATTATCAGTTTCAAATAATGTTTTATTATTTCCTTCCCATTCTTTATTTCCCTGATGCAGAAAAAGGATTTTATCACCCGCTCCAATAACAGAATTCATGTCGTGGGTATTAATAATGGTCGTAATGTTATTTTCAAGGGTAATTTCTCGAATAAGTTCATCTATGACGATGGCTGTCTTGGGATCAAGTCCTGAGTTTGGCTCGTCACAAAACAAATATTTTGGATTCATGACGATAGCACGTGCAATGCCGGTACGTTTTTGCATACCGCCACTGGTTTGTGAAGGGTATTTATTGTTAGCACCTTGAAGGTTTACACGCGATAAAACCTCATTTACCCGGTCTGTCTTTTCTTTCAAGGTCATTTTTGTGAACATATCGAGTGGAAAACGGACATTTTCCTCTACTGTCAATGAATCGAAGAGTGCGTTTCCTTGAAAAAGCATGCCTAGTTCTTTACGCAATTCCTTTTTTTCCTTGATAGTCATTTTTGTAAAATCGCGACCATCATACAGTATTTCGCCTTCATCGGGTATCATTAACCCTACGATACATTTTATTAATACAGTTTTTCCGGATCCACTTTTTCCAATAATAAGATTTGTTTGCCCCGGCAGGAATTGCGAGGTAATACCTTTCAGTACTTCCTGTTCTCCGAACCTCTTTCTGACATCCTTTACTTCTATCATAATAACATCCAAGCTAAAACATAATCCGCTAATAATACTAAAATGCAACTGATAACGACTGCTCTTGTACTTGCTTTTCCAATTTCGATGGCACTTCCAGAAGCATAAAACCCTTGATAGCAGGAAACAGAAGTTAAAATAAATCCGAATACAACAGCTTTAATGATCATCACGCGAACATTGAAGGCCACAAAAAAGCTTTGAACACCTTGCAGATACTCTGCCTGACTAAGATAGCCAGATGATACTGAAGCAATTCCACCACCAACAATGCCTGTAAATGCGGCAATAATAACCAAAAGGGGTATCATAGTGATGGCAGCCACAATTTTTGGACCCACTAAATAGGAAGATGTATTAATACCCATGATTTCCAATGCGTCAATTTGCTCTGTAAGCCTCATCGTACCTAATTCCGAGGCGATATTTGATCCTATTTTCCCTGCGAGTATAAGGCAGGTTACCGTGGGTGCAAACTCCAATATCATAGATTCCTTCACCACATACCCTACAAAGTACATTGGAACCAATGAATCTGAAAGATTATAAGCAAACTGAACCGCAGAAACGGCACCGATAAAGAAAGAAATAATAATAACAATCAACAGTGATCCTATTCCGAAGTCTGACATCATACGTGCAGTTTCTTTCCAATACATAGCACGTCTTTCGGGCTTGGTAAACAAACTCCCTAATAGCTTAACGTATCTTCCGATATGGAATATCCATCCTCCTTTCATAAAAGGCTAAAAATAGGGTATTTTTACAAATAGAGAAATGGTTATTTGTGATTATTTTTAAAATTTCAACAAATATTCACTTTCTGTGGTCAAAAAAGACGGGTATTAAAGCAAAAAATGCATTTCTTTGTAAAAAGCATAGATGAAAATTGTTATCACAGGAGGATCGCGAGGGATTGGCAAGGCAATCGCCGAGAAATTTGCCGGACATCATTTTGACATTGCCATTTGTGGGAGAAGTCTTGAAAAACTGACCGCTTTACAATCGGAATTGCTAGCGAATTTCCCTGATATAAAAGTATATGTATATTCCTGTGATATGTCTTTAAAGGAGGATGTATTAAATTTTGCCGCCTTTACACTTAAACACTTGGGAACGCCTGATGTGATCATTAATAATGCGGGCGTATTTATTCCGGGGTCTGTACACTTGGAAGAAGACGGTATCTTGGAACAACAAATCCATACGAATCTATATAGTGCGTATCATTTTACAAAGGCATTGCTACCTGAAATGATAAAACGCCGCTCCGGACAAGTATTTAATATCTGCTCTATTGCCAGCTTTAAGGCATATCCAAATGGCGGGTCATATACTATCAGCAAATTTGCGCTGCTTGGTTTTTCCAAATGCCTGAGGGAGGAGATGAAGCCTTATGGGATTAAAGTATGTTCAGTCATGCCCGGTGCAACGCTAACCGACTCTTGGGGACAGATAGATTTTTCGGAACAAAGGTTAATGGCGCCTGAAGATATTGCTCAAAGCATTTTTGACATTTACCAACTGAGTGATAGAACGGTAGTTGAAGACATTGTGCTTAGACCGCAATTAGGAGATTTATAAAGAAGGTTTGAGTACTCACAAATTCAATTCGTCGTTCTAGTGTCCTCGCTGGGATTTAAGCAGAGGCTACTTTATAAATGATTCTGTTGTAAGCTATATCAACGTTTAGTTAGCCACCATATATTGCCACATGGATCCTTTAGTCCGGCGCTTTTACCATATTCTCTTTCCTCCAAGTTTTGAACAGAGACCGCTCCGGCAACAAGTCCTTTAGAATAAACACGCTCAATATCATCTACTAACATGAACATACTACCTAAAAACACAGGATACTCCTCCGTTGCTTGCGTAAACATGATAGCACCTTTATTTAGCGTAAACTCCGCATGCATCAAAGTACCATCTTCTCTTAAAACGGACAATTTCTCCTCTGCATCGAAAGTTGCCCTAATAAATGCAATGAATACCTCCGCTGAGGGAACTATTAAATACGGCATAATAGGCAGATAATAATCTGGATGATTCGGCATTGCTTAATTTTTTGAGATATCGATAGAATTTTTTTCTGTAGAATTAAACTTATCTTTATTGAAACGCCAATAAATCAAGATTCCACCCATTAATACAAAAGGGAAGCAAAGCAAATATACTATACCTGTATTTATACCTTGTTTATAGGGGCTTTGTTCTGCTGACATGGCACACATGGGGCATTGTGCCAAAATAACCGACACATTCATCAGTAATATGGCAATAAGTACAAGAATCCTTTTCATACTACAAATTTACACATAAAGCATCAAATAAACCAATACACCTGTAACAGCAACATATAACCAAATGGGATAAGTAATACGGGCAATTTTCTTATGCCGTGTAAAATCCTTATTGAGCGCCCTATAAAAAGTGAACAAGATAAATGGCAACACGCCGCCGGCCAGAATTATGTGGGTAATCAAAATAAAGAAATACACATTTCTCATCAACCCTTCTCCCTGATACTTCGTTTCCTGACCAAAAGAATGGTATATTACATATAGAATCAGGAATATAGATGACAAAACGAAAGCCGTCATCATGGCACGCTTATGGTTCTTAATATCTTTTTTCTTAATAAAATACAATCCTGATAATAGACATAACGACACCAATGAATTTAGTATGGCATTCACCTTAGGGAAAATAAGTATATCGAAACTGGGTTGTTGGGGAGTGACAAAATTATATAACACGACTACAACCAACAAAACGGCGACCGAAACACCCATTATCAAGTATCCGGAAAGCTTCTCACTCATCGCCATGAGTTTTTCGTGGAACGACATACGCTACCAAAAGCTTTTCAGTATCTTTTATTAGACGTTGAACGTCGAGAGAGTCAGTTCCATCGTAATATCCTCTAATACGTCCTTCCCTATCTATCAGAATCAACTTTTCACTATGGATAAAATCGTTGGGTCCGCCATCTCCAACCGTGGCAGTAACCATATAACCTTGGCGTGCTATATTATAAATTTCTGCCTTATTGCCTGTTAGCAATAGCCATTTATCGGAATTAATTTGGTTCTCTTGTGCATATCTATACAGTTGCCCAACGGTATCTGTCTCAGGATCGACCGTATGCGATAATATCCTAACTTCTTCATCTTCAATAAAATGACTCTGTACTGTTCTAAGGTTTCTGGTCATGTCTTTACAGATGGTGGGGCATGTTGAAAAGAAAAAATTGGTAATCCAAACCGTATTATTCATATCCTTTTTGGTAAAAGGGCGATTCAGGTGATCTGTAAAGGCAAACTTAGGTATTGTATGAAAGATGGTGTCTATTACTTTTTCTCCTTTGCTATTGACTGTCTCAAAGGGTTGCTTTTTTCCATAGATAGGCAACACCGATTCCGGTAAGATAGGCTGATGTCCTTTCTGCCAAAAATAATACCCAAAGGAAATGGGAAATACTATTACAATAATAATAGCAATCCAGAAAGACAGTTTTGACTTATTCATTACTAATAACCTCTCATATGATGCCATGCACCACCTTCCCAAGAGAAGGCAATAATCGCCCAAACCAGAAATATCAATGGAACAGCCATAGATATCATTAAGGCGCGTTTTTCATATTTTAAGTGCATGAACTCACCAATAATAAAAAATGCTTTGGTTGCAGAAGCTACTATAAAAAAGCTATTTAAGATAATTCGCGGATAGTCTGTTAAATACTTCATCCAAATTAAAGCGATGACTACTTCAACTATCGTAATCAATCCCATCCAGAAAGTTGCTTTCCATACGGCACTTACCTGACTTTTATATTCTGCATCACTAGGAACATGACCTCTTGACATATCGTTAATTTTTAAATATTTTTATAATAAATAGAATGCTAAGAAAACGAATACCCACACTAAGTCTACAAAGTGCCAGTATAAACCAAGTTTTTCAATCATTTCATAATGACCTACTTTCTCAAACTTTCCCGAGAGTGTTGCGAAAAAGCCCCAGACATTCAACAATACACCTGTGAACACGTGAAATCCGTGAAATCCGGTAATTCCGAAGAACAAGGCGCCAAAAGCACCAACACCACCAAACTTACCAAAACCTTCTCCTAATTGAAACTTATGACCATGTGCGTCTGTGACCATATTACCTGTCATTTCCAACACCCTTCTTCCTGTTTCTGGATCTACTATGCTTTTTGCAAGATGCGTCATACCTTGTGCATCAGGAACAAAAGGGTTAAAAAATGGTCGTAGACCTTCACTTATCAGGTGAGACCACTCCCATGCTTGACAACCTAAGAAGGCAGCGCCTCCGGCAATTCCACCCAACATCCATAATAGCACCCCTTTCTTGTTCATTCTATGTCCTTCAATAACAGCTAAAACGACAAAAACGGAACTCAAAATCAGGATAAAGGTCATAATACTAACAAAACCGAGCGGTATTTGCTTATGTCCCATAAAGGGCATGGCATTAAAGACGTGGTTAGGATCCGGCCACCATTTATTACTGACGCGTAATGCGCCATAAGTAATTAAGAATGCAGAAAATGTAAATGCATCTGATAGTAAGAAATACCACATCATCATTTTCCCATAGGAAACCTTCATAGGGGAATTGCTTTCGAATTCATCTGCAGGCATGAAAGGTTCGTGACCCTCGTGCTCGTGTGTATCGGCGTGTTTCAATAAAGTTTCTTCAGCCATTTATAGCAATTTTAATGGTTAAGATTCAAAAATATAAATAGATATACCCAAAGGAAGTCTAGAAAATGCCAAAACGGAGATAAAATGTCCGTTCTTATCTTATAGAAATCCTGATCGTTTTCATAAAAGTGGGAAGCGTCCTTTTTGTTAATAGCGCGAAAGGTACGAATAAAGGCTATCAGCACGAATAACAACCCAAGAATAATATGTGCGGCATGACCCCAAGTAATCACATAAAAGAACGACCCTGCCACATTGCCATCGTGATAAATCCCTAAAGATTGTAACTGATGCCATCCATCTAATTGGAGTACAAAAAAGGCTACGCCAAAACCAAATGTTAAAAACAAAAATAGCTTTAGCAAACTCGTCAATCCTTTTTTGTTGGCGACATGTGCAAGTTGCATGGTGACGCTACTTAAAAGAATGACAATTGTACTTACCCAAAAAATGGAGGGCAATGAAAAACTCATCCATCCACCGGCAGCTTTCCGTACCAAATAAGCACTGGTCCAGCCACCAAAAGCCATCGCTATACTGATTATCCCTAACCAAGTACTAAAGCGCTGTGCCTTCTGGTGATTGTATCTTTGTTTATATGGAGTAGTTAAGCTCAACATTAAATTTTATCAATAACAAATGCTAAAAATACTACAGGCAAATAAATAAAAGAGGCAAACATTAGTTTTTTGGCGCTTTTATCTTCCGTATCTATTGATAATTGGACGCCCTGAAATAGGAAGTAAGACCCAGCGATAAGCGAAATTAGCAGTGAAACTTTACCAGTCATTCCCAAAATATAAGGAAATGTTCCTGATAATATCAACATGAATAAATAGGGTATATTTTGCAGAGCAGTCAATCTCGTTTTACCATTTTCTGAGGGTAAAAGCTTAAAACCTGCCTTATTATAATCATCATTTAACAACCAAGCTATCGACCAAAAATGTGGTATTTGCCAAAAAAACTGAATGCCAAACAAGATGATACCCTGTACATTAATAGCTTCTGTTGCTGCAGTCCAACCAATTAATAAAGGCATACTTCCCGGTATAGCACCAATAAACACGGAAACTGGACTAAGTCTTTTTGAAGGTGTATATATAAATGCATAAGAAATTAAGGACAAGGCACCCAAGACTCCACTGAGCGTATTGAAGAAATATGATAAAATAAACAAACCAAGTACTCCTGTAACACCGGCAAAAATAGCTGCTTCAACAAGTGTCAGTTGTCCGGTAGGTAAAGGCCTGTTTTTTGTTCTGGTCATTAGTTTATCTAAATCCTTTTCAATAATTTGGTTGATGGTATTAGAAGAAGCGGTGACAAAAAAACCACCTGCCACTAACCAAAGAACATTATACCAATTAATGACACCTTCTATTCCTAACAAATAAGCCATTACTGCAGAGAATACAACTAATAAAGATAAGCGCACTTTTGCCAACTCGGCAAATAATGCAAGCTTAGATTTACCTGTACTTCTTACAATTGATATGTCAGTAGTTTTTGCCATTACAAATTATGCGTGGGATTCTAATTCTTTGATTTCCTGCTCGGTTAATGGAACTGTTTGTGGGGTAAAATCAGGACCTGTTGTATTTTTACTATAATCATATGGCCAACGATAAACTGTTGGAAGCGCACCCGGCCAATTTCCATGCCCTGGTTCCACAGGTGTTGTCCATTCCAAAGTATTCGAATTCCAAGGATTCAGATTATCACTGGTCATTTTTCTTCCTTTGTATATGCTATAGATAAAATTAGCGACAAACACAAGTTGTGTAATGAATACGACAATCGCTGCTGCGCTAATAACTTTATTTAAGTCATCATACTGGGAAAATGCAGCAAATTCTTTGAATGAATAATATCTTCTCGGTACACCGCTCATACCTAAATAATGCATAGGCCAGAAAATCACATAGCTTCCAAGAAAAGTCACGAAAAAGTGTATGTACCCCATTGTTTCGTTCATGAAACGTCCAAACATCTTAGGAAACCAATGATAAACACCAGCAAACATTCCGAAGAATGCAGCGATACCCATTACTATATGGAAGTGCGCCACCACGAAGTAAGTATCATGCAATTGAATATCAATGGTAGCATTTCCTAACCAAATACCTGTAACACCACCAGAAATAAATACTGATACAAACCCAATGGCAAACAAACTGGCGGAGTTCAAGTGAATATTACCTCTCCATAGGGTTGTCAGCCAGTTAAAGACTTTTACTGCTGATGGGACTGCAATTAACAAGGTAAATAAAGTAAACACAGATCCTGCAAAAGGATTTAATCCAGACATAAACATGTGGTGCGCCCAAACAATAAAACCGAGGATAGTGATTCCTAAAATAGAGAATATCATGGCCTTGTAACCGAAGATAGGTTTTCTGGAATGTGTCGCTAATATTTCTGACACCATACCCATTGCAGGCAAGATAACGATATATACTTCCGGGTGACCTAAGAACCAAAATAAGTGCTGGAACAAAATAGGGCTTCCACCAGAGTATCCTAAAGCCTTGCCTCCAATATAAATATCAGACAAGAAGAATGAAGTACCTAAACTTCTATCAAAAATTAATAATACTGCACCTGACAATAATACAGGGAAAGATAAAAGACCAATAATGGCAGTAAAGAAAAGTGCCCATACGGTTAAAGGCATTTTAAATAAATCCATACCACGTGTTCTCAAATTCAGGACAGTCGTAATATAATTTAAACCGCCCATCAATGTAGAACCGATGAACAATGCCATAGATATTAACCATAGTGTCATCCCTGTTCCACTTCCGGGAGTAGCTTGTGGTAATGCACTCAATGGAGGATAAATCGTCCAACCGCCTGAAGCTGCACCTGTTGGCACAAATAAGGAAGCGAACATTACTAAACTCGACAAAAAGAAAAACCAATAAGAAAGCATATTGATAAATCCGGATGCCATATCTCTTGCACCAATCTGCAAGGGAATGAGGAAGTTGGCAAATGTACCACTCAAACCTGCTGTTAGCACGAAGAATACCATGATGGTTCCATGCATGGTTACCAACATATAGTATGCATTAGGATCCAATTTCCCATCGTTAAACCAATTGCCAAATAGTTTTTCCAACACTGGAAAAGTAGCGTCCGGCCAACCTAGTTGTACCCTGAAAAGTACAGAAAAAAGCCCTCCAATGATTGCCCAAAATATACCTGTGAACAGGAATTGGCGTGCAATCATTTTATGATCTGTAGTAAATATATACTTATTAATAAATGTTTCTACATGGTGGTGTTCCTCATGAGGAGCATGATGTACATCATGTGCTAAATGCTCTTTTGAAATTACCTCTGCCATAATATATTATTTAAATTCTTTTAATTTGTTGCTGTTGTTATTGCCGCTTCCTTACTAGAAGATGTTGTATCTGTTTGTGCCGTTGAAGCAGCCAACTCAGGTTGTACATTCTTAGTATAAAAAGCATTTTCTAAAGATTGCGTTCTTGCCCATTTCTTATATTCATCCAAACTCACTACCTTAATTACTTTTCTCATATTATAGTGCCCTGACCCACACAACTCTGAACAGTTCAGTTCATACTCAAACTCAGGATTATTTAAAATCAAGCGCATAGAATCAGTAGTAATGGTTGGTCTAAACCACATTTTGGTTGGAATACCCGGAACGGCATCCATTTTAACACGAAAATGAACTAAATTGACGTTATGCAAAACATCCAATGCACTAATTTTAACTAATACTGGCGTATTTACAGGAATTACCATATCATCTGCAAAGAAATCATCATGGCTATTTTTATCATTCCAATTAACTCCCAACTCATTATTACTATTGGTAAGCGAAAAATCACGAGCACCTAAAACATTATCATTTCCGGGATAACGCAATGTCCATTTGAATTGTTGCGCAGTAACATCCACCACAATGGCATCTGTTGGTGTTTCAGAGAATACCTTAAACCATTTTTGTATTCCCAAGATAACTAAAACCGTTAACACAATCGCTGGAACTACGGTCCAAGCTAATTCTAATGCCCCATTATCAGGATACCAAAATGCCCTTCTTTTGCTGCTAAACTTATATTTGTATACAAACCAGAACAATAATATCTGAGTAATAATATATACAGCACAAGTGAAAAACATGGTCCAATTAATCATGCTTTGTATCCAAACGCCTTGTTCCGAAGCGGGTACTGGAAGAAATCTATCCTTATAAGTAAATATAGACCACAAAGAAGCTACCAAGATAACAAAGCCAACGACTGTAGTTATCAAAGCTAAATTACCATTTGACTCCTCGTAATCACTATCACCCTTCAAAACGCGCGCTAGTTCTGCGGCCTTGGATATCTGTAATACGACAATTACCAGTAAAACAATGGTTAATATTAAAAGAAACGCTGACATAGCAATATTTATTTATTGAATTAAATCTGATGTTTTATACTTTCTCTATATAATGGATGTGTAGAAGACTCTAAATCTTTAAACTTAGTCAAGCTGTTAAAAATCCAGAACATATACACACCTGCTAAAGCTACTAAAAAGCCTAAACCTAAGAAACCAAAGCCCCCTTCCGGAACCACCTCGGGAACAACTACTAAGAAGAAATCAAAGTAATGTGCCAAAATGATAACAAAAGCCATTACACTTGTTGCTACAATACTTCTCTTGCTTGCCCTTTTCATCAATGTAAAAAATGGCACTAAGAAGCAAAGAACGAAACTACCCCAGAAAAGTATGAAGTATCCAGCTTCTCTCTTATCGAAATAGATGGTCTCCTCGGGGATATTGGCATACCATTGCAACATGAATTGTGAGAAAAACAGGTAAGTCCAGAATACAGAAATGGCAAACATAAACTTACCGATATCATGACGATGGTTTTCATTTACGCCTGGAAGATTACCCTTTTTCTTTAAGAAGATAATTAAAAGCATGGTCAGAGAGAACATAGACACAGCACCACTTGCCATTAAATACCAAGCATACAAAGTACTATACCAATGCGGTTGAATAGACATTGCCCAATCCCAAGTTCCAAAAGGATTCACGCCCATGGCAACTAAAAGGATAGTAGCGCCTGCAATGCCACGGCTAGTATTATATAATCTAATGCTAGGATTTACATCCATGCTGTTTAGATTTTTCCACCAAAAATATAATAATCCCAAGGAAATAGAAAAGAATATTATTGAGCGAATCCAAAAACCTTTAACATTCAAATAATCATGTTTAGAGAATAATAATGCATCGTAATGTGGACTGGCAGGGTCGTATAATTCAGCATGTGACCATTCAAATATAGTATGCATATTCGTAGCAAAAAGAACCACCATGATAATTATAGATACCGGAATTGTGGATGCAATCGCTAAGAATATTTTCTGCATTTGAATCTGCCAACCACCTAATGCCAACGTCGTCGCAGCTAATACGAACATTGCCGCTAATCCTATATATAAGAAAAATAATACTACGGCGTATAAATTTGTAATAATCTTATCCTTTAAAGTACCCACCTTATGATGTGCATAATGTGATCTGTCACCCAATGACTGAAGTTCTTCATCTATTTCTGCACTTACATCTTTATATTCATAGGTGTTTACACTTGCCGCAGCGAGCGCAACAGCATGGGAAGTATCTGTATGTACAGCTGAATCGGTCACTGATTCGCTATGTGTAGAAGCAACAGTAGTTGTCGCATGTTTACTTACTTCTTCGGTTTTCATTGTCTCACCATGTTCATTTTCATGGTGCGTATCATGCTTACTACCTTGAAATATTAAACCAAGGCCGAATAAAATTAAACCTACAACGATGGTTATCGCCAGATTTTTTTTCGTTTTAGCTTCGAATGAAAATGTACTCATTTCTTTGCTTTATTGTTTATTCAAATAATTAATTAGTTGTATCCGCTACGGCAGTTGGAGCAGTAGTGCCACCTTTTGCCAATTGCATACTTTTAACATAACTTAATACCAACCAACGTTCTCTATGGTCTAACTGTGAGGCATAGCTTCCCATCATACCTTTACCATACATTACTGAATGATAGCGCTTACCATCAGGTAAACTCATCAAGGCATCACCAAAATACGATGGTGGTGGTGGAAATTTATCAATAGATGGCAAATGTCCTTGTCCATCACCTTGTTCGCCATGGCAGATAGCACAATTTCTATTGTACAATTTCTTACCATCGCCCTTAATTTCTTCTGCAGTGAAAGTAAAGGGATTCGTGATGGCAGTAGCTGCTAGCTCATATCCTTCAGGTGTATTGGGAATAGGATAAACATATTTACCGCGTCCTATACTACCTTCAGGCGCCTTTTGATTGGTAACTCCATCCTTAAAAACAGGATTCAATGTACTTGCATCATAAGCCGTAGAATGTGCCATATCCGGCATATACTCTCTTCCCGGCTTGCGATAATCCCTGAAGCAACTGGTCAGTAGCAATGTAGCTAATACCGTAACAACTAATATTTTATTCAATTTTGCCATTTTAATTTGCTTTTGGCTTATAATTCTTTTATATATACTTCAATAGCGCCTTGAGCCTTCAATAAAGAAGATAATTTCTCTATATAGGCTTCATCCTTCCCGTCCAAATCAAAAGTCATAGAAAACAAGTGATCCGTAGTACGTGGGTCAACAATTTTTGGTTGCTTGCCGGGGTATAATTTACAGAGATAGTAGAAAGACAATGTCATTCCCCAAGCGGCGAATAATACCGTCATCTCAAAAGTAATTGGAATCCAAGACGGTAAACTAAAGAAAGGCTTGCCACCAAAATTATTTGGATAGCTAAGCGTAGATACCCATGTAATAAAACTTAAGGCGAAGGTAGTTCCAGTTGCACCAAACATAAAACCTGCTGTATGCAGCTTTGTAGGTCTTAAACCCAAGGCGTGTTCTAAACCGTGTACCGGAAAAGGTGTAAACACTTCTCCAACCTTATAACCATCATGGCGGATATGTTCAATAGCATGAATCAATGTATGATCGTCATCGAATATGCCTACTAAAAGTTTTTTAGCGCTCATGTATATTATTTTTCTAAAGTTTTATAAACATCATCATCCTTCACTTCATCCCATTGCTCGGCTCTTGCTTGATCACCTGAAATCTTCAAGATAGATTTCACCTCAGCAATAGCAACCACAGGGAAGAATCTAGAGAATAATAAGAATAAGGTCATGAATATTCCACCTGTACCAACATAAATACCTACTTCAACCCATGTTGGACGGTAGTCTATCCATGATGAAGGTAAATAGTCACGATACAATGAAGTAACGATAATCACGAAACGCTCGAACCACATACCTATATTTACTACAATAGATGTGAAAAAGGTGAAAGCAATTGAACGACGTAATTTCTTAGACCAGAAGAACTGAGGGAAAATAAGGTTGCAGAACATCATCGTCCAATACGACCATGCTAAAGGACCCAAAGCCCTATTTGCAAAAGCATATTGCTCATACATACTTCCTGAATACCAAGCTACAAATAACTCGGTAAGATATGCCGTACCAACCATAGAACCCGTTAATAAGAGAATCTTATTCATGGATTCAACGTGTGCAATAGTGATATAATCTTCTAAGTTCATGACTTTCCTAGCTACTAACATCAACGTTAACACCATAGCGAAACCGGAGAAAATCGCACCAGCAACGAAATAAGGCGGTAAGATAGTAGTATGCCAACCCGGAACAATAGATGTAGCGAAGTCGAAGGATACAATAGTATGTACTGATAATACCAATGGTGTAGATAAACCGGCAAGAATCAAGGATAATGATTCCCATCTCTCCCAATGTTTTGCTTCTCCTACCCATCCAAATGAAAGAACATTATAGATTTTCCATCTGATAGAACCCGGTTTAGCCTGATCGCGTATTGTTCCAAAGTCAGGTACTAAACCTGTATACCAGAACAATAACGATACGGAGAAATAAGTTGAGATAGCAAATACGTCCCATAATAAGGGTGAGTTAAAGTTTTGCCATAATGGTCCACGAGTATTAGGAAGAGGAAAAATAAAGAAGGCATCCCAAACCCTGCCCATGTGGAATACCGGAAACAAACCAGCACACACAACGGCGAAGATGGTCATCGCTTCCGCGGCACGGTTTACACCCGTTCTCCACTTCTGACGAAACAACAGCAAAATCGCTGAAATCAAGGTTCCTGCGTGCCCGATACCGATCCACCACACGAAGTTGGTGATATCCCAAGCCCAACCTACCGTTTTATTGGCACCCCAAGTACCAATTCCGTAACAAACTTCCCATCCAATACAAAACACACCGAATGCGGCTACAGCTGCCGATATCAACGTTGCTATCAACCACAATGGTTTGATATCTCCCGTTGTATTTACAACTATATCATCGGTAATTTTTTTCCAGGTCTTATTGCCTGTTATTAGTGGTTCCCGTAAAGGCGATTCGAAATGTGACATTTATCGCTAGTTTTTCTTTGTTATTTAACAATTCCTTTGATATCTTCTTCTTTCATTACCGGAGTAAAATAAAGCGCAGGTTCTTCGTCCTTATTTCTTACTTTTACTTTATATCCGACATTTGTCAAGAAGTGTAATTCTTCAAAAAGGTGATAGTTTCTTTCTTCCTCAAAGAATGCTTTATGAACAGCACTATTACCGTCGTTAATATCTCCGAAGATGATTGCATTTGTTGGGCAAGATGTCTGACAAGCAGTTTTAATATCGCCATCACGCAAGGTTCTGTTTTCCTTCTTGGCAGTTAGCTTACCTTCCTGAATGCGTTGAACGCACATAGAGCATTTTTCTATAACACCTCTTGTCCTTACAGTAACATCCGGGTTCAACACCATTCTAGTCAAGTCCTCATACATGTATTCTGCCGCAGTAGCATCTGTCCACTTACCAAAACTATCATTACCTTGGTAGTCCAACCAGTTGAATCTTCTCACTTTAAATGGACAGTTATTAGCACAATAACGTGTTCCGATACAACGGTTATATGCCATTTGGTTCAACCCTTCTGAACTATGGTTGGTCGCATTTACAGGACAAACGTTCTCACAAGGTGCATTATTGCAATGTTGACACATCATAGGTTGGAAAGAAACATCCGGATTATCGGGGTCTCCGCTAAAATAACGGTCGATACGCATCCAATGCATCTCCTGACCTTTGTATACGCGCTCTTTTCCGACAACCGGCACATTATTCTCTACATTACAAGCAATCACACAAGCACCGCAACCGATACAACTGTTCATATCTACAGAGAGTGCCCAATGATGACTTTGATAAGGATGGTATCCATATAATGTCAACAAATGTTCTTTTATTTCCTCTCTATCCTCATTACCTGCATTATGTTTCGCCTGGTATTGTTTTAGATTTGCTTCTTTAATAATAGAATTTCTATATCTACGTGGACGACTTGGTAGGTTATTATCTTCTTGTAAAGTATGATACTGTTGGTTCATACCTAGTTTATATCCCTTTCCGGTCAATTCAATCTTTACATTATCAGCGGAAAACTGACCCGGCTTTAATAAGTCATAAACGTTTTTACCAACGTTATCTCCTGCTTTACCAGCTTTTGTTCTTCCGTAACCTACTGCTATGGCTACTGTATCTTTTGGTAATCCAAAGGATATCATCACAGGCAATTCTACTGACTTGCCATTGAAAGATACCTTCGCTATTGGCGCTTCACGCAACCACAGCTTCATATCCTTTTCTTTAGCCCAACTATAAGGAACACATACATAATTGTCCCAAGTTGTTTTAGAGATAGGATCCGGCATCTCTTGTAATAGTGGATTATTGGCAAACGTACCATCGCCTATCGCAACTTTCTCATAGAAAACTACTTCAGTGCCTGATGCTGCTCCCGCAGATGCATTTACGCCGGCAATACTAGCGCCCACATTACAACTGACGCCAGCGGCAGAACTATTATCTACAAAACCTAATTGGAGGTTGTTCTCCCAACTGCCCATTGCAGCGCTTTCTGCCTTAACTAAGTCATAAGCCGTAGTTTGTTCGCCTGCCCATTTTGTTAATGTCTCTGAAGCTGCCCGTGTATCAAAAATAGGGTTGATAGTAGGTTGTACAAAACAATAGTAACCACTTTTAGGCTCCAATAAATCCCATGTTTCCAAATAATGGTTATCAGGGCAAACATATTGTGCTAACGAACCAGTTTCATCTGATCTGTCATTTAATGAAACACTTAATTTCAACTTTCCGATAGCAGATTTGAAAACATCTGCATAAGGTGTATTATAAACCGGATTAGCACCGAGTAATATTAGACCTTGCACCGCTCCAGATTTTATATCTGCTACTAAGGTCGCTAATGCATCGTCATTTCCTTCTTTTACATTTAATGAACGACCAGTAATGGTAATGCCATAATTGCCTAATAAACCATTTATCGCATTTACAAGCAATTGATTTTCAACGTTATTAGTGCCACTCACTACCAGAGAACGTCCTTTATTCGCCGCCAACTCACCCGCTACTTTATCAATAGCCGCTTTGTTAGCAAAAGCTTTTGCACCGCTAATAACACTACCACCTACTTTAGCAGCAACTGCATTATACAATGCTATTAATGCCAATTTTTCCTCTGAAGGCTTGATGGGATAACGATAGTCTGCACTTGCACCCGTAATGGTCATTGCTGATTGGAACTGGTGGTGGCGAGACATCGTTGGATTTTCCTTGGAAGGAACGCGGTTGGTGGCGTATTGCTTCGCAAACTCCACAGGATTCAACCATGTTCCTAAGAAGTCACAGTTAAAGCCAACAATAACGTTAGCCTTATCGAACTGATAGGAAGGAATGATACCTGTTCCCAAGGAGATAGTATTTGCTTTTCTTATAGCGTATTGCGATACTGCATCATATGCTACATGAACAGCGTTGCTATATTTTACTTTTAATTTTTCAATTGCCTTTTTCGTAACGACACTACCTAATGAACCTGTCAGGATGGCAATTTTACCACCAGCAGCATTTATTTCTGCTAATTTGGAAGTAATTTCTTTGTCTGCTTGATTCCAAGAAATGGCTTTATTCCCTTTAACTGGACACTTTAATCTGGTTGCATCATACAAGGAGAGAATGGATGCCTGAGACCTGGCGCTGGTACCACCTTTGGTAAATGGTGCATCGGTATTGCCTTCCAATTTAATGGGACGACCTTCTCTTACTTTCGCAACCAAATTTACGAATGAACTACCGTCATAATACGTCGTTGCGTAAAAATCTGCAACGCCGGGTACTACTTCCGGTATTTGCTCATTGCCGTTAAATACATAAGGAACTGCTTTTTTTACAGGAGTTTTACAGGAAGCTGCTAAGGCGGCTGCGGAGACGCTGAAACCCATCACTTTTAAGAAATCTCTCCTGTCTGTGCCGGAACCTTCTGATGCAGATTCGAACATATCCAAACCGGGAATTTCTTCCTGAAACTCTTTGGAAGCTTTATCCTTGTATTCCGGAGTTTCATTCAACTCCTCTAGGCTTTTCCAATATTTAATTTCTGACATTTATAATTGAATTAAGCTTTATACAATATTAATAATGACATTTTTGACATTCTGCACCACCGATGTCTTCAACGGTAACTTTATCTTTCTTACCGGATTTTATATCATCATGGTACTTATCAAAAATAGAGTAGTATTTGTTTTCGCTGAATTTCACCTCCGTTTGGCGGTGACAGTTAATACACCATCCCATAGAAAGTGGTGCGAATTGTTGTACCTCTTCCATTTCCTGAATATTACCATGGCAAGTTTGGCATTCAATACCACCTACTTTTACGTGTTGAGAATGGTTAAAATAAACATGGTCAGGAAGATTGTGGACTTTTACCCATTCAATCGGTTTGGGTTGATTAGCAAAAGTACCTGTAGTTGGATCCCATCCACTGTACTTATAAATTTTGGCAATCTCCTTTTTGCCATATTTAGGTCCTTGAGATACATACTTGTGGCAGTTCATACAAACATTCACAGAAGGTATTACTGCATGGCGGGATTTCTCAGCACCGGAGTGACAATATTGACAATCTATTTTATTCTGTCCGGCATGTAAGGCATGTGAGAATTTTATAGGTTGCTCAGGTTTGTATCCTTGTGAACGTCCTAAACCTATCGCACCCTTCATGATATTTGCTCCAAAAGCTAAAATTGCCAAGAGAATCAATGCAGACTTCACTCTTCTGGTAAATATTTTCTGTAAAAGTGGTCTATTATCAATAGGTTCTCCTTCTTTCTCTTTTACTAAGTCATCTAACTTACGTGTTACAGCAATTAGACCTAATGCTAAAACCAACAAGAATCCGGCAACGATATACCAAAGGCTATTATTTGGTTTTGCGGTAGCACCTTGTGGAGTAGTTGAACCTGTGCCTGGAGGATTCCCGAAATTTGGGTCAGCCGTTTTTGCTCTGGTATAATCTATAATACTTAGTATCTGCTCATTTGTAAGCGATGGAAAAGCCGTCATTACAGATTTGCCATATTCATTAAATATCTTATTTGCATAAGGATCTCCACTTGCGATTACTGCAGAGCTATTCTTTATCCAAGCAATTAATTTTTCTTCGCTCTCCCATCTTTCCCATACGTTTGCCAAGGCAGGCCCTACTAACTTAGCATCTACCTTATGACAAGCACCACAATTGGCTTTGAAAAGTTTCATACCTTCCATTAGGCGAGGATCATCAGGTTTGATATCACCAGTTGAAGGTGTGTATGAATATACAGCGCATGAAATACAAATGAAGAGTACCGCTATGAAAGCCTTCATCTTTTTATATCCGGAAAAACAACTAACCATTATTTGGCAAATTTAATCGGGGCAAAAATAGTCATAAGTTTGTTAAATAATCATAAGTGTTGAAAAAACTACGCTATTTAGAATTTGTATAAATAATTACACAATCAATTGATATACAATATATTTCACATACCATATTATGTCAATTTTACTTAAATTAATGTAGAATTAATATTTGTTCAAAAAAAAGTGGCGAAACGGGGAACTTTTTTTAGTTGTAACACGCATTTATCTATTATGCAAAATCATATATGATATCTTATTAACATTTGCTTCACAATTTTTCTGCTATTTTAAAGGATAGTGGCACTATTTTGGAAATCTTTTCTGAAATTTATAGCATGAAAAGGTATATACTATATATAATAGGATTTTGTTTGCTTTCTTCTTGTGCATCCATACAACAAAGCATCGATAGTGGCGATTACGATATGGCCATTGATATTGCTGTAAAGAAACTTCAAGGTAAAAAGAAGGAAGATGAGACAATCTTAGCGCTGAAGAAGGCATATGATAAGGCAACTGAACAAGATAAGACTCGGTTAAACCAAATCAAAGGTTCCGGAAAAGCCGCTTATTGGCCGGAAATTTATGAATTATACTCCCAAATGGACAACCGTCAAAGCAAAATCATCCCGCTATTGCCATTGAAACTACAAAATGGCGAAGTCGTTGACTTTGAACGTTTTAATCTTTTTGATGTAAAGGAGGAAGCACGAACAAATGCCGCTGCTTACTATTATGAAGAAGGAAAAACACTATTATCAAGTGGTAGAAAGCAAGACGCCAGGAAAGCATATGAGTTATTTAATAATGTAAAAATTTATTATGCATATTATAAAGACACAGAAGACCTCCTGAGTGAAGCATATTTAAAAGGTACCAATAAGGTATTTGTTATGTCTGACAAAAAAGGAGGCATTCTTCTGCCACCGAAGTATGAAGAAGATTTGGCAGCCATAGATTTTCAGGCAAACGCACCAGACTGGGTACATTTTTTTTGGGACAACCAAACGGTAAAACAATTTGACTATATCGTCAAAATCTATTTCTCCGACATTCAAATCACTCCCGAGACAGTAAAAGAAGTGCACTATGATGAAACAAAGGAAATTCAGGACGGTTGGAACTATGTGTATGATTTTAAAGGCAATGTGATGAAAGATTCTTTGGGAAATGACATAAAAGTTCCTAAAATGGTGAAAATTTCTTGTCATATTACGGAATCTCAGCAAAATAAGGCCGCCAAAGTATTCGGTGAAGTAGAAATCCGTGATGGCTTTACCAATAAATTAATTGAAAAAGTACCAGTTGCCGGAAATGCCGTTTTCAGTAATTTCTACGCCGTGGCACAAGGCAATCAAGCCGCATTAAAAGAAGAAACTAAAGCAAAACTCGGCAACAAACCGCGCCCCTTTCCTACTGATTTTCAGATGATTGATATGAGCAAAGAAGAGATGAAGAATGCCATTTATAGAGCCGTGTATGATAGATATAATATTTTCTCCAACTAAAGTTATTCATACTTATAAACTAAACAAGTGGATATCATTCTAAAGTATTTTCCCGGGCTAACAGAACATCAAATAGACTTGTTCCGAAGGCTTTATCCTATTTATAAAGAATGGAATGAAAAAATCAATGTAATCTCTCGAAAAGATTTTGACTTTTTCTACGAAAGGCACGTCTTACATTCACTCTCCATAGCAAAATTCATCCAATTTAAACCCAATACCTATATATTAGATGTAGGAACAGGAGGTGGATTTCCCGGTGTACCGCTATCCATTATATTTCCTGAAACAAACTTCCTTCTAGTAGACTCCATCGGCAAGAAAATTAAAGTCGTTGATGCCGTCGTTGAACATCTTGCATTAAAGAATGTCAGGACGCAATGGACGCGCGCAGAAGAATTACAGGAAAAGTTTGATTTTATCATCACCAGAGCCGTTGCTCCCTTGCCTGATTTATGGAGATGGACAGGGAAATTGCTAGAAAAAAAATCCATCCACGGATTACATAATGGGTTAATAGCCTTAAAGGGTGGCGACATCAAAGAGGAACTCCAACCCTTCAAAGGGAGATATATTGAACATAAAATTTCCGCCTATTTTAAAGAACCCTATTTTGAAGGGAAACAGATTGTATATCTTTCTTAAGATTCTCTCTGAAACTTATTACAATAAAAATGATTGTATAAATTATATATATTGATTTTTTATACTATATTTATTCTTAAAATAGAAATATATGACAAAGCAAAGCATAAAAATTTCGGGTACATTATTAACCAGTGAAGTAAAGAACAGCAACACAATAGATTTGGAATTAAGGGTATACCCTTGGTTTGAAGAAGGCAGTCAAGTATTATCAAACGGCATTGTTTTTAAATCGTTCCCGATAAAGCTTATTAGTAATGAGTTAGTTGCAGAGGTTGACAATATTGTATATCCTAAAACTGTATTTACCGTTTATGCAAAGCAAACTATACAATCGGTTGTTAAAGTAACCGCATTTGATATGATGGCAAGGACGAATCAAGTGAATACAAATAATGGAAATTTTGTGCCGGGTGAGGTTTGGTGTATGCCATTAGAATATGAAATAAAAATTGCAGACCTACAATCGTTCTTGAGTTATGCATATGTGGATAATATTTGGTTTGGTGCCATTCCTTTTAAAGATGGGTTGTATGTAGAAGATGGCGTAATAAAGATTGACATGCAATTAACAGGATTTATTGGTTCATTTTCAGGTAAAGCTACATTTTCGCTTAAAATTACACCGGCATCTTCTGCTAATAATAATCGCTATGTAAATGTTGAACTTGTCGACACAAAAGGGATTGGCTTGGATAAGAAAATAGTTGAGAATGCTTTTAGCAAAGATTTAATTCCCTTCTTGGAAAAGGCTATTGATGATTTCCTTGCAGACACTGCCAAGAAAGAATTAGATCCTTTAGATCAAGTTGTTGAAACATTAACAAATAATAGAGCAAGAACAAAAAGTCGCGGGTTAATGTTAAACCAAATTTTACCTGAAAAAGATGCTATACAACTTACCTTCGCTGTAGCATATGCCGTAGCCGTTTCTTAAATTTTGTTGGAAAATTGGGAGCAAAAATTAAACCTCACTCGACTACTTAATTCAATTAGGATGAATTACTGCTTAATGTACTTCCCTCCTTTGTAAAGATAAAGGCTGGCATTTTCGAACCATTTTCTTTTACGAACTTCTGCAACCACCTGTTTAGCTTTCGCCAAATCGGTAAAATCGCCCAATCTCACTAATGTAATACCTTCTGCATTTACTTCTGTAATGAGTTCGCCATATTCCTTAAACTGATTCAAGACATCCCATTGTGGCGTTTTAAAACCGCCCAAAGTTATCCTGTAAACATTGTCGGCATTTGCATTCACATTCGCTGGAGGAGCAACATTCGCAGTGTTTTGGCTCGATTGATTTGTAACATTTGAGACCGTAGGAATGGGTTCAGTGATGGTTTTGTCTACCGCACCAACTGGTCCTAATATTTGCGTAATTTTTATATACGTAAGTCCGCCATTGGAAATATAACGAAGTCGGTTATTTTCTTCAATAACAGGAAAGGTTTCGTTACCCTTGGTATTTATTGCGGGACCTAAGTTTTTAGGCTCTGACCATTTTCCACCGATAAAATCGGCATAATAGATATCTGTCCCGCCAATACCGCCCGGCATATCAGAGATAAAAAAAATGCGTTTCCCATCAGCGGTAGAACTGGGATGCCCCACCTGAAAGGGTTCTGAATTGGTAGAACCTTCTACAAAACGAACCCATTTTTTATCCTGCCAATATGATTTCAAAACATCATACATGAGAATTTCCTCCACACTTTTTTGCTTAGAGGTCTGAAGAACAATTCCTTTTGAAATTGGCTCTGATAAAGTATAGATAGAAACTAAGAACAGGTTAGAAGGATCTACATCTAGTGCGGGATCTTTTTTTGTTTTGTAAACAGCTTCTTCAGTATAAAGCACCTGCTTATTACCGGCCTCATCCATAAATTGTATTTGCGTTAGCGAATCAGCAGGAATCTGCCAACCGTCGCCACCAGCCATTGCTTTCCCGAAAGCACAACCCAAAAAAACTATTACCAAAACACGCTTCATAGTATATCCTAAACTCAAAAGTACAAATTTACACAGTATTACTACTTTTATTCATATTAATTAATAGCAAACTTTAAACCAAAAATGCTGAAATGTGGATAAACCATCGATTTTAAATATTTTTTACACATCGTTATTAAAGATTAAAAAAGAATTATAATTTTATCTCAACCTAATTTAATCTTCAGTTGATGATACAAAAGTTTAGTGGTTGGATGCTCTCCATGCTTTTTTCCTTACAGGTATTTGCTGTGGGAGATGATTGGACAGTAGGCGCACAACAAGGAGCAGTGGGGATCTCTGCGGTTTCACTCATAAATGTATTCTCTGCCGGCAACAACCAAGCTGGAACGGCTTATTTAGAAAAACCTGCGATAGGTATTTTTTATGCCAATGCCTTTGCACTAAAAGGATTGAACAATTTCTCATTAGTAGCAGCTATTCCAATAAAGAAAGCCGGAACTTTCGGTCTAGACATTGATTATTTTGGATATAGTGCTTACAACGAAAAAAAAATAGGACTCTCCTACAGCATGAAACTTATGGAGGAACTTGCAATTGGCGTTCAATTGGATTATATCAATTCTAAATTTGGTGGCGGCTATGGAAGCAAAAACTTCTTTACTTTCGAATTTGGTGTTGTAGCAAAACCTTTTAAAGACTTGACTATCGGTGCACATATATACAATCCTTTACCACTAAAAGTGGATGATGCTACAGGAGAAAAACTACCCACCGTATTGAAACTGGGGCTTACATATAATATAAAAGATGTCGTCTGGATTACTAGTGAAGCAGAAAAAGATATCAGAGATGCATTTATTTTCAGAGCAGGACTAGATTACAAACCAGTGGATTTTTTGCACATCAGAGCAGGAATCTCCACCACACCACTCATGGGCACATTTGGTTTGGGATTCAATTTCAGTGGATTGCAACTTGACATTGCCAGTGCATACCACCCACAGTTAGGTTTTAGTCCACAAGCAGGTTTATCGTATGGTTTTGGCAAAAAAGAAGATAAGTAGTTTCATAGCTTTATTGTTGGTTTTTCTGCTGGTAGCAGGAGAACTCACCGCGCAAACGACACCACCACCGAAAGAGGATAAGGAGGATAAAAAAATTGACGACCAGGAGATTGAATCCATCATCGAAGGCACAGAAAGCGAGTCGGGAGACTTAGAAAACAATACCTTTATCGAGGAACAACAATCTTCTACAGGGGGCAAGCTAAACATCAACAAAGCCTCTGCTGATGAGTTACAAGCATTGGGCATACTTTCTGAAATCCAAATCCAATCTATCCTAAATTATATTAAGTCTTTCGGAGAAATGAAATCCCTATTTGAGTTGCAAGGCGTGTATGGGTTAGATAAAAACACGATAGAGCGACTTTTACCATTTGTCACAACAGGTGAATTTGTCGATAATAAAACCAAGACTTTTAAGGAGCAACTCTCTCTCGGTAAGCACCAAATATTTATTAGGTATAACCAAATCATAGAACAACCCAAGGGATACAGCCCTCCTGATGAAGCCTCTACCGCACGTTATCTCGGCGACAGATCGAGGATGTACTTAAGATATCGTTATCAATATGGCACACTGCTAAGTTATGGTATTACCATAGAAAAAGATCCTGGTGAGGCTTTATTTAGTAAAAATGCTCCGGTTGGGCTAGATTATTTTTCAGGACATCTATATTTTAGAGATCGTGGGCCATTTAAAATTGTCGCATTAGGAGATTATGAGGTAAATTTGGGGCAAGGATTAATCTGCTTCCAAGGTTTTGGTTTAGGGAAATCACCTTCCGTTAACAAAGTAAAACGCTGGGGCAGACCCATCGTTCCGCATACCTCCGCCAATGAATTTAACTTTTTTCGTGGTGCTGCAACTACCATTGAACTTTCAAGGCAATTTGATTTCTCGGCGTTTATCTCCTATCGCGGAAGGGATGGAAACCTCACTTCTACAGATACTATTGAGACAGATTTCGAAGAGGTTACCTCGTTGGGTGAAACAGGTTACCATAGAACAGAAAATGAGGTTGCCGATAGAAATGCCATTAAGTTGCTGACCACGGGCGGTAATATAAAATGGCGTGGTGAAAAAGCAACTGTTGGGATAAATGCTATCTATAACCGCCTAAGCAAACCCTTGGAGAAAAACACAGACTACTACAATCAATTTGATCTTTCCGGGAACAGTTTATTTAATGGCAGTATTGATTACAGTTACCTGTTCAATAAATTCCACATCTTTGGTGAAGAAGCATTCAGCCAGAATGGTGGTTATGCCCTTTTGAATGGCATTTTAGTAAAACCCGTTGGTGGTTTCGATTTTTCGGTAGTACACCGCTACTACAGCAGAAACTACCAGCAACTCTTTGCCAATGCATTTGCGGAAAGTTCTACGCCAGTGAATGAAAATGGATTGTATGTAGGCTTTAGCTTCTCCCCTATCAAATATGTAAAAGTGGAGAGTTATTTTGACTTCTTTAAATTCCCTTGGATGCGGTTTCTCACAGATGGTCCTTCCAATGGCTATGAAGCTTTTACGCAAATCTCATATAACCCTACGCGAAGATTCAATATTTATGCTCGGGTGAAGTTTGAGCAGAAAGCAAGGAACGCTTCTGATGAAGATGCTGTGATTGATTACCTGACAAATACCAAGAAAACAACCTTCAGGGTGCATATGGCATATAACCTAGGGAGCTTTGCTTTGCGTACCAGAGTAGAAATGAGTTATTTCAACAATGGATTTGAGCCTAAGACCAAAGGATTCCTTGCCTATCAAGATATCTCTTGGACAGCACGCAATAAAGATTGGTCGCTATCCGGAAGGTTCGGACTTTTCCAAACAGATACCTATGACAATAGAATTTATGCATATGAGAACGATGTTTTGTATTCATTCTCAGTCCCAGCATACTATGGAAAAGGGATGCGGTATTATTTCATGGTGAAATATAGGGCAACGCGCTGGATGGATATTTGGTTAAGATTTGGGCAATTCTACTATCCGGATCAAACGGTAATCAGTTCAGGGTTAGATGAGATACAAGGAAACCACAAATCAGAAATCAAGGCGCAGGTGCGTTTGAAGTTTTAGACATGATTTTTATAGATTATCCTTTTTTGTTAAGCCAAACTTTCCAAACCTAAAAACACCATTAGATTTACAGACAACTATTTTTGTTATGATTATTTGGGAAATATTAAATGACATTGAAAATAATACTCCTTTCATTAATAAAATTGAATTTATAGAGGAGAAGGTCTCAAAATCCAGCATACAAAAACAACAAAATTTTAAACAAGAGTTATTTGATTGCCTAAATCAGCCATACCCTCTACAGGAACAAATTGCAACTTTCATAATATTTCAAGAAATAAATGATTATATCCTCAGAAAATTTAGATTTTGGCGATTGCTGAATGGAAGAGATTTTTTTCAATCATCATCAGCAAACTATGAGATGTTAATAAATATAGATATTGATTTTATCCATTTCGAACAATTTGATTTATATAATATACTTTTCGATAATGAAGAAGCAAAGAAATTCGTCCTAGAGGAAATTCAATTATATGATTTACCATCAAAAAGTAAATTAAAACAAATATTTCCCGGTTTATTGGATAAATATTGGAATCAAACTAAAATCGATACTTATTTTTGGAATGAAATTTATATCAACTATGCATCCTTCAAGACAGTTGCATTGCATTTTTTACCCTTCATTTCCATACTAACAATTGGAGTTTCATTAATTGTATTATGTTTCATTTTTACATTTCCGAATTGGTTAAATATGTTATTAGGAATTGGTGGATCTTTAATAGTGTTATTGGGATTGTTTCTTTTGCAAAGTATATTTGACGAATACTATAAGCTAAAAAAACCAAAATATTTCAATCAAATTGATCTGGCATTAATCAAACCCTATGACAAGGCAATTGAGTACTCTTTGGCAGTCGTGGGTGGTTGTATTCACTTAATAAGTTTTGCAGTATTAGGCAAATATGTTGAAAATACGATTCATGTTTTACGGTATATTGGGATTTTATCTGTTGGTGGAGTTGCCATAGCAATCTTTTTATATAAACTTGGAAAGATGCTACTACCTCATTTTTTTATAGAGAACGAACGTAGAATGGGTTATATCGGTTTTTTCCTACTTTCCATTATCGCTTTTACTATATCCTTTCCTATATATTACAATGCAGTAACTCCTCAACAATCAAAACTTTTAAGAGTGAAAATTTGCGATAATTTTACTTCAACAAAGGAAAGTCCGATATTTCGAAAGAAATATAACGACTATTTCCATATAGAAATAAATAAAGAGTGCAGACGATTCGAATTATCTGCTGATAAAATGCGCAATTTTATACAGAAAGATTCGATTGATATTCTTATTTACAAAGGTAGTTTAGGCATTGAGTATGTTGCCGATTTTGATATCATTCAATCTAAATAGTAAAAATTTAGGGATTCCCATTCTTCTGATGGATAAGGTTAAATTTCACCTCATTAATAAAGTCAATAACCTGATCTCTACCTGTACCTTTTTCGGCAGAAGTGATAAAATATTGTGGCAATTCACTCCAAGATGCGCCCATTTTTTCAAAAAAAGCGGTCGTGTTTTCAGCAATCTCTCGTTGGTTGATTTTGTCGGCTTTTGTGAAGACAATAACAAATGGCACCATCATCTCTCCAAGCAGATTGAGGAAGTCTAAATCCTTCTCTTGTGGTGGGATGCGAACATCTATCAACGCAAACACACATGCCAATTGCTCCCGATTGCCGAAGTAATAATGTAACATCTTTTCCCATTTGCCCCTCTCTTGTTTGGACACCTTGGCAAAACCATAACCCGGCAAATCTACCAAGTGCCAACTGCCATCTATTTCAAAGAAATTCAATGATTGCGTTTTCCCGGGTGTGGAAGACACTTTTGCCAAAGCGCGTCTGCCGGTTAACATATTGATGAGTGAAGATTTGCCGACATTAGAACGTCCGATGAACGCAAACTCAGGAACGTCTTGTTTTGGACATTCTTCTGTTCTTTTAAAAGATCCAATAAATTTTATCTGTTGCAAAATGAAATACTAACATTATTTAATAGCGCAAAGGTACTTCCTTTCAACTAAACAAAATACCTTTGCAGTCTTATAAAATGAATTTTGGCAGAAATTAAACCATATCATACTACATTATCCAAGAAACAAGAGGTTGAGCAGATGTTTGATGCCATTGCACCAAAATATGATTTGCTCAATAGCATACTTTCATTTGGTGTAGATAAAGGCTGGAGGAAACGCGTCATCCGTATATTAAAACAACTTCAACCGCATTCAATTTTGGATGTTGCCACCGGAACTGGTGATTTAGTTATTGCAATGGCTAAGTCCGGTCTTCAGGCAGAAAAATTCATCGGTTTTGATTTATCGGAACAGATGCTCAATTTTGGAAAAACAAAAATTCACCAAGAAGGGCTTTCAGAAAAAATAGAAATGGTGAAAGGAGATGGTGAAAAGATGCCCTTCCAAACAGGAATGTTTGATGCCGTAACGGCTTCCTTTGGTGTACGCAATTTCGGCAATTTAAAACAAGGACTATCAGAAATGCACCGTGTGTTGCGTCCAAATGGAGATATGTTGATATTGGAATTCTCTAAACCCACTAATAAACTTTTTAAATCGCTATACTATTTTTACTTTTGCAACGTTCTGCCTTTGATTGGAAAATTGGTTTCTAAGGATGCACGTGCATATACGTATCTGCCCGAATCTGTAGATGCCTTCCCAAGCGGCAAGGATTTTGTAGTAATCTTAGAAGAAATAGGTTTCAAAAATATTCAATGCATACCACTAACCTTTGGAATAAGTACCATCTATTGGGCAAAAAAATAGCTTTTTTTCTGCTCATACTCTTATTGATGCCCTTTGTGGGTTACGGACAAAAGAATGTTCAGGAAAATGACCTAAAATTTTCTAGAAGACCTTTTCACTTCGGAATAAATCTTGGGTTTAATCAGTCGGATTTTAAAATTATCCATTCTGATAGTTTTATTTATGACGACAGTATCGCAGGAATCACTGCTAAAAGTGGTCCCGGGTTTAATCTTGCCGTGCTAATGAGTGTTCACCTTACCAAACACTTGGAGCTCAGAACTTTGCCGGGGATTGCCTTTCAGGATAAAACGCTCCAATACAGCATTTACGATGGAACTACTGTAGATAAGAAAATTGGTCAGATATTTATGGAAATGCCCGTTCATCTTAAATTAAAATCTGACCCTATAAAAGATTTTAAATTCTATGTCTTCGCCGGATTCAAGTATGGCTTTGACGTTGCCGCCAATTCAAAAGCCAGAAATGCTGAAGACCTTGTCAAATTAACCAAACACGATTTAGCTGTTGATTATGGCGTAGGCATTGAATTTCATTTTCCCCTATTTATCCTATCTCCTGAATTTAAGGTGACAAACTCTTTTAAAAACACCCATGCCTATGATCCGTTCCTGAGATATAGTAGTGTCCTTCAAGGATTAAAGAACAGAACCTTCTTTTTTGGACTCAATTTCGAAGGATAACAACAAGATGATTTATAAAGTAGTCCTCTCGTGTTCTCGTGTCGACACGAGAACAGGGAAATGGGTTTTTATTAATGGATTATTTTATAATTGCTTTTGTGACAAAAGATGCTATAACTCGCTATAAGTGGAAAAAAAATGCACTTATAGCGAGTTATAAAAATAAATAAAATACATAATTAATTGATTTATATTTTAATAAAGCAAATATTACAAAAATAAGCAATCCATTGTTAAAGAATTTTGCACATGACCACTATAGGCATTTTCTTTTAAGCCATAGGTAGTTAACAGCGACAAGAATACCGATTTATTCGTTTGGGTTTCATACCTGAATGCCGCTATTTTATGCCTCAACGCCTCATCGTATTTTTTATCAATAACAAATGGCGCAATAGAGAACTTTATTTCGAATAAGTTGATTACCCGATCTCTCCGATCCATAACCAGATCTATTTGCGCGCCGTCCGTAATTGTACGGCTACGCCACGCATAAGTACTACACTCGATGCCATCAATACCTAATGCCTTTCTAATTTGTTGTTGGTGAGCAAGACACACCTGCTCAAATGCATATCCACTCCATGTTCGATGGGCGGGCTTATCAATGGTTGTTTTCCAATAATTCACTTTATTATTATCTGCCTTTTTGATAAACCTAAAATAAAAAAGGGTATAAAAATCTGATAATTGAAATATGGCATCCCTTTGTACTTTATCCATGTTGCTATACTTCCTGATAAAACCACTCTCTTCCAGTTCTTGTAGCACCTTTGTGGTACCACCGCCATTTGGCACTTTGGCATAAGAGACAATTTCTTCCCGGGTTAACCCTTTTGCCTTCATTCCAAGTGCTTCAACAATCGCCTGATGATGCGCCGAATATTTAAAAAGTGAGGTATAAAGATTAGAATATTCTGTTCTCAAAAGTCCGTATTCAGAAAAGCACACCTCGTCAATCACCTGAATGGCGCTTTTTCCGGGTTGCACCTCATTTAAATAGTAAGGTATGCCTCCCATAACCATGTACAGTTGCAAAATTTGATACCGATCCCATACTACTCTTTTAGCCTGTAGAAATGCTTCCGTCTCCTGTAGGGTGAAAGGTTGTATCTTCATCCTGCCGGTAATACGGTTATGCAATCCCCCTCGGTTATTAATCAATTTATTAATCATCCATGATGCTGCCGAACCACAAACGATTAGCAAAATATCGTCTCTACCGGCTGCCCAACTGTTCCAGAAATGCTCTAAGGCACTAATAAAAAACGACCTAGGTGTATCGAGCCAAGGCAGTTCATCAATAAATATTACCTTCTTTTTTTGTTTCGAACGTATTAAAAGCTCCTTTAATTGCTGAAATGCCTCCATCCAATTCTCCGGAATAGGTACGTCCTGATCACGTTTATCATATTCCTTCAAGGCCGTGTGAAAATTAAACAACTGCTGTTGCAAATTGGCATTCGCCAAACCTGTTAGCTGAAAAGTAAGCGATTGCCGAAAGAATGTTCTTATTAAAAACGTCTTCCCTACCCTTCGCCGACCATACACTGCTAAAAATTCTGAGGTGGGCGATTGATACAATCGATTCAATTCAGCTTGCTCTCTATCTCTACCGATAATTTTACCACTCATTTCAATTATTTCTCACTCAAATATACAAATTTATAGCGGATAAAAAAACTATAACTCGCTATAACTAACAAAAAAAATGAGTTATAGCGAGTTATAAAGCAAATATAAAATCATATTTAAATGATTATCAATACTTTATTAGAAAAATATTGATTTTAAAAAATCAAATATACGACACATGTAAATATGTCTTATTTAGGCTAAAGATTGGCTCAAAGTGTCCAGATAATACAGCACAATTTTATATACTTTTGCGTAATATACTTTATTATGTACACCATTAGAAAAGCAAAAAAAGAAGAAGTGATAGAACTAGCCCATCTTTTTGATAGATATCGCATTTTTTATGAGCAACCTTCGGATGTAGAAGGAGCAATACACTTTTTGGAGGAACGGCTGAAAAATGGGGACGCTATTATTTTTATTGCAGAAATATTGGGTAAGTTGATAGGATTTGTGCAGTTATACCCATTGTTCTCCTCCACAAGGATGCAGAAATTGTGGTTATTAAATGATTTATTTGTAGCAGAAGCCCATCGTGGAAAGGGAATTTCCATTCAGTTAATAGAACAAGCGAAGCTATTGGTCATAGAAAGCAGTGCGTGTGGGTTGATGTTAGAAACGGCAAAAACGAACGTGATTGGAAACAATCTTTATCCACGTACAGGCTTTGCACTAGATAGCGACCATAATTATTATTTTTGGGAGAATGCCTCTAAATGATGCTTAAAAGCTATTCTTAAACATCATAGACTCCATTGGCAAAGGGCGTTTCTCCGTATATTTAGCAGAAGACTTTTTGCTATAAGGATTTTCAATATCTCCTTCAACAGCAAAATATATTAGTTGCCCGATGGGCATTCCTGCGTACACCCGTACGGGTTGTATGCAAGAGATTTCTAAGGTCCAGTAATTACAGAAGCCCACATCGCCCTTTCCGGCGGTGGCATGTATATCTATACCCAACCTACCCACACTAGATTTTCCTTCCAGGAATGGGACATGCGCATGTGTTTCAGTATATTCCATGGTAACTCCGAGATACAACGTACCGGGTTGCAATAATATTCCTTCCGGTCCAATTTCGGAGACTTCTATTTCATTGTGCTTTTTCGCATCCAATGTTCTATCTTTATAGGTGGCTATTGCTTTCCCTAGATGCACATCATAAGAATTGGTGCCTAGACAGGCTCTATCAAATGGTTCTATAACGATAGAACCTGATTTAATACATGCTAATATTCCCTGATCAGTTAAAATCATGGTGCAAAAATAATGATTTCAGTCACATTCTTACCTTAGGAATGTGAATTGTTGATGATATTTAAAATATCATTTAGCAAGTTAGCATTGCCACCGGCAATCTCTTTTCCGAACAGCCAATTATCGCCCCCGGAAAAATCTTTGACCACTCCACCTGCTTCTTGCAGTATCAATCCACCTGCAGCCACATCCCAAGGACTCAGGCTGTACTCAAAAAATGCATCAAATCGTCCACATGCCGTATAACACAAATCAACAGCTGCCGACCCCAACCGCCTAATTCCGCGTGTATTCTCCATCAGAAACCTCAGCGTACGGATATAATTATCCAACTGTTGAAAATCGTAATAGGGAAATCCGGTGGCGATTAGTGCATTTGCAAGTAAATAATTGTTTTTTACCTGTATCATATTATTATTTAGGAATGCTCCACCACCTTTAATTGCAGTAAACAATTCATTTCGGTTCAATTCATAGACGATTCCAATAACAATTACGCCATCTTTCTCCAAGGCCACACTAATAGCATAAACGGGTACTTGATGAATAAAATTTGTTGTTCCATCTAAAGGATCTATTATCCAACGATAGTTTCCTGATCCTTGTTCAATGGTATTTTCTTCTGTTAAAAATACAGACGCCGGCATTATCGCTGACAATCCATTTACCAAGAGCGTTTCCGCAGTTTTATCTACATAAGTAACAAGGCTATTCAAACTTTTTGTCTCAACATCTGTGTTAGATATTTTACCTGCTTCCTCTTGAATAAAGGTTGCTACGGTTTTGATGCATGCAATAGCTGCTGATTGTACTTCCTGAAGATTCATAAAGATGGGATATGATGATAAAAAAATACCCCCGGACATCGTCCGAGGGTATATGCTTAATCCGAATTTTTGGATTAGTTAGCAGCTACAGAGTCAGCAACTTCTGATACAGCAGCAGCAGTAGAGTCAACAACTTGCTCAACAGCGTCAGTTGCTTCAGTTACAGCTTCTTCAGTAGCTTCAACAGCTTCTTCAGCAGCTTCTTTTGGCTTACATGCTACGAATACAACTGCAAATAACATTGCCAAAAATCCGATTTTCAATGTGTTTTTCATCTTTTTAATAATTTTTAGTTTAACAAAATTTCTCTTTAATACCGGTTGGTTATAAAAGGTAACCCAAAGGTCACCGTTTTTTTTTATTTTTTTTCTATTTTTATGTTTACCAAAAGTTTAAAAATAAAAAACCCCTGTATTCACAGGAGTTTTGAAGGCATTCCTTTTTAAGATTATTCTCCAAAAGTTTTTTCAATTTCTTTATCAATGGTTTCTTTGACCTTTTCCTTTACATTGTTTTTCACTTCTTTTTTCATTTCCTTTGCTTTTGCCTTTGTCGAATCAATGACATTTTCTTTTGTAGAATCAATCTCTTGGATGGTTTTTTCTACCACTTCAGTAGTATTCTCCATGGTCTTATCAAAGGTCTCTTTAGCTTTATTGGCCTGATCGCAAGCCAAGAAGGATGCAACCACCAGAATACAAACAAAGCACAAGGTTAGCATATTTTTCATACAATTAAATTTTATATATTTATTCAGGAAAATATCAAAAGTAACCCCGATAAAAAGGGAATTATCATTATTTTAACATTAATAACATCCATTACTGCTTTTTTCAGAAGAAATATTTTAGGTTTGACAAAGGATATTTTATCCTATTATTTGGGTTACCTTTTATTAATATAAGTATAAATAAGTAGTTTAATCATGGAGAGCCGCATTATATCGACAGAGGAAGATTTTTTAAGGGGCGTTCGGCAAGATGATGCGGTAGTTTTAAAGCGTTTATATAAGATGCATTACCCCATGATTTTAAACTTAGTTCTTAATAATAGTGGCGATGAGGATGAAGCCAAAGACTTATATCAGGAAGGCTTTATGGCTTTCTATGAGCAAGTTCGCAGAGAAGGGTTTCAGTTGAATTGTAAGATAAAAACCTATATCTATTCTATTTGCAGGCGACTGTGGTTGAAAAGATTAGGTGAAAAATCTAAATTTTCTAAGAAGATAAAAGATGATGATGATTTCCATGATTTATTGGAAGACGAACCTTTCCTTGCGGAGAATGAAATAAAAATTGAGGTCATGAACATGTCTATGGCAAAACTGGGTGAGCCTTGCAAATCGCTGATAGAGGATTTTTATGTACACCACATGAGCATGGGAGAAATCTCAGATAAGTTTGGATATACAAATGCAGAGAATGCTAAGAATCAAAAATATAAATGCCTGCAAAGGTTGAAGAAAATATTTTTTGTTAACTATAACGGAAATGAAGGATATGATGAATATTGACAGAAATGAATTGATAGATAAATATATAAGCGGTGAATGGTCAGCGGAAGAGCGAGAACTATTCACTGCCTTATATAACAGCGATACCACTTTCAAAATCAGTGCAGACCAAAGAAAAGTATTGGTGGATGCCTTACAGACCCACCACAAAAGAAAAGAACTCAAAGCAATGTTGGAAGGTTTTCATTCAGAGATTGACAACCATGAAGCTAGAAAGTATAAGACAAAATTCACCAATCGAATCATCCGGTTTGTGCAGGTGCAAAAACATAATTTTGCGGTAGCTTCTTCTGTTGCCATTATCGCCATCGCCTCCACTTTTGCCATGACTACCAAGTATTTCTCAGATAAAAGAATGGGTGAGTATCAAGAACTCAATCAGGAAATTAGAGATATCAAGGGCTATCAGGACCAGATATTAAAGAGTTTAAAATCTAATAATTCCAACAAAAACAATTATCACCCCGGCAAATTTAACGGTACTGCTTTTGCCATCTCCACGGATGGATACTTAGTTACCAGCAGTCACCTCATCAGAACAGCAGATTCTATCGTCATTCAAAACGATAATGGGCTTCGATTAAAGGTAGAACCTGTTTATAAGAATGTCGCTTACGACCTTGCGATTGTCAAAATTGTCGATGAGAATTTCAAAGGATTTGGAAAATTACCCTACGGCATATCCGGTAAGGAAGCTAGTTTGGGTGAGAAGATATTTACCTTAGGCTTTCCTCGTGCAGATTTGGTATATGGAGAAGGTTCATTAAGTGCTTCTAGTGGTTACATGGGTGATACCACCTCTTATCAGGTTTCTGTGCCAGTAAATCCGGGTAATTCGGGTGGCCCGCTACTCGATAGCAAAGGAAATCTCATTGGCGTCATCAGTGGGAAACAAACTGCATCTGAAGGTGTTGCCTTTGCTGTAAAGGCATCATATATTCAACAATTGCTGATGGAGTTACCTGAATTAGAGGAACAACCTCAATGGATTGGAAAATACTCCAGCGTTAATGGATTGAATCGTCCTCAGCAAGTACAAAAGATTGCCGATTTTGTATTTGAGGTAAATGTTTATAATGATTAGTGACCATTAAACAGCATGTAGCCTTTTAAAGGGTTGTGCCTGTTCAATTTCGAAAGCTAATTCTAATAAGGTTCTTTCATCCCCCACTTTCCCGGCAAACTGTACTCCGATGGGAAGTTCATCTCTACTTAATCCTAGCGGCAAAGAGATGGCGGGTGCGCCTGTTACATTTTGTGTGGTGGTGAAGTTTACATAACTATTTAATTTAACAACAATTTCCAGTGCATCTATATCTACGCCGAAATGTCCAATCAAGGGTGCTGGATGAGACAGTGTAGGACTTAGGAGCACATCATACTTATTCAACAACTCAGCGTATAGGTGGCGGTGTTCTTTCAGGTTCTTGAAGCTTGAGATTGCCTTTAAGGAAATCAATGGAAAAAAACCACCCAATTGCTTGGTAAACTTCGCAGTTTTGAAGTGGTTAAAATGCCAACCATGACTGGCATATTCTGTTAGCATGGATGCAAAAGATAGGAACGACCAATAGACCAAAACGTCTCTGGTGACACTGTGTTCAAAGGGATTTTGAATATACTCCACATGATGTCCGAGTTGCTCGCATAACTTCCCGGAAGCCAACACCGCTTCTGTAACGTCGCCGTGACTGTCGACACCGAGTGATGATTTTGTAAACAATCCGATTTTCAGCCGCTTCTTTCCTGGGTTTTTTACATGACCAATGCTTGGCAAGTTTGGATTTGCATAATATTGTTCCAGTTGAGCATAATAATTAGCGGTATCCCGGACGGTTCTACTGACGATACCGTCTTCGGCAATATCTATCGGGGCAATCTTTGTTATAGAGGTGATATTCCTACCCCGAGATGGTTTTAATCCCACCAGGCCACAACAGGAAGCCGGAATTCTTATCGAACCGCCGCCATCTGATGCGTGGGCAAATGGGACTACCCCTGCCGCAACTAAGGCGGCGGCGCCAGCAGAAGACCCACCAGTTGAATGGTCGGTATTCCAAGGGTTGCGAGTTTCTCCATGCTGTAAAGTTTCCCCACACGGCAGCAATCCGAATTCTGATGTGGAACTTTTTCCCAAAACAATACTGCCCGTCACAGCGAGGATTTGTTCGACGACTTTATCATGCTTGGCAGCAGGTTTAGCGTGTATGCCTTTGGATCCTTTTAAAGTAGGTAGTCCTTGATAATCATTCAAGTCTTTAATAAAAGTTGGTACTCCCGCAAACGATCCTGTTGTTTTTTTCTTGGAGTGTGTGACAGCGCGCTCAAAATCATCCGTAACAATGGCATTAATAAACTTATCTGCGAATTTCGCTCTTTCGATAGCGCATGTTACGGCTTCCGTTGCCGAAATGTCTGCATCTTGTATTTTTCTACTAATTTCTGTTGCATCCCAATCTCCCAACATTCCGATTCCAAACGTGCTTACTTTCTTCATATGATTCGATTATTGCTGTCAAATATAGTTGTTTACCACTGCTTTTGTATCAACACAGTAGGCATTTAATAACACAATGATTTTTAAAGTAGTCTGAGCAGGTTCATAGGAAGACACGTGAAAACCGAAAAAGGTCATGTTTGCGTGGAGTCACATGAACACTGAAAAGAGTTACATTCAAGTGACTGCATTTGAACAAATTTCTAACTCTTTTTTATATGTTAAATTCTAAATAGTGATAATCTCTTAGGAATTCAGGTATGGCATTTTGCGTTTTGGACTTTTTTTGCCATCTTAGACCACTAATAAAATGTTATGCGAATTTATTTATGGGTAATTTTCGGTTTCGTAGGATGCTTATTTCAAGCTTGTAATAAGACGGAAGAAAAGAAACCTGCGGTAGAAACTACGTTAAGTCAGGCGCCTGATGAAGGGTTAGTCATTTATCAAAAGGCAGAAAAGATAGATTCAAGTGCACTCGGAATAAAGGATACGGTAGCGCAACTGTTAACATTGGTTTATGGTGTGAAAATAGTAGAGCATCCTGAATTGACAGAAGACATGAAAGATGGAAATGATGCCGTTTCCAAAAAAATTGAGAACAGATATGACTTATCTGTGTCAAAAATGGAACGCAAGCTGAAGGACTTAACAGAGAAATCCGATATTATTTGTCATGTTTCTACGGAAGGAATAACTTATTATCAAGCGCCAGGTCGCATGGATATTGATGTTAAATTAGTTAAGAACCTGCGGGGAGTTGTAGGTAATTCTTTTAAATTGCCTGTAGAGATGAAATCCGGTAAAGAAAAAACGGCCTATAAAATTCGTGATGGGGATGATTTAGTCTTATTTTTTAAAGAGGCTGATACCGTGGAAGGGAATAATTTTATTCCGGGAACCAATTACCAACTTATCTCTATTGAAATGGTGCACTAGTGTCCTTGGCCAATTATGACGACAAACTCACCTTTAGGCTCATTTTTTTGAAAATGGAGCAATAATTCTGTTGCACTACCACGCAGTGTTTGTTGGAATTTCTTGCTTATTTCTCTGGAGATTGATACGGGGGTATCGACGCCGAATATTTCTATAATTTGCTCAAGGAGTTTTACAACCCTATACGGCGATTCATACAGTATGGCTGTACAATTCAAGCTACTGAGGAATAACAGCCTTTTAAGCCGCCCCTTTTGATGGGGTAGAAATCCTTCGAAATAAAATTTATCTGTAGGAAACCCTGACATCACCAATGCTGGCACAAATGCCGTTGCTCCGGGTAACACATCCACTTCAATATTGCGCTCCACACAAGCACGTACCAGTAAGAATCCCGGATCCGAGATTCCGGGCGTGCCAGCATCTGAAACGAGTGCCGTTTGTTCGTTGTAGGCAATTTTATCTAAGATAGCCGGTAGCTTTTTATGTTCGTTGTGCGCATGAAAAGCCATTAACGGGGTTTCTATTTGAAAGTGCTTACATAAAAAACCTGTCGTTCTAGTGTCTTCTGCCAGAATAAGTTGTGAAGATTTTAAAACACGAATGGCACGGAAGGTCATATCTTCCAAATTGCCTACTGGTGTGGGTACTAGAATGAGCTTTGGCATATTATCTTAAATCTGTACCAATATCACGTCTATAATATTGTTGGTCGAAGTGAATATATTGTATGCTCTTATAACATTTTTCTACAGCTGCTTCCCAAGTATCTCCTAAAGAAGTCACTGCCAACACTCTTCCGCCGTTGCTGAGAATGTTTCCGTTACTATCTTTCTTTGTTCCGCAATGGAAGACGATACTTTCTGTCACTTTGTCTATTCCTGTAATCACTTTTCCCTTTTCATAATCCTCGGGATATCCGCCGGAAGCCATAATAACGGTAACGGCGGTATCTTCTATAATATCCAGCTTATGTTCGTTTAGCTTACCATCCTGTAGGCTTATAAACAGGGACAATATATCTGTTTGAATTCTCGGCAGCACCACCTCTGTTTCAGGGTCTCCCATTCTACAGTTATATTCTACTACTTTTGCCTTTCCTTCCGGTGTGAGCATGAGTCCGATGTAGATAAAGCCTTTGTAGACGATATTATCTTTTAAAAGCCCTTCTATAGTAGGCTTTATGACTTCTTTTTCTACTTGTTGCATGATGGCTTCTGTAACAAATGGAGGTGGGGAAACGGCACCCATTCCACCTGTGTTTAATCCGGTATCTCCTTCACCGATGCGCTTATAATCTTTGGCCGTAGGTAAAATTTTATAATTGACGCCATCCGACAAGACGAACACTGAAAACTCGATACCTTTCATGAATTCTTCTATGACAACTTTTGTGCTTGCATTGCCAAACTTTCCGTCCAGCATCGCTAATAACTCTGTCCTGGCTTCATTTAAATCTTGTAGGATGAGGACGCCCTTTCCGGCAGCCAATCCATCTGCTTTAAGCACGTAGGGAGATGGGAGGCTTTCTAAGAATTCGAGTCCTTCCGGGAGTGTGTCCATGGTTACCTCCATATATGCGGCTGTGGGTATCTGGTGTCGCTGCATAAAAGATTTTGCAAAGGCTTTGCTTCCTTCCAGCATGGCTCCTTCTTGAGAGGGTCCGATGATGGGTATATGTTTTAGTGTTGCATCGTTTTGAAAAAAATCATATATCCCTTCCACTAAGGGTGCTTCGGGTCCTACGATGATGAGTTCAATATTATACTCTAGTGCAAAATCTGCCAATCCCTGCAAATTGGTTTCGTGTATAGACTCATTATTGCCATGGTTTGAGGTGCCGCCATTTCCTGGGGCGATAAATAATTCTGTAAGCAATGGACTTTGGGCTATCTTCCATGCGAATGCGGATTCTCTGCCACCCGAACCGATTAGTAACACTTTCATGTTTCAAAGATAAAAAATTGGGGCAAATGTTTCGCTATGTTTTCAACAGTGTACCTGTTTTGAAAAACAGCTGTATGTTGCTGATATATTCTTGCAGTCAGGGAAATTGAGAACGATGGAAAGTTTTTTAATAGATTCTATTTTCCTAAGTTTGTAAAATATCTTATTTTAGAAGATGGATTCTATACACTATATTAACCCAGCATACAAGGACTATGATAATGTTGAAGAATTTCTTAAAAAAGG
>JAIBAX010000049.1 GCA_019694955.1 Chitinophagales bacterium | reverse complement strand
ATCGTAGATGGCCAAATATTGAATCATATCACAAAAAAAATCATCACCATTAAAGCAGAACCAACATCCAAAATGGCTGATATAATAGCAAAATTAAACGCACC
Organism: Chitinophagales bacterium; assembly: GCA_019694955.1. Lineage (GTDB taxonomy): Bacteria > Bacteroidota > Bacteroidia > Chitinophagales > JADIYW01 > JADIYW01. Next base: position 29,456 of record JAIBAX010000049.1, on the reverse strand, counting down.
GCACTAAAAGGGACAAGTCAGGAAAATATAAAAATAACGACTAACTAAATTTCATCGATAACGGCTAATTCTTTCTTAAAAAACACATATGGCCCATAGTTAACAACTAGTGGAATCTCATGTGTATCGATAAATGCTATTTTTGCTTTCAGCTGTTTAATTTCTTTTTCCGGCACTTTTTTTAGCTGTTCATATTTTGCAATAATATTTAAAAAATCTCCAATAAAGTCAATGGCAGACACAAAATGCCTATCCCATTCCTGCACTATTTTTGTTCTTATCAGGTTTTGGCAGTCTTCGGCTGCGATTTCGATATCGCCTTCCAAATAAAAATAAATAATATTAAGAAGCCGATAATATATTTTATAGTCTTGTTTTACTTCGCTAAAATCATGCGGTATAAGTGCCTTTAATGCCTTTGAATCACGTAAATTCATGTGACAGATTAACCGGATAAGGTGGTACCTACTTTTCAACAACTCACTATTGCCAACGTATTCATTTATTTGCTCAATAGAAGATAATGCGTCCTGATACTTGCCCATTTTATACAAATTGGTAATATAATTGGCTTTAAAGTATGCTGGGTTGCTTATTCTTTCAGGAGGAATTTCATTGAACAACCGTTTAAAAAACATGTCTGACATCTCAAAATTTCCACTCATGGAATAATTGGTGGCTATTAAGAACAATAACCTTCGCTTCTCCTCAATAATAATATCCACGTGTTGATCGGCACTTGATTGCAGTTGCTCTAAAATCAATACTAAGTCTTCTGTATTTTTAATACTAAAATTCGGATACCAATTTGCCAAAGACTGATATGTTTGTGTGAGGGGTGTTTGAACCTGATTTACTTCGGCGATAAAATCATCCATCGACAACATTTCAGACTTTTTCTCCCAGTGGAGTTCTCCCTGCATAAATGCGTAATTAGCATCCATCATACGTCCAAAAGCCAGCTTCTGTGCAGTACTTTGAATCGTATATCGACAAACTGAGCGGACAAAATCGCCCAGAAACTTGGTGCGATCCTCATACTTATTAATATAAAAATTTGAAACTTCATATAAATCTATCCGAAACCTCAGGGCATTATCCCAATCATATGTAGATTCATACTTCTTACACAAATTTCCTACCTCATCCTCATACAAATCATAAGTAGAAGGTTTTTGATACAACTTCACCTTGAAGGATTCATAAAGATTTGTTTTGTTTTTTATTTCCCTTTTAAACGCTTGTTCAACCAATATTTCTTCCACTTCGTTTAACAACAGCCTACATTCATTTCGGAAAATATAATCATCTTTTTCTTTATAGGGTTTTTTAAACACTTTTAAATATACCAGCTCCTTCTCCAGATCATCCGGCGAAATCTTCAGGATATTTTTAAACAACTCATACATTGTTTTTCGCCTGTTAACTTTTAGTTTATCATGACAAAGGGAAATATCCTCTTGTGATAAACTCAGTAACAATCGTACAACTTTCAGCTCTTTCATATGGTAATAATCACAAATATAATTTAAAATCAATATGTTGTGTGGATAAATTTTCTGGAAATTAATAATTATTCTTGCTAATTTGAAACATTATTTCATTAAAAATAACGTTATGAAAAAATTATTTGCAGAATTTTTTGGAACATTCTGGCTCGTTTTAGGTGGTTGCGGTAGTGCCGTTCTAGCAGCGGCTTTTCCTGATGTAGGCATTGGCTTATTGGGCGTATCTTTGGCATTTGGACTTACTGTTATGACCATGGCATATGCGATTGGACATATTTCAGGGTGTCATCTAAATCCTGCTGTAAGCTTTGGTCTGTGGGCAGGAGGAAAATTTTCCATGAAAGACCTCCCTTCTTATGTTATTGCACAGGTGATTGGTGGCATTGCCGGGGCAGGTGTCCTGTATCTTATTGCCTCTGGAAATGCGGATTTTAGCACTGCTGGCGGTTTTGCATCCAATGGCTTTGGCGAGCACTCCCCTGGTGGATATTCGTTAGTAAGTTGTTTGGTGGCAGAAGTAGTAATGACTTTTATGTTCTTATTGGTCATTTTAGGAAGTACTGATAAGGGAGCACCTTCAGGATTTGCACCTATCGCCATTGGTTTGTGCTTAACATTAATCCACCTTATATCCATTCCTGTAACAAATACCAGCGTAAACCCAGCGAGAAGTTTGGGTGTTGCTGTTTTTCAAGGAGATTGGGCATTAGGACAAGTATGGTTATTCTGGGTAGCACCCATTGCCGGTGCTGTCCTAGCAGGCTTTGTTCATAAAGCATTATTTGCTACTAAAGACTAACCTCGGAGGTTAAATACTAATGAATCGGTCAACCCTCGAGGTTGGTCGATTCTACCTTAAATCAACCTCGAGGGTTAAATTTTTCGCTTCAACAAGCTCACTTCCTTATTTCCAATACATAAAACACCCTCCTCTCCAGAACGCACCTCTGCAGCATTTCCTTCATCTGTATCAATATGCATTTCTAATGCGTACTTATCGGAAACACGTATCAACACGTTTTTAAAGACTAGCGGTCTTTCTTCATCTGCCACTTCTACCTCTACGATATCTTTATCCTTAACACCGAAACTGGCCGCATCATTTGGGTGCATATGTATATGTCTCCAAGCACAAATCACCCCTTCTTTTAGATACACCTCACCTTTGGGTCCTACCAACGTACAAGCACCTGAACCTTCCACATGGCCGCTTTCGCGGATTGGTGCATCAATTCCTAAAAAGTATTCATCCGTACGGGAAATCTCTACCTGATCCTTCGGTCTAATGGGACCTAAAATCCGAACGTTCTCATATTTATTCTTTGGGCCAATAATGGTCACCGTTTCATTGGCAGCAAACTGCCCCGGCTGAGATAATGGCTTATACGTTGTAAGTTCGTACCCTTCACCAAAGAGAACATCCAATGTTTCTCTAGTTAAATGAACATGTCTTGCAGATATCGCAATTGGAATTTTAGGTATACTGTTTACAGTATCATTGCCTTTGATGATTTCGGTGGCTCTTTTAGCGATGGCGAGTTCTTCATCAGTTTTTACAACCAGCAATTTTATTCTGGAGTTTTCCTTTGAAAAAATCTGTACTGGTCGCTGGTCATCCACTTGTACAAGTTTGTTTTTTTGCTCATCCTCCATCAGTCCTAAAAATTCCAAACGTTCACAAACCCTTGCGCGTACCAAGGCACTATTTTCGCCAATTCCTCCCGTAAAAACAACTGCGTCCGCTCCACCTAAAACAGCCAAATATGCGCCAATATATTTTCGCAATCGATGACAAAACACATTAAATGCCAATTGACATCCTTCATCTCCTTCAGCCGCATACTCAATAATTTCCCTCATATCATTGGTTTTCCCGGACAATCCCATTAATCCACATTTTTTATTAAGGAAATCATCTAACTGCTCCGGGCTCCAACCTTCATTTTGCTGTAAGAATCCGATTAATCCCGGATCAAGATCACCGGGTCTGGTTCCCATCACCAATCCTTCCAAAGGCGTTAAACCCATGGAAGTTTCAACAGATTTCCCAAATTCAACCGCTGTAATACTACAGCCATTTCCAAGATGACAAACCACTAAACGCAATTGACTGATATCTTGCGACAAATACTCGGCAGCTTTATAACTAACATATCGATGGCTAATCCCATGAAACCCATAACGACGTAGGTCATGTTTTTTTGAAATCTCTTGGTCGATGGCATATGTATGCGCACGGGAAGGCAATGATTGATGAAAAGCCGTATCAAAAACCGCTACTTGTGGCATCTGCGGAAAATACTTCATGGCAACTCGGATGCCTTTAAGATTAATAGGATTATGTAACGGTGCTAATATGCTTAACCTTTCAATTTCTGCTACAACTTCCGAGGTTACTAAACATGCCTGTGTAAACTTCTTACCGCCATGAACCACTCGGTGTGCAACGCCGGATATCGCTTTAATCTCATCATGATGCGATAAAGTATCCATTACCCATGTTAATATAGCATCGAAGTCTAGCGCTGAGGTGATGGCTAAAGCTTCCCCATTCATTTGGGCTTTAGGCTCCTTGTTGATTTTTTCGACATTCAAGGACAAAACAGATTTACAAGCTTCTGTGTCAATAATATCTACCTTTATGGATGAACTACCACAGTTCAGTACTAGTACGCGCATCTTTTTTTGGGGCAAAAATAAACGAAAAAATGAGTTCTCTGAACAAACCTTTATTAATGTGTCCAATTTCCGGCATCAAAACCTTTAAAACTAAAATAAAAAACAAAGAAGAATTGGAGCAAATAGTTTAATACGGTCAGCAACAAAATATAATACCATTCATCAAATTGCTTTTGTGCATATTGATAACATTCCCTGTTTATATGAAAAGTAAAAGTAAAGGTGAGTATTAATGCGATGATTTTAACGACATCAAACTCAAATTCCGTTATATAATAAATAAACAGGCCGGCAATCGGGATATTTAATACCGCCATAAAAATAGCATAAATAAGCCGTGGCTTGAGTAATCGTTGCATGTTGGATTTTTTTATACAATAAAGGTAGAAAAGAAACACCATTTGCAATATCACCTTAACACTATTTCAAGTTTTAACCTCGGAGGTTGGTTATAAAACAACCTCCGAGGTTAAAACACGTGTACATTTTTTTTATAAAATATCAAAAAAATCTATCTTTATTGAAATTTCTTTACTGTATGTTCACCATTTTCTACAAAATACCAACTAATCGGTTAATTTGGAATTTTCTCGGTCTCTTTATGTTATTGACTTGTGGTATTACCACTAAATTGGCAGCCGTTGATACCAAAAACATTACCATATATCGTGATCATTACGGCGTGCCACATATTTATGGTAAAACAGATGAAGAAGTCGCTTATGGTTTGGCGTGGGCTACGGCAGAAGACGATTTTGAATCCATGCAACAAAATGTTTTGGCAGGCAGGTGCCGCTCGGCTGCTGTCAATGGGAAAGATGGTGCTATTATGGATTTTATTGCCGCATTTATTGGCGCAAAAGAGTTGGTTGACCAACAATACGACGCTGCCTTTTCGCCAAAATTCAAAGCTATCATGAAGGCTTATTGTGATGGAGCTAACAAGTATGCACAACTTCACCCGGAAGAGGTTTTGGATAAATCCATATTTCCCATTAACGAAAAAGATATGGTGATTGGCTACGTAATGGGCATGTGCCTCATGACAAATGTGCAGTTTGATATCCTGAGAATTTCAGATAAAAAAATGAAACAAAAATTCCTCTATCAACCCAAAGGGAGCAATGGTATAGCTGTCTCTTCAAGAAAAACTAACGACGGCAAATCTTATTTGGCAGTAAACTCTCATCAACCATTAGTAGGTCCTTTTTCGTGGTATGAGGCGCACCTTGTTTCTGAGGAAGGTTTGAATATTTTAGGTGGCACATTTCCCGGTGGAGCAATGATTTTCCATGGTGTCAATGAACACCTCGGTTGGGCACATACGGTATCATTTGCAGATTATAGCGACGTATATAAGTTGCAAATGCATCCGACAGAAAAACTCACTTACAAATTTGACGGCAAATGGCTAAAATTGGAGGAAAAGAAAGTAAAACTAAAAGTAAAGGTTTGGTTTCTAAAAATTCCTATAACACGAAAATACTATATCAGCGTTTACGGACCAACTTTGAAATCCGATGGCGATTATTACAGCATCCGCATGCCGGCAGTGATGAATATTAAAGCCGCTGAGCAATGGTACCATATGGATAAAGCTACAAATTTAGATGAATACAAAAAGGCTTTGGAGATGCAAGGAATCGCCGGATTAAATTTTATTTATGCCGATAAACTGGGCAATATTTTTTATACGGATAATGGTTTTTTCCCGCAAAGAGATACCTCTTATGATTGGTGGGGTATATTGCCGGGAAATACTTCTAAAACACTCTGGAAACCGACGTTTCTGGGGTTCGACAAGATGCTGAAAATAGAAAATCCGGCATGTGGTTATATCTTCAATTCCAATAATACACCATTTAATGCTACCTCAAAAGAAGACGATGTTCAACCTGATAGTATCGACAAAGACTTACACTATTTTAGGTATAATACCAATCGTGGGTTGCGTATAAAATCATTATTTGCTGAATTGGACACTATCACCTACGAGGATTTTTTACGCATAAAATATGATCAAAAATTTGCACAACCCATTTATACATATGCGGCGGCTAATCTGGAAAGCATTTTTCACTTAGACCCCAGTAAAAACCCAAAGATTGCTGACGTTTTGGAGATGCTACAAAAATGGAATCGAGATGCTACCATCGATAGCGAAGGTGCCGCCGTTGCTTCCTTAGCACAGTTTTATCTGACTACATACCTATTTGAAGAAGGAAAATTACCCTTTTGGGAAATTCAAATTGATGAAGAAGTCTATATCGAATCGCTAAAATTTGCCAAAAAACACCTCAACAAACACTTTGGCACCATCCATGTCAAACTCGGAGACTTGCAAAAGTTGGTACGTGGCAAAAAGGAATTGCCTGTGAGTGGCCTAAATGATGTTGTAGCAGCCATGGCATGCATAGAACATGAAGATGGCAAAATGAAAGCTGAAGTCGGCGACTCTTATATCATGTTGGTAAAATTCGGCAAAGATTCGGTAGAAATACAAACGGTGAGTCCATATGGAACTTCGTCCAAACCCGGTGCTAAGCATTATGACGATCAAATGGAGCTGTTTGTTGCACAAAAAACCAAACCTGAATCGCTGTCAAAAGCATGGGTGATAGCCAATAGTGAGCAGAATTATCATCCAAAATAACCTCGGAGGTTAACCTCGAGGGTTGAAAATTTTCAAAAAAAACAGATGCATGCATTGATTTATTATTATCTTTGATAAAAAGTGACCGTATGATTCAAGCTTCTTTAACAAAAGTACCTAGAACGCTCTTGCTTCCACTCATTGCTAGAGCAGAAGTTAGTCGCTGGAAAAATCCGGAGCTATACGATGAGAAGGCTATCCAGTTATCCGATTCTCTAGATTATGACAAAAAGAAAATCATCCGGAATATGCTCGAATCTGGCATGCTCGGTTTGGCGGTTCGTGCCAAAAAATTTGATGCCGCCATCAGGAATTTTTTAACAACCCATCCTAAAGCAACCATTCTAAACATTGGTGCAGGACTTGATACGTCTTTCTATCGTGTAGACAATGGAACACTCACTTGGTTTGATCTCGACCTACCTGAATCGATGGCACTGCGTAAAAAGCTTATTCCTCCACCATCAAGAGTGACATACATAGAAAAATCCATGCTCGATTATTCGTGGATAGATGATATTGGAGATATTTCCAATGGGTTATTCATACAAATTCCCGGAGTACTACCGTATTTTAAGGAAGACACTGTAAGAGAATTCCTAACGACCCTCGCCGCTCGCCTTCCACAGGCAGAAATCATTTTCGATGTTTGCTCTCCCATGGGAAAAGTAGTTATCAGCGAGCGAATCAAAAAATCCGGTATGGGCGACGCACCTTTACAATGGGGAATCACCCGGCCTGAAAAAATCACTTCATGGAGTCCTCATATCCAACTGGTGAATGCGGAACGCTTTTTCAAAGATATTCCAAAAAAATGGAGTTATAGCTTCAAAACTTGGTATCTCATGGGTGCCAATGACCGATACAAAGTATCGCAGGTATTTCATTTTAGGTTTATCTGACGATTCAACTCATTAAACAAATGACAAAAAGTGCGTACATTTTTTCCGGACAACAATATTTTTTTAATAGAATGTTACTATTTTTGCTTTAACCAATTTTAATAAATATTATGGCAACACAACCAAAAAATCCGTTTACTTGGGTAGAAATTTATGTTAAAGACATGAGCAGGGCTCAAAAATTCTATGAAGCAGTTTTAGATGTCCAGTTATCTGAGTTACCCATGCCGGAAGGAGTTGGGGAAATGCAAATGCTAAGCTTCCCATGGACAGAAAATGATCATAATATCAGCGGTGCTTTGGTAAAAGCTCCAGAAATGAGTCCCGGAACAGGTGGAACATTGGTTTACTTCGCTTGTGATGATTGTAGCTTGGAAGAAAGTCGCGTAGAAAATGTAGGTGGCAAAATACTGCAACCTAAAATGTCTATCGGCAATTATGGTTTTTGTTCTGTCGTTATGGACACTGAAGGAAATACCATTGGACTGCACTCCATGAAATAATTATTGGCTTGCAAAAAAATCACAATGCACCAATTTGTGCATACTTTCTATCTAATGTAAAAATGTGCGAAGTAAATTGGTCGTAACTTGTTGTACTCGACTACTTTTATAACATTCAATTGGCTGATTTTGTCCAATAATAACGAGATGATTTATAAAGTAGTCCACTCGCATTCTCATGTCGACACGAGAACAGGGAATTGTATTTTATTAATGAACTATTTTATAATTATTTTTGTGATAGTAGTCCTTCTAAGTATTTATTATTTGATAAATTCACGAATTGAAATTTTAGTTGATGAACAATGACAGCAAATAACGAACCGAAGCTTTTCAGCGAAGACATAATTTTAGAGAATGATTCTGTGCTACTTCGCCCATTACAAGAAGATGATTTTCAACACTTAGAACATTTCGTCATAGAGGAACCGGAAATTTGGAAGTACAGCCTGATGGAAATATCGAAACCGCAAGACTTGAAAGAATACATACGACAAGCCGTTGAAAATAGAAAACTGGAAAAAGAATATCCTTTTATTGTTTTTGATAAAAATAAAAAGCAATATGCCGGAAGTACACGTTTTTATGACATACAGTTAGCGTATAAATACCTGCAATTGGGATATACTTGGTATGGCAAAAATTTTCAAGGCACCTACTTAAATAAAAATTGTAAGCTACTCTTGTTGACATTTGCCTTTGAAAAAATAGGTATGGAAAGAGTAGAATTTAGAGCCGACAACAGAAATGAGCGAAGCAAAAAAGCCATGCAAAGCATTGGATGTGTGGTAGAAGGCATCAGTAGAAACCACCTACCAACACCCGAAGGCGGCAGAAGAGACAGCATCATCCTCAGCATCATTAAAGAAGAATGGTTTGACAGTGTAAAAAAGAATCTTCTACTAAAAACCAATAATAACAGCATTCTTTAGCTTTCTAAAAGAATTATTTATATCTTTTTAATATTTAGAATACTCAACATTCAATCTTCAAGGATATTTCACAATTTCTACACAACTTCACAATAAAAACAAATTAAGCTGTATCTTTGATTTTCAATCACACACAGTTGAGCATTGCCGTTTTAGTTTTCATTACTGTTATATTGGTAATTATCTTTGATTTTACTAACGGATTTCACGATGCTTCAAATATCATTGCTACGGTCATTGCATCCAGAGCATTGAGTCCGGCAAAAGCGGTAGTAATAGTTGCCTTTTTCCATTTTATTGGTCCAATTTTAGGTGGCACTGCCGTTGCCAATACTATTGGCAAGTTCGTAGAGATTGCAGATATTCCAAAAATTGATGCTGTTTCAATTATTCTATCTGCATTGGTAGGTGTTATTGTATGGAATTTAGGTACATGGTGGTTGGGGATGCCTTCCTCTTCATCACATGCACTCATGGGAGGAGTATGTGGCGTAGTGATGGTTGCTGTGGGTATCGATCATGTGGTTTGGGGGTTTACAGCACTAACAAAAGGTGAAATCACCGGAGTTGCCAAAGTATTATTGAGCCTTCTCATTTCACCAATTTTAGGGTTTTCGCTCGGTTATATAATTCAAAAAATTGTTGCTTTAAAGCTCAGAAGTGCAAAACATGAAATAAATAAACCCATCAAAAATATACAATTGCTTTCTGTAGCAGGTCTTTCATTCTCTCATGGTGCTAATGATGCACAAAAAAGCATGGGCATATTAACGCTAACACTTGTTTTAGGTGGATATATTCCTTCTTTTGCAGTCCCATTTTGGGTAATCCTAACATGCGCCGGTGCCATGACGTTGGGTGTCCTCTTTGGCGGTTGGAAGATTGTTCGAACATTAGGTTTTGCCATTTACAAAATTCGACCTATTCACGCCCTCAATTCGCAGATTGCGTCCGCATTGGTGATATTTGGCGCTTCCCATTTCGGAGCACCTGTATCAACAACACATATTGTAACAACAAGTATCATGGGTGTTGGTGCGGCAGAGCATGTTAAAAGGGTGAAATGGACAAAAGCAAAATCCATTGCCTACACATGGCTGTTCACGATTCCAGGTGCTGCCGCCGTATCTATTTTAGTTTATGCTATCATTCATTTGTTCACAACATAAAATTTTACAAATGACACCAACCAAATCAGGTTTTTTTAAAACAATCTTTGAAAGAATCTTCCCTAAATCACCCGATTTCTTTAATATGTTAAATATTCAAATTGGTATTATTGCGGATATCTCTGAATTAATGATAGACTATATGGAAAATAATACTGATGAAGTAGGTGAAAAAATCATAGAAAAGGAGAAACTGGCTGACCAAATCAAGCAAAATATGTTAAAGGAATTGGCAGAAGCCTTTGCAACGCCCATTGACAGAGAAGATATATACCGTGCAATAATTGGCATAGAAGATATTGCCAATTACTCGAAAGCTACCATCATAGAAATGCAGGATTTCGGTCTCAAACCCGATAAATACGACTTGGATATTGCCCTACATTACAGGGATGGCATTATAGCACTCAAAACGGGGTTTTCGCTGCTTTCAACAAAGCCTTTAGATGCCGTATCGTATTGTGACGCAGCTAGAAAAGAAGAGCGAAGAATTGAAAAAATCTATAGAAAAGCACTGCAAGAACTCTTTGTCAGCAGTGACTTTAATTATATTTTTAAAAGACGTGAGGTGTACCGACATGTCTCGAATGCCGCAGACAGGCTGACATCTTGTGCTAATAATCTACAAGATATCATCGTAAAAATAAGCTAACTAATGGATGAAAGGAATGATTTCAGCCACCTGAATAGCATGGTGACTGGCATCATATACCGGGCGACCTTGTACAAAAACAATTAATTGAGGAGATTCGTGCTCCACATGAGACTTTTCCGCTATTAAATTAGATACGGATCGATAGCGGATTAAATCAAGATAGAAAATAGGAAGTTCCTCTTGGCTAAACTTCCATTCACGCTCTAGCCTAGCTTTCGCCATACTACTGATAGAACAGCGGGTACTATGCTTAAAAACGGCAAAAGCACCCTTACCATTCAACAATTCAATAAACTGCTCTTCACTATTGAGTTCTCGCCAGTTCATTAAGCGTTTTTCTCTTTCTTAATTTCTGGTTGTGTTTTTCCTAAATTATTGGGACACCCCACTTTTTTACTGCATGATGCCATCATTACCGTAAAAGCCATCGTGGCTACAAACATTTTAACTACTCTTCTCATAATTGCTTTAAATTAAAAATAAACAAGTGTAAACTTCGTTCAATATTATATTTTTTGCAAAGGTAAACGTATTTATCCGGCATATAGTTTAAATTTCTCCACGACATGTTAAAATAATTAGCTTTTTAACAAATCTTAATACTGCATCTTTATCCCATAACTTTAAGGTAAAATATGGCTAATTTTCATTTCATAGCAGTAGGCGGTGCCGTCATGCACCAACTGGCAATCTTATTAAAAAAACAAGGAAACCATGTTACGGGTTCTGATGATGTCATCTTCGACCCTGCAAAAACAAACTTACAGCAACATAGTATCCTCCCACAGGAAATCGGCTGGAATCCTGCACTTATTCATAAAAATTTAGATGCTATCATACTCGGTATGCACGCCAGAATGGACAACCCTGAACTATTGCGAGCGCAAGAATTAAATATTCCGATATATTCCTTTCCGGAATTTATATTTAAGCAATCGCAAAATAAGAAAAGAGTCGTCGTTGGTGGCAGCCATGGAAAAACCACCACTACAGCCATGATTATACATGCATTAACAGTTGCCGGAAAAAAATTCGATTATCTCGTCGGCTCAAAACTGGATGGCTTGGATAATATGGTGGACGTTCATCCAGAAAACGATTTAATCATCATTGAGGGAGACGAATACCTCTCCTCCCCTTTAGATTTGCGCTCCAAATTCCTACACTACCACCCACATATCGCTATCCTTACAGGCATCGCTTGGGATCATATCAACGTATTCCCTACCTATGAAAGCTATCTGGATACTTTCAGGGAGTTTGTGAAAAGCATCGATGATGTACTAATATTTAATGTAGAAGATGAGGAAGTGAAGCAACTCGTTGGAGACACTCCTGCGAAATGCATAAAACAACCCTATAAAACATTAGAATTCAACATCTTGAATGGAATTGCTTCGGTATTATACCAAGACAAAACATATCCTATGAAGATTTTCGGAAGACACAATTTCTCCAATATGTCATCAGCTATGTCTGTATGTAAAGAGCTGGGTGTAAGTGAAGACAGTTTTCTTACCGCCATGCAATCGTTTGGTGGCACTGCAAAACGACTGGAAAAAATATGGAAAGATGACGCAAAAAATATCTCCATCTATCGGGATTTTGCACATGCCCCTTCCAAAGTAAAAGCTACCGTTCAGGCAGTGCGGGAACAGTTTCCAAAAGAAAAAATCGTTGCCCTTTTCGAAATCCATACGTACAGCAGCATGCAAGACAATTTCCTTTCAGAATACAAAAACAGTTTAGATGGCTGTGATGCCGCCGCCGTCTATTTGGATGAGGAATCCTTACGAATTAAACATAAAGAAAAAATACCTGCCGATAGAATCTTTGCCGATTTTAATTTCAAAAATCTAGGCGTGTTCTACGAACCCACACAAATAAAAGACTTTCTATATGAACAATATGCACCCAATTCGGTATTTCTTTTAATGAGTAGCGGACATTTAGGAGGATTAAATTTTGTTAAGCTATTTTCTGAAATGGCATAAAAAAGTATTTTTGCATTTTAAAGAGGACATTTTGCGCGACTGTTTAATTATAATACCTACTTACAACGAATCTGAGAACATTCAACTGATGATGGAAACAGTCATGAAACTGTCGCCACGCTTCGAGCTCCTCATCGTCGATGATGGCTCACCCGATGGAACAGCGCAAATCGTCAAAGACTACATCCCGACAGTTGACAATAGAATCCACCTCTTAGAAAGAAGCGGAAAATTGGGTCTCGGCACGGCTTATATCACCGGTTTCAAGTGGGCTTTGGAAAGAAAATACGAATATATCTTTGAAATGGACTGTGATTTCTCTCATAATCCCAATGATTTATTGCGCTTACTCGAAGCCTGCGAACAAGGCGCCGATTTGTCCATTGGTTCAAGATATGTAAAAGGCGGTCAGGTAGAAAACTGGCCCGCCGATCGGGTGTTCATTTCAAAATATGCGTCCGTATATGTTAGATGTATTACATGGATGCCCGTTAGAGATACAACAGGTGGTTTTGTTTGCTACAAACGTAAAGTATTAGAAACCATCGCCTTAGATAAATTGGGATTTATGGGTTATGCCTTCCAGATAGAAATGAAATATGCCACGTGGCGATTAGGATTTAAACTCAAAGAAATAGCCATCACTTTCAAAGACAGAGAATTAGGGAATTCTAAAATGTCCAAAGGAATTGTCAAAGAAGCTGTTACAGGCGTAATCATCATGCACCTCAACAGCTTGTTTAAAAGAAATTTTTATAGGAAAACACTCAACCTCGAGGGTTGACCTTACTTAATGGGCTAATTTCACACCTTAAAAACACAAAGCGCTAAAAATCAATTAATTAAAAAAAAACATGCCTAAAAACAACCTCGGAGGTTAAAAATCGTTCCAATTAAAACCAACCTCGAGGGTTGACCTTACTTAATGGGCTAATTCCATATCTAAAAATCATAACCAGATATAAATCAATCAATTAAAAAATTGCATACCTAAAAACAACCTCGGAGGATTTATTTATTTATAGAATAGTCCAATAATAAAAAACCAATCCCATGTTCTCGTGTCTTCACGAGAACACCAATGGACTACTTTATAAATCATCTTCTTATTAAAAACCTAACTGGCGATACATTTTAAATTGCCGCTTCACATAAACCGCCAAATCATAGTCTGCCGTCGTTTGCAAAAAATCATCCGGAATATTCATATAAGCAATGAAATTATCAAACTCAAACTCATCCAAATCGATGATTTCATATTGATTATACAACCTAAATAAATCCTTCAGCAAACTTTCCTTTTTCTGCTGATACTCTAAATACGCCGCCAACCTGTTGCTCTGCTCCTTCTTGCTAAACATTTCATACAACAATGAAACCGGATTGGCAATAGTCGCATCCGGATATTTATCCGTCTGTCGCACCGAAAGATTATTGATATTCTTCCGTATCTCGGAGTATGTTTTAACACCAATGATTTCTACCTCATCCAACTCATCCACAATTTCCGGCATAACAATGGCAAAGTCATAACCTTGCCGATACGTACTATCCTTAAAAGTGATGTCCTTAATTTCAAACCCTAATACAAACACCTGAACCGTATCCTGATGCGGCATACTAAAAACATACGAACCATCCTTTCCCGCCTTCTTCCACTCACCCGTCCGCTTATTGACGAACACGGCACCCGGCAACAGCTTCCCGGAAGAATCCCTGACCGTACCACTTAACAAAATAGGATCCCCTTGTGCTCGTAACTCGTTAAACACCAACATTCCTACAATAAAAAAAATCCATTTTCCCATTAGCTCAACAAAAATACTTATTTCTTGAAATATCCTCCCACATTTGCAAAGCATTAGGGATTTTTAACGCAAAATTTGGGTGTGCCCCCATTCTATTGGCTGCTACTCATCCAATAGAACGGGGTCGGGCTATCCGCTGTACATGGTACACGCTCCTATCCCTCACACAACTTATAGTATTTAGTATTTAGTATTTAGTATTGAGTATTGAGTATTGAGTATTGAGTATTGAGTAAGTGAACCTAGAAGCAAATCTTCACATTTTCAAATTTCCACATTCTCACATCTCCACATTTTCAAATTTTCAAATTTCCACATTATACCAGTGAACCTAGAAGCAAATCTCCAAATCTTCACATTTTCAAATTTCCACATTCTCACATCTCCACATTTTCAAATTTTCAAATTTCCACATTATACCCGTGAACCTAGAAGTAAATCTCCAAATCTTCATATTTTCAAATTTCCACATTCTCACATCTCCACATTTTCAAATTCCCAAATTTCCAAATTTCCAAATCATCATGAACTGACTAACTGCGAACACACATGAAATTTTGTCACGCTTACACGCTGAAAATGTCACTAAAATATGTAAAAATGTCTCAAAATTCCCTTGGCACAATTAATGTTCGTTGAGTGTAGAACCAAATTTAATTGTTTAACTAATAAAAATTGTATCACTATGGCAGGTTTAAAAATCAAGCCTTTAGCAGACAGAGTTGTTGTAAAACCGGCAGAAGCCGAACAAAAGACCAAATCAGGCATTATTATCCCTGACACCGCTAAAGAAAAACCACAACGCGGAGAAGTTGTAGCGGCAGGTCCCGGCAAAAAAGACGAACCTACAACAGTAAAAGTAGGCGATATGGTACTGTATGGTAAATATTCCGGTACAGAAATCAATATCGAAGGAAATGATTATCTAATTATGAAAGAATCTGACATTTTGGCTATCGTTTAATCGAAGTCAAACTATTTGGTTTAACAACTAAAAACAAAATTTATGTCATCCAAACAAATTATTTACGGAACAGAATCACGCGACAAACTGAAAGCCGGTGTAGATGCATTGGCAAATGCAGTAAAAGTAACCCTTGGACCTAAAGGTCGCAATGTGGTTATCGAGAAAAAATTCGGCGCTCCCGCTATCACCAAAGATGGTGTAACAGTAGCCAAAGAAGTGGAATTGAAAGACCCTATCGAAAATATGGGCGCTCAAATGGTGAAAGAAGTAGCCTCCAAAACCAATGATGTTGCCGGAGATGGTACCACAACAGCCACCGTCTTAGCACAAGCACTTATCGGACCCGGACTGAAATCCATCGTTTCAGGTGCTAATCCAATGGACTTGAAAAGAGGTATCGACAAAGCCGTGATTAAAGTAGTAGAAGAGCTAAAAAACCTTAGCAAAGAAGTCGGCAAAGATTATAGCAAAATCAAACAAGTAGCTTCTATCTCCGCAAATAATGACGAAGAAATTGGCGACTTGATTGCAAAAGCCATGGAAAAAGTTTCTACAGAAGGCGTTATCACCGTTGAGGAAGCCAAAGGTACAGAAACGTATGTTGACGTAGTGGAAGGTATGCAATTCGATAGAGGTTACCTCTCTCCATACTTTGTTACCAATACAGAGAAAATGGAAGTAGAACTAGAAAATCCTTATATCCTAATCTATGATAAGAAAGTTTCTACCATGAAAGACTTACTTCCTATCTTAGAAAAAGAAGTACAAACAGGTAGACCTTTATTGATTATTGCGGAAGATGTTGAAAACGATGCATTGGCAACTTTAGTAGTAAACCGTCTTCGTGGTGCCCTAAAAGTGGCAGCAGTGAAAGCACCGGGCTTCGGCGACCGTCGCAAGGCAATGTTACAAGATATTGCCATCCTTACAGGTGGTACAGTTATCAGCGAAGAATTGGGATATAGATTAGAAGATGCTACTTTAGACCAATTGGGAACATGCGAGCGCGTGGTTATCGACAAAGACAATACAACCATCGTCAACGGAAGTGGCAAAAAAGCAGACATTCAAGCAAGAATCAAAGAAATTAAAGCACAGATAGAAAGTACCACTTCTGATTACGACCGTGAAAAACTACAAGAGCGCTTAGCGAAGTTGAGTGGTGGCGTTGCTGTATTGTATGTTGGTGCTGCAACAGAAGTTGAAATGAAGGAAAAGAAAGACCGTGTAGACGACGCTTTACATGCAACACGTGCAGCAGTTGCCGAAGGTATTATCCCAGGTGGTGGCGTTGCATTGGTAAGAGCAATTCCTGCATTGGATAAAGTTGATTTCATCAACCACGACGAAAAAATGGGCGTTGATATCGTGAGAAAAGCGTTAGAATCACCCTTGCGTCAAATTGTTGAAAATGCTGGACTTGAAGGCTCTATCATCGTTCACAATGTGAAAGAAGGTAAAGGAGATTACGGCTTCAATGCACGTACCGAAAAATACGAAAACCTGTTCAAAGCAGGTGTAATCGACCCAACTAAGGTGACACGTGTGGCGTTAGAAAATGCGGCATCTATTGCCAGCATGATCCTCACCACAGAGTGTGCAATCGCCGAAGAACCAGAAGACAAACCTGCCGGCGGCGGAATGCCGGGCGGAATGCCAGGTGGCATGGGCGGAATGATGTAATATTAGTAGTTAGTACTGAGTATTTTGATAAAGCGGGTTGTCAGGTTTGACAACCCGCTTTTTTTTATATAATCCAAATAAAATAGTCTGTTAATATTTATTTAAAAACCTATAAATACCGAGTTCTCGTATCCCAACGAGAACATGAGTAGATTATTTTGCAAATCATTATGTTATAAATTCCTAATCATGCCTTCGCAGTAAAAAACTAAGACCCGTTGGAAAAAAGTAGTTTTACCTCATTGGACACCCTGCTTTACTTTTCCTTCTTAAGTTTAAGCTCAAGAGCAGGTAATTGTGCTTTATATGCTTCAACATCCCAGATAATATCCCAATTTTTCAAATAGTCTTCCAATTTACCAAGACCTACTTCTGCTCTTCTTTTATCTACATTATCCGGATCTTCCAGCGGAAGCACATAGTTTTGCTGGGTTTCTTTATCCGTACCAATTTGGCTGCCATATATTTGACGCCGACCTTCTCTCAAAGCCACCCTGTCTTCCAACAAAGCCAATGACCCTGGGTTTGCATTTTTGCTCTTCACCGCCTCGCGCATCATTGGCAAATACTTTTGCTGCGTTTGTAAGTCCGCATGTTGAATAACCAAAAACAAAGTTTGATTTGCCTGACTACCAACCAAATCTGCCCCCACCCAACCATACTCATCTAATATAGCCATTACCTTTATTAAATTGATACTGTCATTAAATAGCATAACTTCTGCTAAACTATCTACCAGCGTACTATTACTTCCGAGTTCCTTCTGTGCGGCGATGTATTCTTTACGAATAAGTTGATCGTCATCATAAATAGACAACAGCTGAGATTGCAGGGGCTTATTATAATTAGCTTCTTTCCTGTCAACTTCCGCTTGCATGGCTTCTAAAAGCTGCTGCCACCTCTTACTATCATGTAATGACTCCAAATCCGCATCCTGCTTAAGATGCTTGATATTTGTCCATCCTTCACTCAATGCCAAATTCAACCATTTAAATGCCAGTTTTTTATTGCCTGAAAGCGCAGCAGAGCAACCGGCATTATATAAATCTGCCGCTTTATGCGCTAACTTAAAGGCGCTTTTATATTGCTCAACTGAACTTTCATAGTCTTTATTTTCATAAAACTTATCTGCCTGCCCTACGAAAGATGCATAATCCTGACAAAAAACAACACTTGAAGTTTGAAATAAAATGACAAGTAAAATCGCTCTCATTTAATCAATTTTGACCCTTGAATAAAACTATCCACTATTATCATTAAATAATAATCTATCAAAAATACAAGCTATTCTTTAATTTTGCATCAACATGTCTTTCTACCAACTCGAAAAAAATGAGCGCAATCAGTTAGTACAAAAAATCTACGCAGATATTTTGTCAGACCTGAAATCAAAAAATACACAAAGTATTCTTCTTTATTTTAGTGACGAAGACACTTATATTCGAAAAACCGCCTATCTCTCTATCGGGAAATTATTTATCCAACAGCATCATCTTCAAAAGCAAATTATTGAGCAGTTGGATGTTTTATTGCAACATGAAGACTTTCACGTCCGCCAAACGACCGTAAATGCCGCAGGAGAAATTGGGAAACATAACTTTGAAAGCGTACAATATATTTTTGATACTGCTTTGTTCGACCAACATCATGCGCCTAGAAATGCCGTCATCGGTTCCATCAAAAAAATGGGCGAGGAGAACCCCACACCTATCTTATCATGGGCGCAGCAGTATTTACACCATACCGACAAGGAAATTCGTAGAGAAATATGCCACGGCATTGAACTTCGTGGTAGAAAATATCCACAAGATATTCTTCCCTTACTACAACAACTCGAAAACGATCCAACAAAAAGAGTAAGCAAAACATTGGTACATGTGTTAGGGCAAATATCCTATAAAAAAGGATGCCTACAAACCGTAGTAGAACACCTAAAAACATGGCAAAACAAAGTATTGGTAGAAGCAGCACTCGAAGAAATTA
The DNA here is from genome assembly GCA_019694955.1 of Chitinophagales bacterium. GTDB lineage: Bacteria > Bacteroidota > Bacteroidia > Chitinophagales > JADIYW01 > JADIYW01. Next base: position 10,020 of record JAIBAX010000049.1, on the reverse strand, counting down.
TTGATGTCCATGAAAGATACAAGAATTTTGCAGTACTCACCCAAGAACAAGCTATCGAGTACATACACAAAAATTATCGGTAGATGATTCAAAACCTGTTTACTTGAAGATATATTGATTTCCAGCTGAATCACCTTTCGTGCGTTCGTGTCAAAATAAATTTACTGATATAATTATCTTTGCGACATGCCGATGGAATCATTTTTGTTTATTGGATGCTTTTTTCTAGGAATGGTACTTAAGAAATGGAAATTATTGCCGGAAGAAACACCTAAATATATCAATCAATTTGTACTGTGGATTTCCTTGCCCGCCATTACGCTCATGAAAGTCCCAGCCATACATTTTGATGGTAAAATGTTGGGATTAATAGGTAGTGCCTGGATATTATTTTCAGGTGCCATACTCTTCTTTATATTACTCGGCAAATTATTCCATTGGGATAAAAAAACCATCATCGCATTAACAATAGTCTGCGGATTAGGAAATACTTCTTTTGTAGGCTATCCCTACCTCTCAGCTACCTTAGGGGGAAATGCCATTACATATGCCATCTTTGTTGACCAACCCGGCAGTTTCTTCATCCTCAGTACTTTTGGCGTTGGATTATCCATGTGGGCAGCCCACGGAAATTTACCTATCCAACAAATACTCAGCAAATTGCTACGCTTCCCTCCTTTTATCACCTTCTTGTTGGCATTATTCCTTCCTGAAATTAACGACAGTAACATGCTTGATTTTTTGGGGTATGCAGGAAAAACGATGATTCCCTTAGCATTATTTTCTATCGGCATGCAGTTTTCTCTAAAATGGTCACCACAGCATACACTAAAATTTGCATCAGGATTAACGTATAAGCTAATATTAGGTCCCGCTTTAGCTTTGCTGTTTTTATACATCGTTTACGGAAAAATTGACTTTCCACAGCAAGTTGCCCTATTAGAAACGGCGATGCCACCCATGATAACGGCATCAGTCATTTGCACGCAACAAAACCTTGAAAACGAACTCACTCAACAGTTAGTCACTTGGGGAATACCTATTTCGTTGATTACCTTGACGCTTTGGAGGTATATTTGCTTTTGATTTCTGGAAATTTTAAACCTAGCACGCACATTTTCTAAAAAAGTGAGGTATTAATCTTCTGAAATATTATATGATCCTCCCAATTCCCATATATATTTAGGTAGCTTTTCGCCAACCCAATTTTTTCAAAACCCAACCGCTCCAATACATGTATTGATTTTTCATTTCGCGGCATCACGCTAGCTTCTACTCTATGGAGTTTTTTCTCTGAAAATATAAAATCCAATGCCCTTAAAAGAGCCTCATGCATATAACCCTTGCCTTGCGCAACAGGTGCTAAGTCATACCCTACATTACAGGAGCGAAACGGCCCAAGAACGATATTCGAAAACTCAAAAGAGCCTATAATATGTTGTGGCCGCTCTTTCATCGCTACAAAAAACCGATACTTGCTATCTTTCTGAAAGTCTTCCCAATATTGCTTTAATTGTTGCTCAATATAGGGCAAGGTAAACATCTCCGGCGGTCTGATTGGCCAGAATGGCTTGAAATAATCGAAATTCTCTTGAAAATACCGCAGTCGTTCTTCTGCGGTCACTTCTGACGGATTTAACAAATATAATCGTTCGGTGGCAATATGCATTTTAAATACGTTCTCGCTTAATAGAACTGTCACGGCGATGTCTTTGTATGGCGATATCTACTAATCTAACTATTAAATCACTATACGGTAGCCCGGAATGTTCCCATAATTTTGGATACATACTAATGGAAGTAAACCCCGGTAATGTATTGGGTTCGTTAATATACACCTCACCTTGTGGTGTAAGAAAAACATCAACTCGGCTCATCCCTTCTAATCCCAACACCTGATAAGCCTTCATGGCGGTTGCTCTGATTTTATCTATTTCTTCTGGTGTAAGGTTCTGTGCCGGAATATACAATGTTGCAGCATCCGCACTCTGGTACTTAGATTCAAAATCATAGAAACCTGTATTCATAACGATTTCTCCAACAGTACTGGCTTCAGGAAATTCGTTTCCTAAAACGGCACACTCTATCTCACGACCGTTGACACCCTGCTCAACAAGGATTTTTATATCAAACTGAAAAGCATGTTCTACAGCTGCCAAAAATTCTTGCTCGTTAGTAGTTTTGCGCACACCGATAGAAGAACCCATGTTTGCCGGTTTGATAAACAATACATGGCCCAATTCAGCACTTATGGAAGCATAGTTAATAGCTCCCTTGTCATGCTTATATAGCGTTACATAGGGGGCATTGGGAATGCCTGCTAATGTAAGTATGCGTTTGCAATAGTCTTTATCCATCGCCAAAGCAGAAGCCAATACACCGGGTCCAACAAAAGGCAAGTCTAATTGCGTCAACAAGCCTTGCAGTGTGCCATCTTCACCATTGGGACCATGGGTAATTGGAAATACGGCATCTATTTTTCCCAGAGATTGATGGTTATCCATTCTTAATAACTTATGCTGCTCATCTCCCGGCAAGATGGCGAGTTGAATGCCGTCTTTGCCGATGACAAAATCCTTTTTAGCATGATTTTCCGGTTGTTCGAGATACCATTTACCTTTAGGAGAAATCCCTACTAACAATACCTCAAACTTATCCTTGGGAATAGCTTGCCAAATATTTCGGGCAGAAACGATAGAAACCTCATGTTCCGGAGACTTCCCTCCGAACAATAATACTAATCTCAGCATGTAATTTTTGTGCTAATATGGATAAAAAAAACGAGTCCTGAAAAAAAATAAAGTTATTAAACCAAAAAAACTATTCCGTTGAAGGAGTTAATGGTTCTACCTGAGAATAGTCTTCCTGATACTGCCTGTTAAAATCTTCGACATATCCTATATTATCAGCGGGTTGTGTACTTTTATCCATTTCTTCGGCAACTTTGCGTTCCTGTTCATATTTGCGCATTCTTTGTAAGTGATAATACTTCTCTGCAGCAGACATTTGTTCCGTTCTCTCTTCTGGAAGGGCTGTTTCCTTGTTATCGCAAGCTGCCAACAATAAAATAAAACCCAAAAAACTTAACACCCTCATGACTTTCTTTTCCATTACAAAGTTAAAAGAATTAATCCTAATTTTCAATACCCTTATTAGCCAGCAAAAATAATGCCGCCATTCTTACTGCAACACCATTTTCAACCTGATCTAAGATAATAGAATGCTTTGAATCTGCTACATCTGATGTAATTTCCACACCTCTGTTGATCGGTCCGGGATGCATAATAACAATTTCCTTATGTAGGCTTTCTACCCTTTTCTTATTGACACCGAAAGTTAGGGCATATTCTCTTAACGAAGGAAAGTACTTGGTATTTTGCCGCTCTAACTGTATACGCAGGATATTGGCAACATCGCACCAAGCGAGTGCTTTTTCTATATTATACTCTATCCGTACACCAAGGCTTTCTATTCCCTGCGGAATCAATGTGGGTGGACCACATAAGGTGATTTCAGCACCCAATTTCCTCAGACAAAAAATATTGGAAAGTGCTACCCTTGAATGCATGATATCTCCGGCAATCAGCACCTTTTTTCCGGCAAGGTCTCCCAATTTCTCCTGCATGGAGAAGGCATCCAATAATGCCTGTGTGGGATGTTCATGTGTCCCATCTCCTGCATTGATGATATTGGCATCGATGTGCTTTGCCAAAAAATGTGGTGCTCCGGGGCTTGGGTGGCGCATTACCACCATATCTACCTTCATCGCCAGAATATTGTTCACCGTATCCAGCAAGGTCTCTCCTTTTTTTACGGATGAGGAGGAAGAAGAAAAATTTATTACATCAGCACTCAGCCGCTTCTGTGCCAACTCGAAAGAAACACGTGTTCTGGTAGAGTTTTCAAAAAATAAATTGGCAATGGTAATATCGCGGAGCGTAGGCACCTTTTTAATAGGCCTGTTAATAACTTCTTTAAATTTCGCCGCAGTACTTAAGATAGTACGAATATCCTGCTCTGTAAGTTGCTTTATTCCGAGAAGATGTTTCGTACTCAATTGACTCATGCTACTTATCTTTTAAAATCCAGACAATATTTTTGGTTACATCGGCATCATTTTCCCATTCTACTTTCACTTTTACGGGCTCAACGGTGTCAACAGTGATACCAAGATAATCCGCTTGTATCGGCAACTCCCGATTAAATCTTCTGTCGATTAATGCCAATAATTCTACTTTTGATGGGCGTCCAAAGGAAATCAGGGCATCCATGGCAGAACGAATGGTTCTACCGGTAAATAGCACATCATCCACCAACAAGATTTTCTTACCTTCTACGGCGAAATCCATTTCGGTAGTTTTAGCCTGCAAGATATCATCTCCCCGACGAAAATCATCCCGATGAAAAGTAGGATCTATTTTTCCAAATGTTATTGGAATATTTGTGAGTGTTTTCAGCTTGCTATGCAAGTATTCCGCAAAAACCGCCCCTCTTGGTTGCACACCGATAATGGCACTATTGCTAAAATCACCATAGTTCTCGATGAGTTCGTAGCACAATCTTGTGATGGTGATATCCAATAAATCCGTATCGAGTAAAACCCTCGCTTCCATGCATTACAAAGGTAGATTATTTTATTTAAGGTCAAAAATTAAATACCAAAAATCTACTCAATCACCAGTGTAAAAGGCAACCTAGCCTGAACACCTTCCATATTTCTTAAATAGGTAAATGACTTATACAGTTCATAATCGCTACCCAAGGTATTTTTGATGGCTTGTTGCGTTTTTGTTTGCTCAAAATCTTCTATCAGGTTTTCAAAATACGATTTTTTCCCCGGATAGGTAGCCAATGAAGGATCTTTTAGTTTTGCCAACTCGCTTGCTTTTTGAATAGCCACATCAATATTGCCATACGCATCCACCAAACCCAAGTCTTTGGCATCTTCTCCAGACCATACGCGCCCTCTGGCAATAGAATCCACCTGTGCTTGCGGCAATTTTCTACCTTTTACCACTTTACCTTTAAAAATGCTGTATGTCCTATTGATAGAATTGGTCATCACCTCTTTCTCTCTATCTGACCAAGGCCTGTTTCCATTTCCAAAGTCGGCATAAGGCGCCGTTTTAACCCTGTCGAAAGTAATACCTGCTTTCTCTCTAAACATTTTTTCTGTGTTAAACATCATACCAAAAACACCAATGGAGCCTGTGATGGTATTTTCCTCTGCCACGATATAATCTGCCGGAGCAGAGATATAGTAACCACCCGATGCTGCCAAATCGCCCATGGACACTACTACGGGAATCTTTCTTTCCTTTTTAATATTTTCTATTTCTCTCCAAATTTGCTCCGACGCATAAGCACTACCGCCCGGTGAATTCACCCGCAACACGAGCGCTTTAACATTCTTGTCCTTTTTGATATCTTTTAAGTACTCTACATATTTTTCGCTGGCAATCTGCCCACTTTCACCCTTCCCATCTACGATTTCTCCTTCTGCAAAAAGTACTGCAATCTTATCCTTAGAATTTGATTGATTACCATAGGTTGTTTTATAATCTTTATATGTTGCAAATTTGAGGTCGTTAACATCTTTTGTGTTGACTTTCTTAGCCAATTCTGTTAATACTTCGTCGTAATATTTAATGCCATCAATAAGTTTGTTGGACAAGGCTTGCTCGGGTTCTACGGCGGATAAATTGTCGATTATACGACGCAATTCTTCCGTTGATAAGTTCCTGCTTTTTGCTACTGACAAGAGGTAGTTGGAATAAATATCACTCAATAGTGCGGTCATTTGCACCCTATTTTCTTCACTCATTTGTGTTAAGCGATAAGGTTCGGTAGCACTCTTGAATTCGCCGGCATAAAATATCATCGGCTCTACACCCAATTTATCCATTAGCCCTTTCAGATACATAATTTCTGTACCTAAACCTTTCAATTCCATCATGCCCATTGGGTTCATGTATATTTTGTCCGCAACAGTATTCACCAAGTATGAACCCTGCGCCTGACCTTCTGTGTAGGCAATTATGAATTTCCCGGACTTCTTAAAATCTTCTAGTATGTGCTTTATCTCGAAGATGGTAGAAATTCCAGCAGAAATTCCATCCGTTCTCAACAAGATACCTTTGATGTTCTTATCGCTTTTTGCCTTTTCAATCGTAGATTTCAGCTCAAAAAGGCCAATCTGCTCTTCAGTATTAATCGATGGATTAAATAAGGAGAAGTCTGAAAAAGGATTGCTAACGGGAAAATCAGAAATAGTACCATTTAAATTTAACTCTAAGATGCTATTGCTGGCAACCGAAGGCTTGGATTCACCGGAACTAGCAGCCACTCCTATCAAGAATATAAAAAATAGGAAAAAAGTAAAAAACATGCCTATCACTACGGCAAAAACAATCTTAAAAAACGATTTCATATTTTTTGATAATATTTTTTTGCAAATGTACATATAATATAATGCTTAGTTGATAAGAAAAGTTCATCTTTGCGCAAATTTTTTATTTGTATAAGGTGATTTTGGTCTTAGGAAGTAATGTTGGAGATAGGCTTTCTTATCTAAAGAAAGCTTGCCAATGCTTAAAAAACCTACTACCGTTAAATTTTCAAGTTTCTCCCGTTTTTGAAACAGCACCTTGGGGCGTTCGCCACCAAAAAGGCTATTATAATCTGGCTGTATCGGCTACCACTACTTATGGCCCCTTTCAACTATTGAACCTTTTTAGAAAATTGGAGAGACAGTACGGCAGAAAAACTAAAGGCGATTATAAACCAAGAACTTTAGATATCGATATTATCCTGTTGGGAGATGTTGTCATTACATCCGAGCAACTTACCATCCCACATCGCAACATGCATGAAAGAAAATTTGTCCTAGCACCCATAAATTGTATTTCTCCGGCTGCTATGCATCCTATATATCAAAAAAACATTGCAGATTTGTTGAAACAATGTAGTGACAATGGCAAAATCATCCAATTAAATGACCGTATTTTTAGTAATTAATGTTATATAAATTCGTTTGCATAGAAGGAAATATTGGTGCGGGTAAGACTACGCTGGCAAAGTTACTCGCCGAAGAATATGGCGGCATGTTGATTTTAGAAAAATTTGAAGACAATCCCTACTTGGCAAAATTCTATGAAGATCCTGAAAAATATGCACTACAGTTGGAAGTAAGCTTTCTTTTAGAGCGCTACCAACAGCTGAATAAGATTTTGAGCGAGCCAAATATCTTCTCTAACTTCTCCGTTACGGATTATATGTTCGAAAAATGTTTGCTGTTCGCAAAAATCAACCTCAACAAACAAGATTATCAACTATACAGACATTTTTTCCATCAAATCACCAAAAAATTACCACATCCCGATATCATTTTCTACCTACATGCAGAACCTTCTCAACTGATTAAAAATATACGAGAGCGAGGGAGAAATTTCGAACAGAACATCTCTAAAGTGTATTTAAATCGGATTGAAAGGATGTATTTCGAATATTTCAAACAAAACCATCACATTAAAGTGGTCGTTGTTGATGTGAATAGTATTGATTGGGTGAGCAATGCTTTTGCCTATCAACAACTGCTCACACTATTTGATCGCGAATATAAGGATGGTATTAATTTCGTGAATCTTCATTAGCGCAGAATGCCCATACTTAAAGAAATCAAACTAAGTCCAAAGGAAGCGCATTCTGAAGCGGATATTCTTTTACATGCTTACGCCAAGTGTGGGATTGCTGCGCATAGCATTCAAAAAATACAGATACTAAAGAAATCATTGGATGCCCGACAAAATCCGGTATTTTTTAATGTTAGAATAGAAATTTTCCTACATGATGAGCCCATCGAGACGATGGCATCCGGTTTTCATTTTCATAAGAAAGCATGGTCGTCCACTTGTCACATCATCGGTATGGGTCCGGCTGGTATGTTTGCTGCTTTGGCATTATTGGAAAAAGGTATTCAACCTATCATCTTAGAACGTGGCAAACCGGTAAAAGAACGGCGCCGTGACTTAGCACAAATCAACAAAGAACGGCGCATGAACCCGGAAAGCAATTATTGCTTCGGCGAAGGTGGTGCCGGCACTTATAGTGATGGAAAACTCTATACCAGGAGCAATAAACGTGGCGATATCCAAAAGGTACTGGAAACATTTATACAACACGGCGCCGACCCTAACATAAGATTTGAAGCGCATCCACATATCGGCACCAATAAACTTCCCAATATCATCGAGCGCATGCGGCATAAGATTCTGGAAATGGGTGGCGAAATACATTTCGAAAAAAAACTGGTGGACATTACCATTCGTGACAACCTCATCAAGCAACTCATTTGTCAGGATGGCAGCACTTTTGACTGTCAGCAGTTGATTTTGGCCACCGGACATTCAGCACGCGATATTTTTGAATTACTCCATAGGAAAGGTGTTCAAATAGAAGCAAAACCTTTCGCTTTGGGCGTGCGGATAGAACATCCTCAGGAAATCATCAACCGCATTCAGTACAAGCGAGATTTCGATAATGCTTACCTTTCTCCAGCCAGCTATTCTTTGGTGACACAGGTAAATGGCAATGGTGTTTTTTCATTTTGTATGTGTCCCGGTGGCATCATTGCTCCCGCTGCCACCGACTATAGCGAAGTCGTTGTAAATGGCTGGAGTCCCAGTAAGCGCAACGGTCGCTTCGCGAACAGTGGCATGGTGGTGAATGTAAACCCACCGCATTGGGAGAAATTCAATAAAGAAGGCGTATTGGCAGCGCTTCATTTTCAAAAGTACATCGAACAACAAGCCTATAAAACAACGGGAAGCCTACAAGCCCCCGCCCAGCGTGTGGAAGACTTCATACAAAATAAATTCAGCACCACACTACCGGAATGTTCTTATCTGCCGGGCGTACAATCGGCGGCATTGAAAGAAATCCTGCCGGAATATATTACGCAAAGCTTGAGAGAAGGATTGATCCATTTCGGCAAAAAAATGCCTGCTTATAGAACCAATGAGGCGGTTTTGGTAGGTGTAGAAAGTCGCACCTCCAGCCCAGTGCGCATTCCTCGTGACAAAGAAACGCTGCAACATCCACAGATAGGCAACCTTTTCCCCTGTGGTGAAGGCGCAGGGTATGCAGGCGGTATCATGAGTGCCGCTTTAGATGGGATAGCATGTGCGGAGAAAGTGGCTGCTCATACATAAATGGTTTCTGTCCATTGGCCACCGTCCCATTGTCCACCGACCATTGACCATTGCGAACTTAGTGCCTTCTTTGTGTTCTTTGTGATATTCTCCATGCATGCGCAGAGAAGTTGGCTTAATTTTTTACCCTTTTTCTTACTAAGTATTATCACTAAAAACCAAAAACTCAAAACCAAAAACTTATTATGGGCAATCCACCCTAAAGGGTGTCGGGCTTTCCTCGCACACGGTTGCTCCTCTATCCCTATTGCAGGAGGGTAGAAAAAAAGCGAAACTTCTACAATTTTTATTTATTAAAAATACGCAACAATATTTATCAAAAAAAGTAATATTTATATATATTTATGCAAATAATTGCCTATCCGAAAAAATAGAAATAACTTCGTCAATTAAAGAGTTAGGTGCAACCCTATTTGACAGCTTCGTAACCATTTAACAGACAACTAATGGAGAGAAAAAGCCGTCCCTTCGCAAAATAAAAAGAGCTGCAATCCAACGCACAAGCCGACACTAATTGCAGCACATTTTATTTTGCCCTACGCTCCCAAGCCCACCCACCACTTGACAATTTATGTTCAAAACTTTTTGATATTTTTTGTATCAATTAGTATCAACACTTGTATATTTGTGATACCGTTTGATACTTTAAAAAAAAACGATATTATGGCAAATAAAAAAGCAATAGCAGAACCAGAAGAAGAACTCTTGACAATTAAAGAAGCTGCCGAGCTTCTCAAAGTTTCAGAAGTATCTGTCAAAAGATACATTTCAAAAGAGGTAATACCATCTGTAAAAATTGGTGGTGCAAGAC
>JAIBAX010000076.1 GCA_019694955.1 Chitinophagales bacterium | reverse complement strand
GTGGCATTTAAAAGTAACGGAATCTGCACAGGAAAAACGCACTATATTTTCATTGGTTTTAATGGTTTTTAGGAATACCCTCATATTATGCTCATCGGTGGCGACTGCTTCTGACCCCCATTTTCCGGTGGCAGCAAAAACATCCTGCATGCCATCTCCATTAAAATCACCGATAGCTACATCTCTTATAGATGGAATAGATTTATGCAATTTTACCTTAAAAGGAATATTAGAAACATCATATATATCAAACAAGTCGTTTTCCTCACTTACGGCAGGCATTACATTTTCTTTGCTGTAATTATGATACATTAATGTGGTAAAATACAAGGAAGACTCCCTCAAATATAAAGACATGTATTTGGAGAAATTATTGGTACCGACATTCTGCACATATAGCGATGATTTGAATTTATTGTCATCTCTATCTAGATTGGAAAGGAAAAGATCAATGAGACCATCACCGTTTTGGTCGAACCATAGTGGGGAGCGCCCTCTTCCAATGGAATCGTGGATGCCATACTCCCAAGCTTTGTTTTCAATCACAAGATTTCCGCTGTTATTGATGAAAAGGACATTTCTTTTCCCTGATGAGTTTCCGTTATCGCCACCAATTGGGAAGTACAAATCACCGTAGCCATCGCCATTGATATCGCCAAAACCGGCACCATGTAAATCATACCTGATGGGATAAGTATGCCCGTTCAAGGTATCTATTCCTTTAAAAAAATCTATGGGAATTTCCTGAAAAGTACCATTTCCATTATTCTTATAGAGATAAGGGTATCCGTGATTGGTGAGAACGAAATCTTCGAAGCCATCCTTATCTACATCATGCCAAGCCTGACCAAAAGAGGTGCCATGATAGGTGATTCCTGCCGCTGTAGTTATTTCAGTAAACTGTTGACATTTTAGCGAGATTTTATACCCGAAAACGAAAACAATAAATAATACAATGCGTGTGTATAAATTATTCATACAGTCATTTTACAAAATAAAAAAATCTCAGAAACCCCTTTCCTTAACAAAGTTACACTTTTTATTTATTCAAACAACTAAATATTACTTTATTCTTAACAGCTAAAAACTCCTTTTATTATACCTACCTTTGCACCAAATTATTTGATAATATGATTGCTGTTAATAATCTTTCATTGCAATTTGGCAAACGGGTGCTTTTTGAAGATGTGAATATTAAGTTCACAAAAGGCAATTGTTATGGTGTTATTGGCGCGAATGGTGCCGGAAAATCGACGTTCCTAAAAATTCTAAGCGGAGAAATCGACCCTACTACCGGACAAATAGAATTCACTCCCGGAGAAAGGATGTCGGTACTGAACCAAAATCACTTCGCTTTTGATGAAGTTCCTGTGTTGGAAACTGTCATCATGGGAAATCGCAAGTTGTATGATATCATGAAGGAAAAGGATGCTATTTATCTTAAAACTGATTTCACAGATGAGGATGGCATAAAAGTAGGTGAACTGGAGGCGGAATTTGCGGAAATGGACGGCTGGAATGCCGAGAGCGATGCAGCCGAACTGCTCAGCAATTTAGGCATCGTTGAAGCAAAACATACCATGTTGATGAAAGAACTGACAGGTAGTGATAAGATTAAAGTGTTATTGGCGCAAGCGCTGTTTGGCAATCCCGATATTCTTATCCTCGATGAGCCTACCAATGATTTGGATATTAATACAATTTCTTGGTTGGAAGATTTTCTGGCGGATTTTAAAAATACCGTTATTGTCGTATCGCACGACCGTCACTTTTTGGATATGGTTTGTACGCATATGGTGGATATTGACTTCAAAAAAATCAATCTCTTCTCCGGAAATTATACGTTCTGGTATGAAACGAGTCAGTTGGTTTCTAAACAACGTTCTGACAAGAATAAAAAGACGGAAGCTAAGCGTGCAGAATTAATGGACTTCATCGCCCGTTTCTCCGCCAATGCTTCTAAATCTAGACAGGCCACTTCCCGTAAAAAGGCTTTGGAGAAATTAAATATCGATGAGATCCAACCTTCTACACGTCGCTATCCGGGTATTTTCTTCAAACAACAAAGAGAAGCCGGCGATCAAATATTGCAAGTTGACAACCTAAGCTACGAATTAGACGGCATGAAGCTTTTCTCAAATGCTACTTTTACCGTGAATAAAGGCGATAAGATTACGGTAGTTTCTAAAAATCAACTGGCTGTTACCGCATTTTTGAGGGTTATGGCGGGAGAAATTGCCCCAAAAACAGGGGATATCAAATGGGGAATTACCATTACTAAATCCTATGTCCCCAACGATAATTCGGCGTACTTTAAGCAGGACATTAACCTCATTGACTGGCTCAGACAATACTCTACCGAAAAAGATGAAACCTTTATACGTGGCTTCTTGGGAAGGATGCTATTCTCCGGTGAAGAAACGCTGAAAAAATGTACAGTACTTTCCGGAGGGGAAAAGGTAAGGTGTATGCTGTCAAAGACGATGTTGGAGGAAGCAAACTTCCTGGTGCTGGATGAACCTACCAATCACTTAGATTTGGAGTCTATCACTTCTTTAAATAATGGATTGATGGATTACCAAGGGTCGATGCTATTCACTTCACACGACCACCAATTTACACATACCATTGCTAACAGGGTCATAGAGCTAACGCCAAATGGCATCTTGGATAAATTAATGACGTATGATGAGTACTTAGCTGATTCAAGGGTACAGGAACAAAGGGCGGTTTTATACGGTGAGTAAGCAGTTCACAGTTTGTCAGTTTACATCAATTTTTAAGTATAATAACAAAAGTAGTCCATTCTTGTCCTCGGCAGCCACGAGAACAAGGAATTGTATTTTTAGTATTGGGCTATTCTATAAATCATTTTGTGATAATTTGGAATCATTTATAATTAATTAATCTAATCGCATTCACGTGGAGACATGTGAACATGGAGTTAAAGGATTTCTAACCATTTTGTGATTATACAACCTGATGTCATTACATTTCTTAAGAAGGTTTTAGATGCGCTCTTTTCCATCTTCTATGTGTCCACAACCAATACTCGGGGCGCCTTTGGATTGTTTTTTCTAGCAATCTGGTATGTATCTCAGTAATCTCATCCTGTTTCATTTCATTTGGACGGTCTGTGATATGTGTGAAATTCAATCTATAATAGCCTTTCTTCAATTTTTCCATTTCACAGTACCATACTGTGGCATCTAACTGTTTGCAGTACTTTTCAAAACCTCTAAAAACCGGTGTATCCCGACCTAAGAAATCCGTCCAGTAGCTATGTTCTACGTGCACCGGAGATTGGTCGCCGACAAATGCTGTGATAGAAGGTTGTGCGGTAATTTGTTGCAGATAGGCAGGTATTTCCTTGGAAGGGATCAATATGGTGCCAAATCGCTCTCGGTTTCGCTTTATCCATTTATCAAAAAAAGGGTTGCTGAGTGCATTATATATGGCAAACGACTGGCAACTGGTGGCTCGCCCTAATCGAAGTGCTGCCCATTCCCAGTTGCCATAATGACCGATTACGATAAGAATTTGCTTGTTTTGCTGATAGTAATCTTCTGCCAATGACAGCAATTGTGGATCTACCAGCACCCTATCTTGAATTTCATCCTTAGAAATTGAAAACGACTTTATACTTTCCATGATGATTTGAATAAAGTGCTTATAAAAACTTTTTTCAATAAATGCTAGCTCCTTGGCAGTCTTGTCTGGAAAAGATAATCCCAGACTAGTGTTCACGGTTTCCTTCCGATACCCCAAAACATAGTATACCAATAAATAAATAGGCGTTCCAAGTGCATACAAGACACGCAATGGCAGGTATGACAATCCTTTCAGGCAGTAGAACAATAGGAACGATATCAAACGTTTCATGGTGACAAAAATACTCATTTATATTCGCATGTGCTGTTGGTTTATTTTAAAGTAAAAGTGAAGATTCTCACATACTGACAATAATTTCCATGAACTCACTACCTTTATGCCATGAAAAAATTGTTGATTGAACCGCAATTTGCCGGCTCGGCAGCGTATTTTGCTGCCTTGTTGACTTTTGATGAGATTTGGTGGGAAACGGGTGAGCATTTCCGGAAGGGCAGCTATAGAAATCGTTGCCATATTTTGGGTGCAAATGGATTGCTGAGGCTCTCCATTCCGTTGCAACATGGTAAGCATCAGCATACGGCTTTTAAGGATGTTCGCATTTCCTATGAGCAGAATTGGCAAAAAATCCATTGGGAAAGCCTTGTTTCCGCTTATCGTCGGTCGGCATTTTTCGAGTATTATGAATCCCATTTTGAACCATTCTTTCATGAAGAAACAACATCTTTACTTGAATTCAATTTATCGATAACAAAGACTATTTTGGGTCTTTTAAAGATTCAAAAAGAGATTAAGTTTACCAATCATTATATCGCACCTGGACAATTTGATGGTGTTGATTTTAGAAATAAAATTCATCCAAAATCGTCACCAGAACGTCAGTATCCATCTTATCCACAGGTATTTTCCGATAGGTTTCCTTTTGCGGCAAACCTAAGTATTTTAGACGTACTCTTTAATCTCGGACCAAAGGCAAAGGATTATCTTCTTTTGGTCATTGATGATGGGTATAGATAGCGGATTTAATTCATCCATTTTGTAAAAAATGAAACTATGGATCTTGTTTAATTCAGATTGAGGTAATGATGCGTATCTTTCTATTTTGAATTGCTTCCTGAAAGCCGAAATTATATAATCTATTTTCAATCCCTTTTAGATATCCATAACAGGTTTGTCTAATCGGGTCTACAAATTACACAATCGATGCCTCTCCTCCAGTCACATTTTGGGCAGAAGTTGAAAATAAGTTGATTGACACTATACATCCAAGAATCTTTAACGCTTATTGGTAAACGTTCTATTCCAACTTTAATTTTAGGATGCTTCTCCATTACACCTTTTATATATTCTAACTGACTTAAATTAGCATCTAATTTGAGCAGTTCATAATAAAATTGAATAAGTCTAAATTTTTCAAAATCTGAAATTCCAGAATTAATAATTATTTCAATAGCGATTGAGTCATTAAATTTTGTATTAACATCATTTCTTATTTTAACAATGTATAAGAAAATAGCATAAAAACGACTCGGCGATAAATTGATTGGATTAACCGTAGTATCGACCCCTTTAAGCAATTTATTTAAAAACATGTATGCAGCATCGCTATCATAATTTTTTAAATATGAAACATTGTATACATAATTAGCGATTTTATCAAAATCATTAAAAGCATCATATTTAATATCTTCAAATGTGGTAGTATGGTTATTATCAAACCATAGTATTTTGTTTTAAGGTACTTTCTTTTACTTTAAATATGGCATTACACTTAGTGTTTTCATGAAAATCAACTTAATAGGTGGTGCATAAATTAGAATTTACCAAACATTCTTAGCAATAATAAAAATATAAGAATAAGTCCTTTGAGTGTAAATCTTACAAAGTTATAATCATAACCAAAAATTTTACTCCCATTTGAAATTGACTTACTTCTTGGAATTAAGAAGATTATTACCAGTATTGCAGTTATATATATACAATTCTCCATCATAATCGTTCTACTATAAGTAAATCTAATGTCACTCCTACAGAAAACAATTTAATCCCACCTACTTCATCAACGTCACCTGCCCTTTTGCACTGCCTGTTATGCCATCTATAAACGTCACCTCTACAAAGTAAACATATACATCTACGTTCTGCAACTTCTCTTTATAATTGCCATCCCAACCGTTTGTATCTATCTGTGGTACATAATTACTCGCCTCAAATACCTTCTCTCCCCACCTGTTGAACACTTGGAATAAATTCACCCTTTCGATACTCTTGGCCGGCATCACCTGCAAAACATCATTCGTACCATCTCCATTCGGAGAAAATGCCGTCGGCACAAAGATATCTCTCGTCTTCTCCACCAGCACGCCTATATTATCCGTAGCCGTAC
>JAIBAX010000075.1 GCA_019694955.1 Chitinophagales bacterium | reverse complement strand
GCAAAACTTAAATGTCATTATTTCTACCATTCGCTATCATCGGCTTGGTTAATATGCACGATAGAGGCCATCGCTTTATACCGCTTAAAAACATCCAGACTGTCTTTTATATTATTGTATTCCTCGTGGTCTCTAAGCTCATCATCTATAATATCAAATACCTTGTAGTTGGAGATTACAAAGCATTTTTTGATGGCTCTTGTAATGGCAACGTTCAATCGGTTTGGGCTGTAGAAAAAGTCCAATCGTCTCATTGATTCTAAAGGATGAGAATTGGCAAAACTGTAAATAATATAATTTCTTTCTTGCCCTTGCATACCATCAACCGTATCAACTAATAATATATCAAAAGGCTTGGAGATAGATTTTGGCAGAACCTTTTTAACCTCCTTTTTTATTTCCCTTACTTGAGCTCTGAAAGGCGACATAATACCGATGTCTTTTATGTTTACACCGTTTTGTAATAGGTCGGAAACCAATTCTGCAACAAGTTTTGCTTCGTGTGGAGAACGACCATTTGCATCAAAAACATTATGCAAAATCAACTTATGAGATTCACTGTTTAGGATTTTAGTATGATGATGGCATTGATATTTGACAATGTCTTCCTGTGTGGTGGATGCTGATTGAAGCAAATTATTGTAAAACAAAGTATTCGGAATTTTTATCAGAGACTTATTAAGGCGATAGGATGTATTCAAAAGGTTAATTTCATTAGGATAAATACGTGCCAACCTGCTGAAAATGGATTCTGCAAACATCTCATTATTTGAACCTTTAGGAATGATAGGGTCAAGTTGTTTATGGTCTCCAACAAAAATGTATTTCCCAGTACGACACATTGCTGCTATAGATAATGGAATACTTAACTGTGCTGCTTCATCAACGATGCAGACATCAAACTTCCAACCATCTAATTTTTTACTTCCAGGATAGCAGAGAGAATAGGCAGTTGAGCCAATTGCAATTCCTTTCTGGCTATAGTTGTCATTGTTTAGATAGTCAGCGTAAGTTATCCGTGATTTCTTTCCAACATTAAGATTGCTTTGCACCTCTTTGTTGCTCGCTTTTTCACCAATCTTGATAACTTTAGTGCTATCCTTAATTTTTGACGCAACAGCATTTAAACAATTATTGATTGCCGTATGAGTTGGTGCGGTAATAAATACTTTTAATCCGGAATCAACCATGTGCTTAGCAATGTTACCTATTGTTTCTGTTTTACCTGTGCCTGGAGGACCTTGAATGATGCAGAAGTCACTTGAATTTATGGCTTTCAAGTAAGCTGAATTCTGCGAGGGATTTAAATAGCCTACACCCTGCGAATAGCTTTGGTAGGTGTTTTTTGTTCTGCCGTTTAAGAAATTTTCAATTTTACGAAGGATTGTATCATTGTTATTTAAAACTCCTGCGGCAGTCAATAGAAGTTTGGTTCCAATGTCTATTTTTTCTGTATTTATTTCCCAATTGTTTTTTGGATAAGACAAATAGTCGATGTAACAAGTGTCTACATTATAGTCACTCGGTTTCAAGATGAAGTTTTCAGTACTATCTTCCTCGACTTCCATTTTGAAGAATTCATTTCCATTGCTCAGAATTACAGGGTTCCCTTCTTTGAATTTTGATATGTTATTGTCACAAAATATTTTTACTGATGATATATACTTTTCCGAACTTGGCAAACGGCTACACCATTGATTAGGGAGCCCATCATAGAATTCCATTTCAACACGGAGATTAGTCATTGTTACCCCTTTGGCAACTCTTTCATCTAATGGTAATTTCTGTTGCTCTTCAAAATCCTGAAGATTTTTAGCAAATTCAATTTTAATTGCTGCCTGAAATTCTTTTAGTACGTCCATTTTATATTTTTACTTTTAGTGAGTTCAAAATTATTTTGGTCTCTCTGGGTAAATCAGGTACTTTTATTTTGTAATAATTTGAGAAGTTTTCGTGCAGCACAATTAACCACATAGAAGATATTTGAGTTGCATATTCGATTTCAATTATATGTTTGTAAATATTTTGTTGTAAGCAATATCTGTAATAACTGGAATTGTCCAAATGATTTAGTTCGGATAGGGCATATCCGAATCCAAATTTACGTGGCTGACCGTCAATTGTAAGTTTTTTACTTCTTTTCCAGTCAAACATTACATACTTATTTGAATTTCCTTTTTGAAAGAGACAATCAATAGTGCCTGCAACACCATACTTGTCTGAATAAATCATTCTCTCCGCATCGTGGAAAATGAGATTACTTGATGTTAATTCTTTTTCATAAAATTCAAGAAACATCTTAAACTCATGTAAATTAGCGTCGAATTCTTTTCCCTTTAAATAATGTTCTATTTGTTCATGCAGTTCTGTCCCTTTTGCTGCCGCTTCATCTCGCATTAAAAGATATTCATCCAGTACATCATCCTCCGTTCGGTTTTCTTTTTTGGCTTTTCTTTCAATATATCTTATTAAATCAAATGGGAAAAAGCGTTCAATGAGTGTGGTTACAGAAATATATTCAGCATTCCCTGTTTCGTCTTTAGGGTGTAGATACTTATGTGATTCTTCGTCAAATGCAATACTGCTATTCCAATTATCAAATTGGAATTGTTTGGTTCTCCGGATAACATTTTCGATGCTTTCGGATTCAGTTGTGTCAATTTCAATTTCCTTTAAATTGTATTGCTTCTGGAATCTTTGTATTCCCAAATATTTCTCTCGATAATAATCTTTTTGCCATTGAATACATTGGTTATAATTCCACTGATTTTCCTTTTGACAAGTTATGTCATTACTGAAGGTTCTATTATATATTGAGTGAAGTACATTTTTTATGTAATCAATGCATTCGTAGGACTGACAATGGACTTGTTTTTCCGTGAATCTTATTACAATCCAACCACTTTCGGTGAAAAATAAATCTCTTGTATTATCTTGCTTAACCTCATCTTCAGGATTGATGAAGTGTGTCGGATATCTGTAATAACCGTCATAAGGTTCATCGATTTCGATATCTATATATAGGTTAAGACTTTTATCAAATAGAACTATGTCTGGTTCATATGGCTTATTGAATTTTGGTATTACCATATGCACATTGTTAGTCATCTCAATTTCTGGAATGTGTTCTTTTAGTTGGTTGAAGAAGTCATTCTCCTTGTAACCTTTTTGATTTGAACGCCCCTTTCGTGGTAATTTAATAATCGTATTTTTATTTGGCATTTTAACCACAGGGTACAGGTATTGTTCCAGTTGTATAAAATGATTATTTGGACTAAAAAGGATTTTTAAATCGTCTGTTTGTTCCAGATTAGGTTCCGACTTTATTATTTGTTTTGTATACTCTCTTGGTTTTTCATTCTCTTGTTGTCTTGGCGTCTCTTTAACTGTTGTTGGATGACTGATACCATCAATCTGTAAGGGTTTTGGTATGTGCGAAGTCCCTTTCTTTCTCGGAATGGCTGGATTTTTTATGCTTCCGGTAGCTTCATAAACTTCATCAGGCTCATCTGCAATTATTAGAGCCACTTTTGGGGACTCTTTTAATGGTTTCTTAGTTATTTTATATTTTGCCCAGTCTTGTTTTACTTCAGTAAAAAAATTACTCTTTTTTTCTTTAGTTAACTCAGCAGGTGATTTAACACCATAAAGTTTCATCTTCTCTAAAAAGAAGGCTCTATACTCTTTCTGTAGTTCAGATAACTTTCTTTCGTTCATAACCTATCCTAAAATCTCATTCAACAACTTTTGCTTCAATTTTTTAAGCACATAACTTTGCTCTTTCAGCAGTTGTCTGGTATTATCAAATTGCTGAAATAATGCAACAAGCTCCTTTTGTTTTCCTTTTTTAGGAATTACAAACTCCTGGCTGGCTATTGTTTTGCTTTTAATTGTTGGTGAAAGTGAGCCCTCTGAAATTTGAACAGCCCTGTTCATAAAAGTATCACTTTGCATGAAATATGGCAGGAAGTCTTTCTCGATGTTTTTTTCAATCGCTCGCAAAATCATACTGTGAGCCGAAGCAATACCATCGAAATGTGATACTGCAACTTTGCGCAAATATGCTCTTCGTTTTCCAAAGATAATATCGCCTTTGTAGATTTTCAGTTTTGTTCCGATAACATCATCGGGAGTCCCAGTTCTTTCAATATTCAGATTGTCGGCATCAAGATGCTCTAACCCAACGTATGTTGATAATTCTGTTTTCTTTGGCTCGACCCTTTCTGAAATATTAAGTGCAATGTCCTTAAATGCAACAGTTTCAAAATCTTTGGGCTGCAAATAAGTTCCCAATTCCTGTTTATCGAATAAATCCGTAAGTAATTTATTTTTTAGTGTTAGTAAATTCCTCTCCTGTCCCTCCACATGTTCCATGGCAGCTTCAATGCTTTGAAATAATTCGGCTATTTGCTTTTGTTCTGAGAGTGGGGGGAGAGGGAATTGTTGATTAGCAAGTGTTTTCCATTTAATTGTTGGTGAGAGTGAACCTTCAGAAATTTCAACTGCTCTATTCATGAATAAATCAGAGTGAATAAAGGCTAACAAATAATCTTTTATAATAGTGTTCTCATTAGCCCTTAAAACCATTGAATGCGCCGAACATATAGCATCAAATTCTGCAACAGCAGCCTTTCGTTGATATGCTCTTCTTTTTCCAAAAATAATATCACCCTTGTAAATCTTGAGTTTGGTTCCAATGACTTCATTTGGTAAACCATGCCTTTCTATTTTTATTTTACCGCTATCTAAATGTTCAAGTCCAATGTATTTATCAATTGTCGTATCATTGGGTTCAACTCTTTCTGAAACGTTGAATACAAGCTTTTCAAACTTGACTGTTTCCCATTTATCCTTTCTCAACTTCATGCTTCTATTCCAATATTTCTCAATTGAGTTAATAAAATTTCTAATGAAGCATTAATTTGCTTCTGTCCTGCTTTAACTTCTGCAATAAGGTCTTCGACATTATGGGCATTATCAATCGCATTTTGTTTTACATAAAGTTGAATACTCAGATTTCCGTTATTACCTAATACTTCCTTATTGCTTACGATTTTGACGAAACCATCATCATCTTTAAACTTCCAATAAGCATCACTAATTTTCTTAATGTGTTGTGGCTCCAACCAGGCATTTGTTCGCTCAATTCTGAGTTCATCTTTGGCATCAATAAAAATAATTTTCCCTTTACGCTCCTTTGGCTTTTTCATCCGGCATACAAGCAAACAACTTTCCATACTGCTGTTGTAGAAAAGATTTTTACCAAGACCAATGACCGCATCTACGTAGTCCTCCTCAATCATTCGCTTGCGAATTTCACTTTCTGAATCCCGGAAAAGAACGCCATGAGGCCATAATACCACACTACGGCCTGTAACAGGGTTCAGGCTTTTCATAATGTGTTGCTGGAATGCATAATCTGCACATCCCTGGGGAGGTGTACCCCATATATTTCTTCCAAAAGGGTCATTCATCCACTTTTTCTGGCTCCATTTCTTTACACTGTATGGTGGATTGGCCATGATGACGTCAAATTGTTTCAGCTCATCATTTTCGAGAATCTGAGGGCTATCAAGCGTATCACCCTGGACAATCAGAAACTCATCCACGTTATGCATAAACATGTTAATCCGGGCTATTGCAGAGGTTATCAGGTTTAACTCCTGACCGTACAACTTCAACGTCCGGTATTCTTTGCCCTGTTCCTTCAAATGCAAGGCAGCACTCAGCAAAATCCCGCCACTCCCACATGTTGGGTCGTATATACTTTCCTTGCTTTTAGGGTCAGTAATCTGAGTCATGAGTTTTACAACAGTTCGGTTGGTGTAAAACTCCGCAGCAGTATGCCCACTGTCATCAGCAAATTTTTTAATGAGGTATTCATACACTTCCCCCATCAGGTCATGGGGAACATTACTAACACTCAAATTCATTTTGCTGAAATGCTCAATCAGGTCGAGCATTTTTTCATCACTCATTCGGCGTTTGTTCGTCCATTGGGCATCACCAAAACCGTCATGCAGCATCTCAAAGTTAGCCTTCTC
>JAIBAX010000008.1 GCA_019694955.1 Chitinophagales bacterium | reverse complement strand
TCTTGACGAATATTGTTACAAATTCAATAGGAGATATTTTGGTGAAAAAATATTCGATAGACTACTAATTGCCTCAGTTTCATCACCTTGGTATGGAAATGTTTATAAAAGCGGATAGTCATTTAAATTATATATAAAACCAAATTTTTTCCTTATTAATTTAACTTATCTGACGCAATTAGTTTAAATTCCGGTATGGTGGCATAAAATAATTTGCCATCTTGTAGTCTTTGAAACAGGTAAGTTCCATACATTTTACCAATTTCTGACTTCAAACCACATCCGGAAATATACTGATATGATTCACCCGGTGTCAATATGGGTTGCTGTCCCACTACACCTTCGCCTTCCACCTGCCTGATCATAGAATCGCTTTCCATTATGAACCAATGCCTTCTCATCAATTTAACAGCTTTATCGCTCTCATTGACAATGGTTATCCTGTAAGCGAACATAAATTCACTTTTTGCCGGCAAGGAATAGTCTACTTGATAGAATGACTCTACCAATACCTTAATTCCTCTTGTGATGGCCGATATCATAAGGATTGAAAATTTTAATAAATATGTAATTTAATTCTGATATTTCCAAGAGAAGTTGGAAAAAATTATTGCCCTAGAAAATCATTTAATATTGCCTCGGCAGTCTTATAGGCTTCCTCTAAATGGTCATTCACTAAAATTGTATCGAACTGATCTGCTAGTTTCATTTCTATCTTTGCTCTCCGCAATCTTTCTTCCAAGGAATCCATTGGTTCTGAGCCTCTTCCGAGTATTCTGTTTTTTAAAACCTCTAATGACGGCGGCATAACGAATATCGACAGTGCTTTCTCTTGAAAATGGCGCTTTAAATCCTGCGCACCCACAACGTCTACAACAAATAATACGGAGCAATTATTTGCCCATATTCTATTAACTTCTGACTTTAGGGTTCCATAGTATTTGTCTGTATAAACCTCTTCCCATTCTATGAATTCATCCTTTTTTATCTTTTCTTTGAAAGCTTCAACAGAGATAAAATAATAATCAATACCTTCTTTTTCCCCTTCTCTCGGTTGGCGTGTGGTAGCACTCACAGAATAATGAAGTTTTGGGAATACTTCAAGGATATGGTCGGCAATGGTATTTTTCCCTGCCCCAGATGGTCCCGTAATAATGACAACTTTTTCCATTATAAAACGTTTGACACCTGTTCTTTTATTCTTTCCAATTCGTCCTTCATTTGTACGACGACTTTTTGTATGGGCGCATCGGATGCCTTTGCGCCTAATGTATTGATTTCTCTACCGATTTCCTGAGCGATGAATCCAAGTTTCTTGCCTTTTACCATTTCTGAATTGTCAAGGACTTCCATGAAATAACTGAGGTGTGCCTGCAACCTACTCAGTTCTTCAGAAATATCCCATTTTTCCATGTAGTACAGCAGCTCTTGCTCAAACCTGTCATGATTAATACTCTCTTCCTGTAGGGTTTGTGTGATTTGCTTCAGTCTTTCCCGTTGTCTTTCAAAACGATTTCCTTCCATGTCTTTGACGGAGATGGCATGAAGTTCAAGTTGTGCCAATCGCTCCCGGAGGTATAATCCTAGAAATGCTCCTTCTTTTTTACGAAACTCATTTAATTTGACGATTGTTTCTGTAATTGTCTTTAAGATTTCCTCCCAAGAAGTTTCCTCCAATGGCTCAGTCGCTTCCTCTGGTTGTTGTTGTTGCGAAAGAATCAATGCCGGAAGAACGGAATCGATGGAAAGGTTATTTTTTAAGGCAAATCTTTTTAGATCATCCAGTTTTTGTTGTAATCGCACCTGAAACTCGCCACTGCTATCAGTAATTTGTTCCTCCAGAATTTGAAACTCCAGTTTTCCCCGCTCGAGGTGATTGGCAATTAATTGGCGGATTTCCATTTCCTTAGGCTTGAGAAAAGCAGGAATTTTCAACAACAACTCAAATCCTTTGCTATTTAGGGTTTTCATTTCCACAAGGAATTGTTTCTCCCTAAAATAGAAAGTCGTTCTGCCGTAACCAGTCATTGAAAGTATCACACAAAAATTTTTACCAAAAGTAGTGTTATTGTACCTTTAACCCAAATCCAAAACTTCATTTTCAGCATTTTTCACAGAATCTTCGCTCTTTTGTGGAGATTGCTTTGATTTGCTGACTAAATTGACGCCGAAAATGATAACTATCCCGGCTATTCCTTGCTGTATGCTTATCATTTCCAACCCAAAAAGAGCCGCTAATAGTGCTGCAAAAAATGGTTGCAGGTAGATATAGGTACTCAATAAAACGGGGGTTGCTTTTTTAAGGGCAACTGTATTGAGTAAATACACCATGAAGGTGGCGCCAATAATGACATACAAAAAACTTAACCAGATGCTCCCATCCCAAGAAGCCAAATTAACCTGATATAATCCTTTAAATAAAAATGGCAATACTGTAATGGTTGCCAACAGGAACATCCATTTCACCAAAGTGAGTGGGTGATATTTTGCCATGAGCGGTTTAGCGATAACAAGATATAAAGCAAAAGATAGGGCATTCAGCAATATCAATAAATCGCCACTCGAAAGTTGGAGCGCCTGTGTTTTGGAAGGATTGCCGGAAAGAATTATCATAGCAGCACCAGAAAGCCCACATAACACACCAACCACTTGTTTTGTTTGTAGCCGATCTTTTAATATAATTGCTGACATCATTAATACACAAATGGGTGTCGTAATCATTATCAAAGAAGCATTGATAGAAGATGTGAGGCTTAGTCCTTTAAAGAATAGTAACTGATTTAAGGTCATCCCAAACAGGCTGCAACCGATTATTCGCAACCAATCTTCCTTTTGTATCTGTTGTTTTGGAAAAAAGCATCCTACCAACCAAAAAAGTACCGTACAGATGGAAAGACGCAACAGAATAAAGGTATAAGCATCTAAATGCTTGGGCATTACTTGTTTTGCGACAAGGTAATTTGCGCCATATAAAAGATTGACAGTAAACAAAGCCAGATGTACTCCCCATCCGGCTTTTTGTTTTTGCATGGTTAGAAGTCTTTTGAAATCGAAAAATACCACAAAGGTTTGTTGCCGGACTTAGATTTCCCATCTCTACCCCAACCTGCATCTACTCTGAAGAAATAGCCTAACAAGGTGGTTCTTATTCCTGCACCATAACCAAAAACCGTAGGATTTCTGTAGTAGTTTACCGTAACCACCACTGGTCCGGGACCGGTGTTTACATCTTCGGTGCTATAAGGATTTTCTTCATCGAAGGGCGTTAATCCTTTAAATGCACTTCCGATATCGAAGAAACCTACTATTTGAAAATTATTCAAGAACGGAGACTTGAGTGGCTTCTTGGCAAGATACGAGAACAAAGGCACCCTCAACTCGCTATTAATGACCATATAGCTGTTGCCATTTCTTGCATTTAGTGGAAATCCTCTCATATTGGTGCCGATTGCTTGGAAAGCATAGTTATTATCTGTTCCCAATGGGATATCTGAGTCGAATTTTGGGTTTATCCAACTATCTACTCCACCAAGATAATAGGCAATTTTCTTATTCCCAAAAGAAGAAGCGCCTGCTAGGCGGTTTGCCCAAATAATATTTTTATGTAAAACCCAGTAATGACGAATATCATATCCAAAATTATAGAGGTTGGATTTTTTTTCATTAAAATTTTTAAAATACTCAAAAAAGAACTTGTACCGAAATCCATCGCGAATGTTGAGTTGTATTTCTTTGGATTTATCGTGGACAAATTCTACCCTTGCCGAACCCCAATTCTCTACAATATCGTCTGTGATTTCTTCGGAAAATTGGTCGGTGAGTGACACTATCCCTTTATCATTTCTGAACCCTAATGCAAACTTCACGCTTTTGGTTACATCTATCGGATAGCTGGCACTCGCTTCGGCATAGTTGGACTTCAGTTTTGCATTTAGCACATAGAACGGAAAGGATGGATCGACAGGAAATTGCACCTGATCAGATTTCCGATAAAAAAGGAATCTATAATCTAATCTGGACTTTAAGTTTTGATAGCTGACAAATTCTTCTGAACCTGCAAAGCTGGATGGTATTCGAATGCCGCCAATTATCTTATGGTCTTCCATCACATCTGTGATTCCGAAGGTGATCATTCCATTTAAATCGGGATAGTTAAAGGTAGATCCTGACAGGCTGAAATTTTCATATGTTTGGAAGGCTAAACTATTGTCCAATGCTGTCACCAAATAATCAGAGGAGAATTTTGCCCTATATGGGACAGTTTTAGCAGGATTGAACTGCAAACTTTGCAAAGATGCTACTGAACCCGCCTGTACATAGTTGTTGCTTGAGGATGACTCAGAAGATCCTTGCGGTGTTAGGATAGTGCTATATTGGGTGGAGAACTGGTAATTTGTTTTCTCATTAAATAAAGAATCTAAACCCAGCTTATCTTGTATGGTGAGCGAAAGAGAATCGCCATTGCCTTGAGGAGTAAAGTTTAAAGTTGCAACATTGGTACGCTCTATTCTGAAATTTGTTTCACCCACTCGCTCGACTTTATCTGCAAAGGTATTGGATTGGTAGATCACCCGTGGCTTTCCTTTTATTTTGGTAAGTAAGTAATAATCATTGGATTTAGCTGCGGCTGTATGTGCTACAATATTTTTCCAAAAATTACTGCCTTTAGCTTCCATTCCTGTTATTTTTAGAACCGGAATAGTGGTTTTTTTTAATTGAGTGGTGTCTATACCGTAATTATCCGTTTCGATGATGTTTCCATCTACATCTTGCCATACTTCTTTATAATAACTGATTGTTTGCAGAAGGCTCATTTCGTTTATGCCATATATGCCACTCTCATCACTTAAGTACTGAATATTTCCATTTGAGACAGGAATGGGCATTTTCTCGGAAGCAAATGGCGTATTTGTAAGTCGGGAAAGGGATTTTTCTTTCTTTTTCAGGTCATAAAAGAACACATCATAGGTGCCTAACGGCAGTATGGTATCTAAGCCTTCATCAATAATTGTATCATTTCGTCTATTGGAAACAAACAATATTCCTTCATTGCCATTTGCATTGATGTAGGAAGGCTGTAAATCGTCCCAAAAATCATTGGTAATCGGTGTTGTTCTGGGGTTTGACAAGGAGAATAAATATAAGTCTGATTTGCCATTAACTTGGGCACTCAGCACCACTTCTTGCGCATTTCCTGTGAAGGTGATGTCATTAATGCGTTGGAAGTTCTCCATCCTGATTTTCTTCTTCTCCTTGGTGGTTAAATCTAACAGCAATAACTTGATTCTATCCTTCTTTTCATAGGACATTACTAGTGTTCCTCCATTCGGTGACCATGCTATTTGCGGATAAGAATTATCGTGTGGATAGTCTTCTGACTTAAAACCTCCCTTGAGATATTTCTTTGATTTTTTATGTTCTTTATCGTAGATAAAAAGCTTGAATGCGCCACCATTATGGACAGCATATGCTAATTTAGCGCCATCTGGTGAAGATTTTAGCTGTGCAATATCTCTGCCTTTTCGCACTTTGAGTGCCAGTTTTTGCTCTATTGGAACTTCTTGCCTAAGTTCTTTGTCTTCCTTCACGCGCTCGCTATAAAATGCCAACCAGTCAATCTCTAACTGCGGTTCTGTCGTTCCTAGAATATAACCGAAACCATTGAAGGCATTTTTGTTGATTCTTGAGAGATAAATTACGTCTTTAAGGAGGTCCTTGCCATATTTCTGCTCAATAAAGTACCACATGGAATGACCTGCAAGTGTTGGGTTTTCTTGCGCCAGTTTACTAAATTTAGTCACTTTAGCTTCAGAGAGATAGTCTCGTAATTCACCATCTTTAGTTGTATTCCATTCCTGTGAAACATATTGAATTAATCCTTCGCTATACCATGGTGGGAGGTTGCCAAAAATGGTGTTCTGCAAAATTTCTTGAATCGTAGAGCCCGACATCATGGAGCTGACAAAGATTCTTGCCAAACTTTCATTCAAGTCTGTATTCAATTGATTGTGGTCGCCATTGAAATATAAGAATATCTTATTGCCAATGATGCGGTTCTTACCGCCGAGGTTATAGCTTTCATTTCCTAAGCCAATATTCGTCTGGGCTAAATCTGTAATATCGTTATAAACTAGGATTTCTACTTTAGTGTTGATGCGATAATTGAACTGTTCTTCCATTTTTATCACCCTGTCTTCTGCTGCCATGACAACAAACTTGGCAATATTTTGCCCGCCCGGATAAAAATAAGTGGTAAAATTTTCACTATCGTAATATTGCCAGTCGAAGTCATGGTATTGCACCCTATTCTGACCAAACTGTATCTGCGTACCTTGTCCTTGACCGAAAATCCGGATATTACTAAAGAGTAACAGGAATGCCCACAGACTGTATTTATATTTTTTAGTCATACTTCTCACTCTTCTCTTTATTGTTATTTTTGCAAATGTAAGCCAATATACATATTAAACGGTAAAAAATGACAACTATTACTTCCTTTTGTTTCGGCCCTTTTCAGGAAAACACCTATATCATAACACATGAAAGCAAAGATTGTTGGATAATTGACCCCGGTTGTTATACTGATGCCGAAAAAAATGAACTCACAAATTATATTGATAGCCAAGGTTTGCGCCCTGTGAGATTGCTCAATACTCATTGTCACCTCGATCACATTTTTGGTAATGAGTTGCTCAAAGAGCGTTATGGCTTAAAGCTTGCCATTCATCCTTTAGAGATTCCTGTTTTGGAAATGGCACCACAGATATCAAGGATGTTTGGCGTGCATCTCCCTCCACAACAAGCCGCAGATATATTTTTGGAAGAAAACGATGTTTTAGCACTTCATGATGCCAAATTTGAAATATTATTTACACCCGGGCATTCGCCGGGCAGTATTTGCTTTTACAATAGACAGGAAGGTTATATTATTAGCGGTGATGTATTGTTTCAAGGCAGCATTGGCAGAACGGATCTTCCGGGTGGCAACTATGCAACACTTATCAACAGCATTCAAACGAAATTATTCACCTTGGATGATGAGACAGAGGTTTACAGCGGTCATGGTGCTGTAACGAAAATTGGGTTCGAGAAAAGATATAACCCATTTTTCAACCTCGAGGGTTGAAACTCCGAGGCGGGGATTATTGTGTCTTTAAGTACTTCTGTGTTATGATGTCTTTGATAAACTGTGGGTTATTAATAGTATAAGATTCATTAACAGCATATGATTGCTTCCCAATTTCTGATAGTACGCTCTTTATGGGAGCAAAATCTTCCATCTGCTTACGAACGAAACAAATTAAATAGTGGTTATGACTCCATTTATTCACAGCTACTTGTTCGTACTCGCCCGTATTTTTGCGTAGATAATCATAAACTACATTCATATTGTACCCTCTATGGTATTTATCTGCGGAAGGCGCTGAACAGTTCAGAATAATAACATCGGGTTTATTTTGGATGAAATAATCTGTTGTAAAAAAATTTGCCGCTAAATCTCCATTGGCAAGACCGGTATAATCCACCGTGTTCCAATCTGCATAGAATGGCGTAAATCCTGCATCGCCAACCATTAATTTATAACCTTTATCTTTATATGGCTCTAGTGCTTCTCCAATTTTTTGATGCGCCATATATACCCGAGGGTAATAGCTGATAAGATTAATATTACTACGGATATGGGTAGAAAATACTAAAAACACTAACAGAAAAATAGCTGTCAAATACAATGGCCTTCTTTTTTGGTGAAACAGCAACAGGAGATTGAAGGCAATCATGATCTGAAACTCAAACCTATTGGCATAATTCATCAATAGATTTGAGCGAATATATAATCCTATGCAAATTATTAGTGTTGGCAACATGAGCAGAAAAAAGTACTTCCTATTGTCTTTTAGGTTTAGAAAACATAGAATACCTATGAATATATAAATCAAATTTGGCTTAATATTGTTAAATAGGAAATCAAAACTTGCACGTTGCTCACTGCCAATGACCGTTTTAAAATAAAAAGGGTTGGGAAAGAGTTTACCAAAATACTGGAATCGCCAAGCAAAATATGCAATACCTATGATGGCTATTCCTCCTAGCCAAAGAAAAAAATGCTTTAGTTTCATGGACTTCCTTCCGGTGTATACCATAAAAAACAATACGGCAATATT
Organism: Chitinophagales bacterium; assembly: GCA_019694955.1. Lineage (GTDB taxonomy): Bacteria > Bacteroidota > Bacteroidia > Chitinophagales > JADIYW01 > JADIYW01. The sequence goes on along the minus strand of JAIBAX010000008.1, from coordinate 99,108 downwards.
CATCATTGAAAATAAGGCTCCTTCTGGTCGTGTTAAGGGTAGCAGTAATTGATACAGAAAGAAAAAGAAAATTGTTTTATTCTTATCGAAGAATCTGTATAAAATCATATAGGATGAGTCGAAAATGAGGTATACGAAAAGGATGGTTTCTATGCCTGCGAAAGCGTGTATATAAAAGAGTGGATTTACGAGAACTACAAAAATCGCTATCGTTCTGAACAAGTTATCTTCAATTCCTGTCAATCTTCTTATAATTAGCACCAGTAGTAATAATGAGAAAAGCTTCATGAAAATGGGAATACTGAAACCCAAAGCATAGGGTATTACGGGAAGAATGGTATGTGTGAAGGTAGTATAAGCCTCCACCATATGGTGATTTGGATTCCAATTCCATATGCCATGGTCTATGAATATTTTGGCATATCGGTAGGAGATAAATGCATCATCAATTGTAAGCGAGAAAAAAAGCAATATATTTATAAGACAAAAAATACCTCCTAAAGCCAATATCAAGGCTATCTGATGCTTGCGCAACGATTCTAGTTTCAAAAAATTCAACATCAAAAAAATTATTGCAACAAATTTAGGATTAATCTTTTTCTTATCTAAACATTTTACAGCATCGCAAATCCTAAAATTATCATTTATCTCAAAGCTCACTTATTTTTTTGGTAGTGGAATATCCCGGCAACTGTGGAATAATGACCACTTCTCCCCCACGTTCCAATACTTCTTTAGCGCCAATTATAGTTTCAATGGTATAATCGCCTCCTTTGACAAGGATGTTCGGACATAATTCAAGAATAATCTTTATAGGTGTATCTTCCTCAAAGCTAATGAGAAAGTCTATTTCTTTTATCTCCTTCAAATGTTGTATTCTGGTGTCGAGTGACTCTTTGGGACGCTCTGCGCCTTTTAATCTTTTAATAGAATCATCGGCATTAACGCCAACTACTAAAATATCACCCAATTTTTTAGCCTCCTGAAAACAATATCGGTGACCTTCATGTAATAGGTCGAAACAGCCGTTTGTAAATACTATTTTCTGAAGAGCATATTGCTCTCTCAGATGCTGTAGCGCTGTCTGGTATATAATTTCCGCCAATTACAAATCGTTTTTCCTTAGGGAAAGTGCATTTTTATTCATTAAAGCTAGTACCGCAAAGGAAATGAGTCCTCCACTGAAAGCAGCCAGCGTTTGCATAGCCCAAACCGAAAGACCAAAAGCCTTCCCGATATTTAAATCTATATCGTATTGAGTGAGTACCAATGCAATTGCTACGAAGAATGTACCGATTCCGCCCGGAGCAGCTACCATGGCAAAGCCTCCGAATACTAAACATGCCATTCCTGCCCAAATAGAGAGGTGGGCTGTTTCAGGTAAAGCCCTAAATGCGAAGTAACTCATACCCCAATAGCATACCCACATGCTAATGGTATGGAGGGTAAAACGAATGGGTTGTTTAACATTTCTGATGGAACGCAAGCCTTCCCAAACGCCCATAAACTTTCCTCTTACTATATCGATGAATTTCCTGAAGCCAAATTTCTTCCAAATATAAAGCGATACCGTACCAACCCCTACCAACAGAATGATGGGAATGATGTATTGAATGATCCATGGTGTGTTAGCGGCTTCTGCGCTGGTATTTTTTTGTTCCCACATTTTTAGCAATTTATCCCCTTCTGCTAAAAACAACACCCCGGCAATCAATAGAACTGTCACCAAGTCGAGGATTCGCTCTAACAACATGGTTCCAATGGCTTTATCTACGGGAATATCCTCATATTTGTTCAGAATAGTACAACGCAAAACTTCACCGGATCTTGGGATAAAGAGGTTGGCGAAATACATGATCATCACGGAAAAGAAGGTATTCCAAAACCGTGGTTGATAACCGACAGATTGTAGTAAGTATCTCCACCGTTCTGACCTATTGAAATTGCTGAGAAAACCTAATGCCGGAATCAATAGCAACCATCCCCATTTAGCGCTTTTTATGGTTTGGAGGGTTTGCTGTTTTTCTTCAGGAGACATACGTCCTAAGAACACCCAAAACAAGAAAATGCCAAAGCCTAATGACAATGCCAGTTTGATAAAATTTCCTACTTTTTGCTTCAAAACACAGTATTATCAAGTTATACTAATCCATGCTACTCCCATAAACGGCATATGGAAACATGTTTCCAAAAACATTATTGGGAACTATTGTGCGATTTGATTGTTCTCATCCACAAAAACTACCTTTGGTTGGTATGTTTTTGCGGCTTCCGTATCCATTAAAGCATAAGTTATGATAATCACTTTATCCCCTACAGCCACTTTTCTCGCTGCCGGACCATTGAGGCAAATAGCACCTGAACCGCGTTCTCCACGAATCACGTATGTTTCAAAACGCTCTCCGTTATTAATATTTACCACCTGAACTTTTTCATTGGGAAGTATTCCTGAAGCGTCCAAAAGATTTTCATCTATGGTAATGGAGCCGACGTAATTGAGGTTAGCTTCAGTTACTGTCGCTCTGTGAATCTTAGCTTTGAATATATGTACAAACATCTTTTCGCGGGACAAAGTTAATAAATTGTCAGATTATCTATCAATCTCACAGTACCAATTTTTGCTGCTATCAATGCAACGGCATTTTTTGTATCCTGCCAATCCTGGATTTCCTGTAATGTTTTCCCATCCACAACTGAAAGATACTCAAGGGATATCTCTGGAAAACCCTTCAAAAACTGTATACCATAGACCACCCATTCTTTCGGCATTTCTCTTTTATAATTCTTCTTTATCTCAAACAAAATTTTTGATAAATTAGTTGCAAGAGCGGTTTCTTGATCACTTAATCGCCGATTTCGTGAACTCATGGCGAGCCCGGACACCTCTCTTTTTGTTGGGCAGATAACTATTTCTACGGGCATATTAAATGCCTCCACTAATCTGGTTATTACCATGCACTGCTGATAATCCTTCTGTCCAAGGAATAAAAAATCCGGTTGCACTTTGTCCAACAATATTTTGACAACCTGTACCACGCCTTGAAAATGCCCCGGTCTGTGGGCCGCTTCAAGGGTGGTTCCCAGAAAACCTAAGTCAACGGCGATATCTGTCTGCAAACCATTTGGGTATATTTCATCTACACTTGGAAGGAAAACTACTTCACACCCTGCCTTTAGGAGCATTTCCAAATCCTGATCTATTGTTATTGGGTATTTCTCGTAATCCTTCTTATCATTAAACTGCGTTGGGTTAACAAAAATAGATGCTACACATACCATGTCCTCTACTGTACTTAAACACTGCTGCACTAAGGAGATATGCCCATCATGCAAAGCCCCCATGGTAGGCACAAAGCCAATCTTTTTACCAAGCGTTCTTTGTTCTTCCAAATAGTGGCGCAATTCTACTGCTGTTGTGAATACTTTCAATTTTTTATGTTTTATTAACCTATCTAAAATTGTCTATCAATCGATTTCAAAGTATAAATTTCGTACCTTTGCGTGAATTTTAGTGTAAACAATTTGTGAAATCTTAATAAATCGGGATTTAAATGGAAAAAAAGCGTGTGTTATTAGTGGCTCAGGAGATGGATCCCTACTTACTTATTACAGAAATGGCGGATCTCGTAAGAAGAACCGCAATCAGTACTCAAGATGGTGGCATGGAAGTACGTGTCTTAATGCCAAGGTTCGGAATAATAAATGAAAGAAGAAACCGTTTACATGAAGTGGTTCGACTTTCCGGTATGAATATCATTATTGATGATGAAGATATCCCTTTAATCATCAAAGTAGCCTCCCTACCGGGTGCGCGCATTCAGGTTTATTTTTTGGATAATGATGAATATTTCAAAAGAAAGACTGTATTCAATGATGACAATGAGACCTTTTATGATGACAATGCCGAAAGAATGGTATTTTTCTGTAAAGGGGTACTTGAAACTGTCAAGAAGTTTGGCTGGCCACCAAGTATTATCCACTGCCATGGCTGGATGACTAGCCTAATTCCGGCATTTATAAAAACTGCCTATGCAAAAGACCCAGTTTTCAGCAATTCAAAAGTGGTATATAGTTTGTATGAGAAAAGTTTTGACGAAACACTAAACGGCAATCTTTTGCAAAAAGCTTTGATTAGTAAGGAAATTAGTGATAGCGAATTAGATGCCTTTAAATCATTGGATTTCATAGGATTGCAAAAAGGCGCTGCTCAATATGCCGATGCCTTAGTAAAAGGTGCTACCGACATATCTTACGCTGAAGCATTGTTAAGTGAGCATCCAGATAAAAATCTCCTTGACCATCCTTCTTTAGAAGACCTAACTACTAAATATCTGGAATTTTATAAATCTTTATTGAACTAATCAGTATGAGCATTTCAAGATCTATCCTTTTCATAGTTATATTGCTTAGTTTCTTCGGTTGTAAAAAACCCAGTAATGTAGGAACAGGAATTTTGCCGGGTGATGATGATTTAAATCTTATCTTCAATGACACAACAACTATTTTATCTCAGACGCAATATGATGTAAATTTAAGATCAGATAAATTAGCCGCTAACATGCTTGGAACGATTAATGACCCACTGTTCGGCAAAAGCAGTGCTTCCATATTGTGCCAGCTGGGTATTGTGTTAGGTATAAAAGATACACTTCCCAATTATTATGTTGACTCTGCGGTTTTATATCTGTATTATACCGGATTCTATGGTGACACCAATGTTGCTCAAAACTTCAAGGTCACCAAACAAGACCTTGATTTTGATTGGGACACTGCTCATTATTCAAACGAAACACCAGAAGCGTTTACAGAAATAGGGCGTGCCGAAAATGTTTATTTTAAGCCTACCATAAAAACAAAAGTCGGTTATAGTGATACATCAGGTTCTACGAATCTTCTTAGGATTAAGATGTCTAATTTCTTTGCCTACTCGTTGGTAAGTCAATGGGGATCCAATACCATGTCTTCAACATCCAACTTCCTTAACTATCTCCCCGGTATTTACATTACGCCGGAAGGATCATCAGGGAATGGCATGGCGCAAATCAGCACCACCAACCTCAAGTCAAAACTAGTCGTTTATTACCATACAGATAAAGATGATTCTTTGACCAGAGACTATCCTTTATATGCAAACATCAATACTTTTAATAAATTCCAACACAGCTATGCAGGTACCGTCGTAGCAAGTTCTATTAATTCGGGATTACCCAATGGCGATGAAATAAATTACATTCAAGGACAATCAGGTGTACGTACTTGGGTGCAGTTCCCAACGATCAAGAATTATGGAACAATCGCTATTAATAAAGCTGAATTAGTCGTAAGCCAGATATATGATGCGCAAAGTGAAATTATCTCACCACCGAATCTCTTATATGTTTTAAGAAATGATTCTGCCGATTTACCTACCAATTTTAGTGGCATTCAAGCTTCAAATGTAGGTGGTTTTGCCGATTCTACAAAAGATGAGTTTGGAAGAAAAATCTATACCTATAAGATAAATATTACCACCTTCTTACAAGATGTTGTCTTGGAGAAAGAAGAAAACAAAGGTATTTATATCATGACGTCGCCCATTGTTTCAAAATCTTCAACTTTCAATTTGAACAATTTGCCCCCATATAGGCTGATGATTGGCGGCAGTAATAACCCAAATCCCAAGTACAAAATGAAGTTAAATTTAAAATATACCACACTTAATTAGAAAAGATTTATTAACTTGGCGGTAATAATTTCTTCTTTTTATAACATTAAGTATGGCATAGATTTTACACATTATTTAAAAATTTTATATATCATCACATGTGTGGAATAGTTGCATATATCGGTCAGAAAGAAGCCTATCCTATTATCATTAATGGATTAAAAAGATTGGAATATCGTGGATATGATAGTGCCGGCGTAGCATTACTCGACGAACACAATCACTTACATGTTTATAAGAAGAAAGGCAAGGTAAAAAACTTAGAAGATTTCACTAAGGACAAGTCCAAAAAAGGGAATATTGGTATTGGTCACACAAGATGGGCCACACACGGAGAAGCTAATGATGTAAATGCCCACCCGCACTTTACTACCAGTGGTCATATTGCCTTGATTCACAACGGCATTATTGAGAATTACACCACTTTAAAGGCAGAACTAATTAATAGAGGCTATAAGTTCAGTTCTGAAACAGATACCGAAGTATTGGTACACTTAATTGAAGATGTACAAAAAAATACGGGCGCAAAACTTGAAGAGGCCGTTCGCTTGGCACTACAAGGTGTTATCGGAGCTTATGCCATCATTGTTATGTCGATGGATGAGCCGGACAGGCTAGTGGTTGCAAAATTAAGCAGCCCAATGGTAATAGGTTATGGAGACAATGAGTTTTATATCGCTTCAGATGGCTCACCGCTGGTGGAACACACCAAAAAAGTCTCTTTTTTGGAAGATGGTCAAATTGCTACCTTGACAAAGGATGGAGAAATCACCCTTAAATCTATCAAAGACAATACTTTTCACGCGCCATATGTGGATGAATTGGAATATAAACTGGAGGAATTAGAAAAAAGTGGTTTTGATCACTTTATGCTGAAAGAGATTTTCGAACAACCACAAGCCGTCACCAATGCTATCAGGGGTAGAATTGACAAGCATAATTTCACTGTAAAACTGGGCGGCGTAGATGAGTTTGAGAAGACTTTTATAAATGCTCGAAGGATTATCTTTGTTGCCTGTGGCACTTCATGGCACTCTTCCCTCATTGGCGAATATCTCATTGAAGACTTAGCACGCATTCCTGTTGAGGTAGAATATGCCTCCGAGTTTAGGTACCGCAATCCAATTATTTTTGAAGACGATATTGTTATTGCCATCTCGCAATCCGGTGAAACGGCTGATACGAAGGCGGCATTGGAACTCGCCAAGAAGAAAGGCGCACTCACCTATGGCATTTGTAATGTAGTCGGTTCTGCCATTTCTAGGATGACAGATGCCGGATCGTACACACATGCGGGACCTGAAATTGGCGTCGCTTCTACAAAAGCTTTTACTACTCAGGTAACCATCCTTGCTATGATGGCGCTGCAACTGGCCTATAAAAAGGGAACGCTCTCCAAATCTTTGTTCCATCAGTATGTTGGAGAATTAGGGCAGATTTCTACAAAAATTGAGGAAATCCTTAAGTTGGATAAACGCATCAAGAATATTGCTAAAACATTCAAAGACGCCACCAACTTCCTTTATCTGGGTCGGGGTTATAATTTCCCGGTAGCCTTGGAAGGCGCACTGAAGTTGAAAGAAATTTCTTATATACATGCTGAAGGCTATCCCGCCGCCGAAATGAAGCACGGGCCAATTGCCCTCATTGATGAGAATATGCCGGTACTTGTTGTAGCTACCAATATCGAACACTATGAGAAGGTGCTCAGCAATATTGAAGAGGTAAAATCCAGGAAAGGCCGCATCATCGCTATTGTCAATGAAGATGATAAGGAAGTCTCTAAATTGGCGGAATTTACTATTCCAATCCCCGCCACCGCAGAACCTTTATCACCACTACTTAGTGTGATACCGCTCCAGCTATTATCATATCATATTGCAGTAATGAGGGGTTGTGATGTTGACCAACCAAGAAACTTGGCAAAGAGTGTGACAGTAGAGTAGCGGTTGTTTATGGCAAATAACACTTCTCAGCATATACTCGGTACAGCGGCAAATCTATTGGGTTTTTGCCTATTTGTAATCACTTCACTGCATATTCGCGATAAGACGGAAGCTTCCATTATTGACGAACTCACGTCTATCATCGCTGTAGCGCTTACCTTTTCTTGTTTTTTCTAGTTTATCTCTATTAAAACGCGACATAATGTACTTGAACGAAGATTCGAACTTATTGCAGACAGTTTTTTTATCGTCTCACTTCTTGGAATCTTATTCGTTATCTTTCTGATTGCCTTCAATTTTATTTAAGCGAAATCAGCATTTGAAGAAAACATGATACATTTGTTTATTTGTAGGCTGTTAATTATGGTTGACTGTTTTTGGGAGTCAAAATGGTAATACTATTGATAAAAAATATTTAAAGGCTATGGCAATGATGTTAATGATTCATTTGTGGAATATGAAAAAATTTATCCAAATAAAGACTTTAATGAAACATGGTAAGATTTCTTAGTTATTTTACATGCATACTTATTATTATTAGTTGTTCAACAAATAACGATAGTAAGATATCAAATATTAACACATTGCAACAAAATTGTAGTGATAAGATACCTGAATTCTCTGTCCTTGATACAATTTTTGATGATGGTGATGCAGTGAAATATGTACTTATTGATTCATTTTACCATATTTATGTCAAAATAGGAGAAAAAACCTTCAAGATTGAAGAAAATTTTGTTAATATAGACGGATATATTACACCTAAATTCTATTACAAATTCCCATCTACAATATTACTCGAAAGAGGGCATGGGTTTAATTACAGAAGTTTATTTGTATGTGGAAATACAGGAATTAATGAATATGTAACATATAAAACAAATGAATCAGAATATGATTTCTTTGTTTATAAAACAGATTCAAAACCAAATAAAATTCTATTTATCGGAAACGTAAAAGATTCAATCTTTCACAAAGAAATTAATTTGCCAGCCAAATTAAGCAAATTTAATATTGAAGAAGCAACGATTTATCCCGAGAAAGTATTTCTAAAATTTAAGGAACTTCATGAATTTGAAATACCATTAGCCGGATTGAATATTCCACGAAGCGCTGTCCAAGAATAAACTAAACTAAAACTGGTAATAAACAAGTTATTTAAGATGCAAAATAACTTTACAACCAAATAAAGTGGCATAAAATTCAGCTTTGGAAAACGATATTGATGAAGAAATCCGCATCTTCCCAATGCAACGTCATTATTTCCAGACTGATTATCCTTATATTTGAAAATAGGGTTAATATTTAATTTAATTTTTGGAAATATTGTCGGAAAATATAAACAACCATCAAAATAATTCTTTTATGAAGATTTACAACTTAATACCTCGTTTAGATAATGATTGTCATGCAATGGTGGATATCCCTCCAATTAATTTAACTAAACGAAATAAGTATTCTAACTACCCCTATGATACGATTGATTGGCTACGATTATATAAGAAAAAAAACAAGCCCCTGCCAGATGTATTATATGAAGGAACATTATCTTTAGATGGTATTATACTAAAAGAAAATTTTTGTGATTTTTTGAAAGAATACAATCTAAAAGAGATACAATTTGTTAAAATTATTGACAAGCAAATCGTTGGTTATAATTTTATGTTCTTTAACAGCGATTTAACACATTATATTGATTATGAAAAGAGTAATTTTATATTAGTTGAAGATATGTTAGGAGATATTACGGAATTAGATACAATAGTGCCTGCAAACAGAGAGGGAGTAATACAAGCGTATTAGGAAAATTGCATTGAAAGTATTTTCTTAAAATTAGTAGCAAAGAATGGGTATCATTTTAAAGAAGGATTTAATATTTGGGATTATGACGTATTTAGGATTGGACATTTTGATGATTCTTTTTACGTATCGGAACGAGTAAAAGATATTTTAACTGAGCATAAAATTACAGGTGTCAGGTTTTATGAGGAATCTGATTTTAATACCCAACCCTAAAAGTGGTAGATAGTAATACAGTAATTTAGGAAATAGGAATTTGTATAAAAAAGAAAATGTCATTCGATTTGTTGTCACTACATATTTGCCTTCTGATTGCTACGAAATCTTTACACAGCAACAGATTGAAGCAATGTTAAGTAGCTAGTAAATGTTACAAGTAAAATTAGATAAAAAGGCACTGAATGAAACAAGAATCGGTAGAATTAAAACTTATCATAAACCAACAAACTACTAAATCAAAAAACTTCTATCTTAGGGTAGCAAACCTTGTTAAAACTTGGGATGGGTGTAAAATTTGAATTCTGATATGAATAAAATAGTTAAAGGTGATTCATTTTTGATAGAGCATTACGATATTAAAAAGCTTATTAATTTTAAATGGGTAGAAGCTGGAAATGTTACTGCAACAGAATATAAAAACAATCAATCAAGAAGTATAGAAAGTTTGGTTGACAAAGGTTTTTGGATTTCTGACTTTATAAATTTAGATGATTTAAGTAATAATTTAAAGACATTATTACAATATAAAATTGATGGCAGAAATGGAGTGTCTTGGCAAGATGCATGCTTAATTATCAATCAATTAAATGTTCATTATTATGAAATACTATCGGAAGATTATTTTTTTAAGCTTCCATGTGAAATGCAATATGGTTTATTTAAGATTCAACATAAAGAAAATGATTTAATCTCAAGTGAAGCAATATGGTGTAGAGATTATTATATGCAATATAATAATTCTGTAAAAGTTAATTGGGTGGGTAATTCTATTAATTCAATGGTTAAAACTTGCTATTATAAAGATAAAAGTGATTTAAATAGCCAGAGGTATTACCTTTCATCTGAAACAGTCTTAAATAATTTAGGTTTTAGGATTGTTTTAAGTGATATCTCTTTTAGATTCAATTCACCAAAAATATTAAAAGTAGAATGGGGGCTATTAAAAATAGAGTCATTAGAAAAATTTAAAGATGCTAAGATTTTTCCAAGTGGAGCAAGAAGTTGGAATTGGAAAGAAACAGGAACTAAGCATGAGTCAGGTATTCAAAAAAACGATGTGATTGAATTACTTGCACAAGATGCTGAAATTGTGGTATTATCAACAGGATATAAAGAAATGCTGAAAGTCACAAAGGAATGTATTGAATATCTTGAGAGTAAAAATATACCTTATCACATTTTAAGAACAGATTTTGCGGTAAAGAAATATAATGAATTAGTTGAAAAAGGGATTCGTGTTGGAGCATTAATACATTCTACAGGTTGAAGAAATCGCCTATTGCTGTCGGTTTTCGGTGGAGGTTGTCCTATTAGGACGCTATTATATGATGGTTTATTTTCTACTGCAAATCAAGGTAAATCCATAAGCAAACGTCAAAAAATTTTAGGATGATTTACTACTAATAGTCTTACAACTGTACAAGGTTGTCCTTTTACGAAAGCAGCATATAAAAAAGATATACAGTAATACAAAGGAAAAAAATGATAAGAAAATTTATTTATACAGAGATTGATTTTGGCAAAGGTTGGGTATTTTTAGATTGTTTCCATATAAGCACTACATTGTCATTAAATGAGCAGGAGGATTTTTTAACAGAAGATTTATTGGCAATCGCATTTGGTGAGGGTCAATATATCATTGATATAGGATGGCATTCTGCAAATAGATGGCATAAAAAAGGAAGTTTTCAAATAAAATTAGTTAACAATTCTAATTGGAGTAAACCAATTTTAGAAATGAGGTGTTACTCTCTACAAGAATTAGATAACTACCTCGTTAAATATGTTGAATTTGTAAGGGAAAAGACTGAGAATTACACTAAATTTCCGAATATTAAAGATGAATTTAAGATTAATGATAAAATGTCATTCATTTCTAGTTATTCTAGTGAGAATAGGGATGATTGATGTTATTGTTGATGGAGTGTAAAAGAAATGATTAGCAAAAGTGTTGTTATGGGTAAGCAAAACTTGCCTTGTCAAAACATTAGTTAGATGAAATAAAATGTGGATTAATGAATAAATTGGCTTTGCTTTTCTGTTTTTTTCCAAGTATGATTTTTGGGCAGGAAATAATTAAGGATACTCTTTTTAATAAAGTTGAAGCCGAGATTAAAAAATTTGTAATCAGAGATAAGCACTTTGGTGAAAGTGAATTCAATGTAGTATTGTGCTTCAATTCATACTATTATTCCTATATGAAATATCAAGACTACGATGGAGTAATGTTATATTTGGTAGAAACTCCTTTGCCAAAGAATGATTCTTCATTTTTAGTAACATATTCATATAGGCAATAAGAATTTTTGATAAAGAGATGGCAAAAAGACAACGAATAAAAGACGGATTAATACTAAAAATTCCGACAGGGGATGGAAAATTATCATTTGGGAAGGTATTAAGTCAAACCAATATTTGTGTATACGACTATAGAATTGACGAAAAACATTTCGATGAATTTTTATTGAAAGATTTAATCAAGTCGCCAATACTATTTTATGTTGCTTTATATGAATATGTTATTAAGGATGGAGTTTTTGAGGTGATTGCAAATACTGAGGTGCGTTATGAAGAAGTATTAAAGATACCTCCCGCATTTTTGCAGGATGGATATACTTTAGAGTGTACATTATATTATTATGAACCTCCGCGAGAAATTAAAGTAAGAAAGGAAGAATGTATAGGGTTAGAACCTATTTGTGTTTATGACCACACAAGTGTAATTGATAGGATTGTTGCACACTATAATAAGAAAAAGGTTTGGTTCATTGAAGAAAATAAAGTAATCTTATCAAAAGATGACCCACGATATTGTAATGCTAATATTAGATGGGATTTTGAGAAGGAAGAGTGGGTAAATGATAATTGAACTGATTTATTTTATCTACTCTGAACTATCCTATTCACAACACTAAGTAAACCTAAATCGTATAAATAATTAGACAAGGTGCATAAAGTCGGTTTCGGTGGAGGTTGTCCTTTTAGTACGCCGTTGGTCACACCTGAAAATGTTGTCAAAATCTTAAGTCAGTACCGAGTGATTTGTTGTACAATGAAGATACCAACCCATTCTTTACGCCACCTTCAACTTGCGCAACTTGCTCTTGTTGAGTTTTTCTTCGGCGTATTCTTTGGTGATGATGAAGCGGCTGATTTCCGTCTGACCGGGAAGTTCATACATGGCATCGTTTATGATAGACTCACAAATAGAACGCAATCCACGAGCCCCTAACTTAAACTCAAAAGCCTTGTCAACGATAAACTCGATGGCTGCTTCATCCATTTCAAAGGTGATGTTTTCCATTTGAAATAGCTTTTCATATTGCTTAAAAAGGGCATTTTTAGGCTCTGTTAAGATGGCTCTTAAAGCAATTTTATCCAATGGATCAAGGTGACATAATACGGGCAAACGACCCAAAAGTTCGGGAATTAACCCAAAGGATTTCAAGTCGTGGTGATTGACGTATTCCAAAAGATTGTCTTTGTCGATATCAATTCTATTATCCGCTTTTTTAAAGCCTACTGTAGTCGCTTGTGCTCGTTTCGCAATGATGCGCTCCAGTCCGTCAAATGCACCGCCGCAGATAAAGAGGATGTTCTTGGTGTCTACTTTAATCATCTTTTGCTCCGGATGCTTGCGTCCACCCTGTGGCGGAACATATACTTCCGTACCTTCCAATAATTTTAGCATGGACTGCTGCACACCTTCCCCCGAAACATCTCTGGTAATGGAAGGATTGTCGCTTTTTCTGGCAATTTTATCGATCTCATCAATATAGACAATACCTCTCTCGGCTGCCTTGGTATCATAATTACATACCTGTAACAACCTGGATAAGATACTCTCCACATCTTCACCTACATAACCTGCCTCAGTAAATACCGTAGCATCTACAATGGTAAAAGGCACATTCAGTAGCTTGGCGATGGTTTTTGCAATTAATGTCTTGCCGGTACCCGTTCTTCCTACTAAGATAATATTCGATTTTTCAATCTCTACATCTTCGTCATGATGTGGCTGGTTGAGTCTTTTGTAATGATTGTAAACAGCAACAGAAATTACCTTTTTAGCATCTTCTTGTCCGATGATATACTGATCTAAGAAAAATTTGATTTCTTTGGGCTTGGCAACTTTAGAAGCAGGTAAACCAACGGTGCTATGTTGATGGTTCTTGTGGGACAGTTCGTCTAAGACGATGCTTTGTGCCTGATCCACACAATTCTCACAGATAAACCCTTCGATTCCTGCAATGAGTATCATCACTTCATCTTTGGGTTTACCACAAAACGAACACCGTTGGTTTCCTTTCTTTACAGACATGTATATTATTTTGTTAGTTTATTTTTGAAGAGTACTTCGTCAATCATACCGTATTCTTTGGCCTCTTCTGAAGTCATCCAATAATCTCTATCGCTGTCTTTTTCTACTTTTTCATAGGATTGACCGGAATGGTTGGCAATGATATCGTATAATTCTTTCTTCAACATGGTGATTTGCTTGTAAGTAATTTCTATTTCACTTACTTGTCCTTGTGCGCCACCCATCGGTTGATGGATCATGATGCGGCTGTGTTTCAGTGCACTTCTCTTACCTTTTTCTCCGGCACACATCAAAACCGCTGCCATTGATGCGGCAATACCGGTACAAATGGTGTTGATTTCCGGTCTGATATATTGCATGGTATCATAAATACCTAAACCTGCATAAACGCTACCTCCGGGACTGTTCACATAAATCATTACATCGCGTGCAGCATCTGCCGACTCTAGGAACAATAATTGCGCTGTAATAATATTTCCAACATAATCATCGATGGCAGTACCTAAGAAAATAATCCTATCCATCATCAACCTTGAAAACACGTCCAATGCCGCAATATTCATAGGTCGTTCTTCAATAATATTAGGTGTTAAGCTAACAATATTGTGTTGCATGTACTGGTCTAAAGCATTGGAAGACATGCCGAGGTGGTGGATGGCATATTTTCTGAATTCATTCTGATTGTTCATAAACTTTTAATTTTTTTTGAAGAAATCCTCCAAAGCTACTGCCTCCGCTGAAACAGTCAACTTGGTTTGAAGGAAATCAAACAACTTTTGTTCCAACACGGCATCATATGACTTTTTGACATAGTCTTCTTTTGCGAGCATTTGGTTGCTTATCATCTCAATAGTTTCTTCACTGATGGGTTCGCCATTGGGTGAGAAACGCTCAAACTGCTTCTTAGTTTGTTCTTTTGAGTATGCTTTAATATCGTCAAAATTAGGTCTCAAGTCATGCTCATCTTGCATTTTTGCTGAAACGATGGTCCATCTAAGGTCGTGAGAAAAATGTGGATATTCTGCTTCTATTTGTTCTTGTGTCAGCGGTTTTTCATTGGCTGTCATCAACCATCTTTTCAGAAAATCGTCAGGAAGTTCCAGATTCAGTCTACCTAAGACAGCATCGATGATGGATTGCTTTTTTCTATTCTCTGCCATCTCGACAAAATAATTGCTCATTTCGGTTCTCAGTGCCTCTTTAGCCTGTTCCAAAGTAGTTACTCTATCAGCGCCAAACACTTTGTCAAATAATTCCTGATTGAGTTCTGCCGGTTCTAAATGTTGGAATGAAGTAATGGTCATATTAAAATCCTCACTCATGTCAGCAGGAACGCCTTCTTTTAGTCCTAAAATATGTTTGGCAATGGCTTCTTTTTCACGATCGAAATCCTTAAAGATATCTACTTCAAACGCATCTCCCTTTTTTGACTGCTGAATTTTTGAAGACAATTTCTTGTCTTTAATCATGCTGAGTGTAATAGAAGTATGCGATTTTATTCCATTTTCTTTTTCTTTATCGTCAGCCATCTCAGCAAAGGAGACATTGATGATATCTGCTTCATCCTGATAGCTTTCAATCTCACTGGAGACACCGTATCTTTTCCTTAAGTTCTCTAATTCCTTCTCAACATCCTCTTCGGAAATCATCAACGTTTGTGTTGAAACTGCCAACCCTTCAATTTTGGAAAGGTCAATTTCGGGAGCGAGGCCAATTTCATATTCTAGTTCAACATCAGTAGGTTGGTTGATGTCCACTTCTTCAATCATGTTCTTTTGTAAAGGTCTCCCTAAGATGTTTAGGTTCTCCTCTTTAAAATATTGATTGGTGGCTTCACCAATTACTTTGTTCAGTTCTTCAAAAAGTATAGCATTGCCATACATTTTCTTTACGATTCCTGTTGGTACCATGCCTTTACGGAAGCCATTCAGGTTGATATTTTTTTTTGCATTCTTAAGACCTTCTTCCAATTTTGGGAGATAATCCTCTTTAGAAATGGTTACCTTAAGGATAGCATTGAGTTCGTCGATATTTTCTCTAATAATATTCACATTAAAAATTTTTAGGTGTTAAATAAACACAGTCAGGATAAACATACCCTGACTGTGCTTTAAGTGCGGGCGAAGGGACTCGAACCCCCACACCTCGCGGCGCTAGATCCTAAGTCTAGTGCGTCTACCAATTTCGCCACGCCCGCAATAAGAACTTCTTCAAAACGAGGTGCAAAGATAATATTCTGTATTTAATAAAAAAAGTCTTCTAAAAATTCATTTCCATCATAATATTATAATAATTTTGCTCCGTCATTACAATGATTAAGAAAGGGGGGCGTTTTATCATTCTTATTTGGCAAGCGTTTTGTATGAATGTATAAAAGAAATTAACTGAATGAATATTTTTCAGAAGAAAATTGGTTACACGATTTTTTCTATGGCAATATTGCTCTTTGCTTATTGTGTGAAACCTAAGGTGAAAAGTTCCTTACCGCATGAAACGAAACACATTTCTACTGAAGAGATTTTGGAACAGCTATCCTTCTCTGCGGTAAAGGCAATACAGGAAGGCGAAATCAGCAACCTGATTGTTTTAATACATCCGAAGAAAGGTGTGCTATTTTCACCATACGCCTATATCGACGAACAAATACACCCAACGCTTTCCAGGGAACAAATCAGCAAGTATTACGGTGATTCAACCATTATCAACTTTGGCATTTATGATGGCTCAGGAGAACCTATAAACATGGATTTTAAGCATTACTTGGATGCTTTCATCTCGAAATACAATTTCATTCAGTCGGAAAAAATCTCTATTAACCAATGCAATAAAACGGGAAACACACCTTCTAATGTAGCAGAAAAATTTCCCGGCAGCCAATTTGTTGAATATTTCTTTAGTGGTTTTAACAAAGAATATCAAGGCATGGATTGGCAGGCACTTAGAATAGTATGGGAAAAATATGATGATTCTTGGTATATCGTTGCCATCGTTAAAGATTGCTGGACGATATAATCACAAAAGTAATTATAAAATAGCTCATTAATAGAACCAAATTCCTCGTTCTCGTGTCTCGACGAGAACACGAGTGGACTACTTTATAAATCATCTTGTTATAAGCCAAGTTTGTCTTTTATTTTTAATACAATGGCAACTCAGGCTCAAATTCTTTGATATATGCCAAAATACCGCCTTTCAGGTTATATAAATTCTTGAATCCTAATGCCTGCAACGATTGTATGGCTCTTGCACTTCTTGCACCACTCTTACAGTGTACTACCACCATTTTGTCTTGTGCAATCTTGTTCACATTATTGAGCAGCGTACCCAAGGGAATCAACTCCCCCTCCATATTCACTAAGTCATACTCAAACTGTTCCCTAACATCAATGAGTTGG
The DNA here is from genome assembly GCA_019694955.1 of Chitinophagales bacterium. Classification (GTDB taxonomy): domain Bacteria; phylum Bacteroidota; class Bacteroidia; order Chitinophagales; family JADIYW01; genus JADIYW01. Next base: position 81,723 of record JAIBAX010000008.1, on the reverse strand, counting down.
AAAGTTTCATGCTCATTTTTCATACGCATGAATGCCTCTACTGTAATTTCTTTAATTTCATTGGCTTGTTTATCTTTCTCTGCCGTAATACCACAGAATTGCTGATAATCAATCAATGTCTTTTGTGTTGGATTTTCGCCACTCAAGGGATTGGTTTTATCTTTAAAGACTTTAAAAATTCTGGTAGTAAATCCTAAAGCGTCGAAGGCAAATAACCTTCCAGACAAAGTATCCCCCATTCCGGTAATGATTTTTATCACTTCATTGGCTTGAAGGCTTCCAATAATCCCGGGAAGTACGCCGATGACGCCTCCTTCTGCACAGCTGGGCACTAAACCCGGCGGAGGTGGCTCAGGATATAAATCTCGATAATTAGGACCTAATTCTCCAGAATTATCTCTATAATTAAAAACTGATACTTGCCCATCAAATCTAAAAATGGAAGCATATACATTTGGTATACCTGTTAAATAACAGGCATCATTCACCAGATATCTTGTTGGAAAATTATCGGTACCATCTGCAACAACATCATAATTTTTAAAGATCTGCAAGGCATTTGTGCTATCCAACATTTCATTATACACTTCAAACTTTACATGTGGGTTGAGCGCCTGTAGACGTTTCTTGGCGGCCATCACTTTGGGAACGCCAATATCCTCCACTGTAAACAACACCTGACGTTGAAGGTTGCTTTCATCTACCACATCAAAATCTACTATTCCAATGGTGCCAATGCCTGCAGCGGTTAAGTATAACAATAGTGGACTCCCCAATCCGCCGGTTCCTACCACTAAGACCTTCGCCGCTTTGAGTTTTTTCTGTCCTTCCAATCCCACTTCGGGGATAATAATATGCCGCGAATAGCGGCTCAATTCTTCTTTTGATAATATTATTTCTTCCATGATAATGTTCAGTTTAATGATACACTTACTCCACCTGCAATTGCAGGAATCAGGCTTACAACGTCTTTGTCGCCAATAGTGGCTTGCTCACCTCCGAGGCCTCTTATATCCTCTTCGCCAATAAATACTTTTATAAAACTCCTAAGCTTGCCGCTATTATCTATAACCTGCGTTTTTAGTGCCGGAAACTTATTGACTAATTCGTTGATAGCAAGCTCAACAGTTGGTTGGTCGGTTGTAAATACTGCCTGTTCTTCTGTGTATTTTCGCAAAGGAGTAGGTATTATAATTTGCGCCATATATAAAATTGTTTAATTTAATGAAAATATATTTCTTTGAACGGTCTCTTCTTCAAATGTTCCTTCATCGTTCAATTGCCAGGAACGGATATGATCCACTATGCCATCTATGACTGAAATAATGACATAAGAAAAGAAAGGCAAGGCCACTTTAAGGTCATGCTCCGATGGGATGGCAGGATGTTGCGGATGTGAATGATATACGCCCAACAGTTGCAAATCGTTCTGTAATGCATACATTTCTGCTTTTATATAATCGTTTGGGGCAATCTCAAACCTGCGGCGCTGATCACCTTGTTTGGCGTTCACAACCGGATTAGCTTCAGTAATGGTACGTTTGCCTTCTTTATCCTTACCAAAAAGAAACCCGCAACATTCGTTCGGGAAATCTGTACTTCCATGTTCAGCAATAATATTAAATGCCTTTTCTTCCAGTATTAATTTTTTCATTTTCCCTAGTTAAAGATTTCATTTAAAATTTCAGGGTAATTACTACCATGATCTGTTAATATGGTTACAATCGTTCCTGATGTAATTGTGTTAGCTAATTTAATTGCTCCGGCAATATTGGCAGCAGCAGAAGGGCTCACCAATAATCCTGTCTCCTTAGCCGTTTTTTTAAGTACCTCATATGCCTCCCAAGTGTCAATAAAGAAAGCGTCATTTGCCAATTCCGCATCATAAATCTTGGGTACTTTTGCCGATTCAAGGTGCTTCCAACCTTCCAATCCGTGCATGGCAACATCCGGTTGGAGGGATATTAGTTGGATGTCAGGGTTTTCTGCTTTAAGCCTTCTTCCGATGCCCATAAAAGTACCGGTTGTTCCTAACCCTGCAACAAAATGGGTAATGCTTGCATTTGTCTGATATAAGATTTCCTGAGCTGTTCCATAATAGTGGGCCCTCCAATTATCTTCATTGGCATATTGGTCGGCATACCAATATTTCTCCGGATGGTTCATTGCCAATTCCTTAGCCTTTTGTTGCGCTTCGTCAGTAGTGCCAAACTTAGAAGTAAGGACAGTTGTTGCACCCAAGGCATGTAGGGCAATTTTCTTTTGTGATGAAGCATTTTCGGGGAGGCAGATAGTAATTGGAATACCAAGTGCGGCACCTACGGCTGCGTAGGCTACGGCTGTATTGCCACTAGAGGCATCTATCAATCCTCTTCCTGAATGGATTTCCCCATTTTCCACTGCATGTTTTATAATATTGAAAGCTGCTCTGGCCTTCACACTATTGGAAAGTTGTTGCCATTCTACTTTCGCCAAAATGCGAACATCCGGATTCGGAGATAATACTGAAATATCAGCGAGTGGAGTATTGCCCACTAATTGACTTATCCTCCCAAGGCGCTCTTTTATATCTGTTTGTACTGTTAACACTTCCATTTCCTTCATTTTATTGCAAAAAAAAACCTCACCATTTTCAGGCGAGGCTTGCAAGCAGTTTAGAAATATCTTTTCCAATAACTATACCTCACCCATATGTGGGCAACAACAACAGCAACAACATGCCGCAGCGTTTAGAAGTATAGCTACACAATTTTTCATAAAAGCAAATATATAGCATATTTTTAAAACTTGCTATAACCTGATTAATTTTAAGATTATTTTAGTATTAACTACGTCACAGCCTTAACCTCGAGGGTTGATCTCAAACAACCTCCGAGGTTAGGTGTTCTAAAGATTATATACCGAAGCCGTAACCTCGAGGGTTGACTAAAAAAAAACGTGTGATTTTTTTAAAAAATTGATTGATAATATGTTATAAAAATATTTAACCTCGGAGGTTAGATTATTTGGTAGGATTTTAGTGTCACAGTCTTAGGAAGACTATCTATCTCCCATTCATAATTGAGCATATTGTCTATTTTTCATGGCAAAAAGTACATTTCAAAATAATTACGCGTTCTACATAACAGAATACTTGTATTTTTACAAAAAGTAAAAAATGAAATTAAATTATCTGTACTGTATTTTACTTGGTTTGTTTATTGCTTGCAAAAAAGAAAATGCGTCAACAGGCACTCCTGAAGTGGAACAAATCTTTACGCTTCTCTTTATTGGGGATTCCGAACCCAGAATGAGGGATAATACGGATGAGGAACTTTCTTATTATGTACAAAAGCTAATCGACTTAAAAACCCACACTAGTTTGTATTTTGATTATGGTTCCGGAAGTGAATATAGGATTGATCCGGAGATTATACTTTTAGGTGGTGATATTAGTGCTGATCGCACTACTTCAATAAAAAATGATTCTGCTATATGGTCTGATTTATATTCTAATGGCATCTTGTTTTTAGCAGGTTTTGGCAATCATGATTGGGATCCTGATGAATGGAGTGATGGCAGCAAAGGGTATTCTTTAGCAGGGCATCTATCAAATGAAGATACTAAGGCATTCTGTAAATGGACATATCAGCAATCTCAAAAAGTGAGTACTCATTTTTCTTACACGGCTGTTGAACACTTGAAACCATATCCCAATAGAGAAAATGGAGGTCCCAGAAATTTCTATGCACAATATAAAGGGGTACACATTGTGAATTTTAATACATTTCTGTACCAGCCATCCTATTATTATCCGCAAGGGTGGCCTGCCACCTGTAATATTCTTACCGGAGGTGCAGGCTGTCAAAATTATGTTTCTGCAGAAGAACAAATTCAAGATATGAAAGATTTACTCCCAACTGATACAAATAGTGTGGTATTGTTTTTTCAGCATTATCCTTTTAACACTTCTGATGATTGGTGGACAGATTGGAATGCAAGCGGTACAACGATAGACCAGAAAAAGAACCGCCTGAAAGAATTTATTGCTTATTATAACAAAAGTGTTTTTTTGGCTGGACATAACCATTTTGCGTCCAACAGTTCTTTAACATATCAGGACAGAACCTTTAAGGAATATATCGCCCCATATTTTGGCGGTAGCAATGGGGTGGATTATCAAAATGGAGGTGGCTTTTATGCTTTATTAATCTCTAATACAAGAGGCGTTCTCGAAGTGAAAAAAGTAGATCCTCCTTTATAAATTTATATTTATTGGTATGGCTTGTTTGAAAATGTTCTCTTTTCCAATCATTCTCTTTTGCGCACTTCTGCTCTTCACCAGATGCTCAGGAGTTTATTTTCAACAGCCTATGCCAAAAGATAAAAAAAACCTTACGGCATTCGACAAGGATCTGGTGGGATGGTATTATCTCACAGATAGTATCATCCAAGATAGTAGCCATATACAATATAACATTCATTATTTCCCGAAATTATTTCTGGAAATGGATTCAATAGCATATTTCGATATTAAAATGGAGTTAACTAAAAATGCTATAATTATATATCAACAGGACATTCTTTATTTTAACCTATCCATCTTCAAAGAAGATGAAATTGAAAGAGATGGATACATTAAAAAAAGTGATGACCATTTTATCTCATTAACCAGCCCTTTGAAGGAGGATACTTTATTCAATATTGGTAGTTCAGAATTATTGCGCAAATACAAAAGAAATTATTTCTTAAATAATCGTTTAGCTGATGATGTTTGGGAGGTATACAAACTAGCATATATTCAGCATGGCTTGGTACTCTCGCTTACTGATAAAACAGATAGAAATACCTTAAGTAGCTATATCGTTCATGAACCTAATGAACTGATTGCTTACCGTTCCATTCCTATTGTTTCAATGGACAACAAACCTTTTCGTAAATTTATTCGTTCGGGCGGCTTTAGGCTTAACTACCAATTTAATCAAATAGACTTTCAAGAGAAATATGAATAATTTGGTCACAATTGCTATTTTTGACCATTATTAGTAGCATGAGGAAGATTTTAATTACAGGCGGGGCAGGATTTATTCCGGGTTCATTAGCAGAAAGGTTATTAAATGACAAGGACACTTTTGTGGTGGCCGTTGACAATTTACTTACTGGAGAATTTTGGAAAGTACCTACCTCTCCAAGATGTAAGTTCATCAAATGCGATGTCAACAACTATAACGATATAGCAGCCATTATGACTGCTTACAGTTTTGATTATGTATTTCACTATGCCGCAGTTGTAGGCGTTAAACGGACATTGGATCATCCTGTTATGGTATTAGAAGATATCCAAGGGATTAAAAATGTCTTAGACTTATGTAAAAACACCGGAGTGAAGCGTATATTCTACTCTTCTTCTTCAGAAGTTTATGGAGAACCAGTGGAGTTGCCACAGCACGAAACGAGAACTCCTTTGAACTCTAGACTTCCATATGCCATTGTAAAGAATGTTGGAGAAGCATTTTGTCGCTCTTATAAGCAAGAATATGGTCTTGACTATACGATATTCAGGTTCTTTAACACTTATGGTCCCAAGCAAAGTACTGATTTTGTGATGAGCAAGTTTTTGGATGCCGCATTAGCAAATCAAGACATTACTGTTTATGGAGATGGGCTTCAAACAAGGACTTTCTGTTATATCGATGATAATTTAGATGCAACTGAGTATGCACTCAATGAATCTGCCTTCCTGAATGATGTTGTAAACTTAGGCAATGATGAGTTGATAACCATTGTAGATTTGGCAAAAACCATCATTGATGTTACAGGCTCTTCTTCAAGAATTATCCACCTCGACCCATTAAAAGAAGGAGATATGACGAGAAGGCAACCGGATATTTCCAAAATGAGGGAAGCCATCAATAGACCTCTAATAACCATGGAAGATGGAATTAAGAAAATACTAGCATTCAAAAATTTGCATGGAAAATAAGCATCTTAGTGTTGATAAACTAACCTTATTACATTCTATAAGAGGATTTGCCGCCTTCTTTGTGGCCATCTGTCATTCTAAATGGATATTCTGGGTGGGTGGTAGTGCTTATGTAGAACAATTTCCAAGAAGCGGGTGGGGAATAATGGATTATTTTGCCTTTGCCGTGGACATGTGCTTCTCTAATGGCACCGCTATGGTAATGGTGTTCTATGTCCTTTCCGGATTCTTTATCTCTTATAGCTTCCAAAAAAACAACTGGTCTTTGAAAGAGTTTTATTTTAATAGGTTTCTTAGGATTTATATACCCTTCTTCGCTTCTATGGGCGTTGCATATGGTGCCATGATTTTAGCACGCTATATTCAACCGGATATTGCAAATAATAATCTTACAGATGACTTTAATAGCTATATGGTAGGGAGCTATAAAAATCAAAACCTGAGTTCTTTTCTCCGCAATTTGCTATTCTTGAGAACAGATGGTTATTATTTTGGCTCCAATTTTGTCGTTTGGTCATTACTATTTGAATTGATCTTTTATGCCATAGCCCCTTTTGTTTGGAGAAGCAGCACGGTCTATTTGACGATTTCCGCCATGATTTTTCTTACAGCAACTTTCTGGCTGGATGAAGAGAATTTTTATAAATTCCATGTCATCATCCGCTTTTATCTCAAATATTCCTTTTATTTCGCACTGGGTATGTTTCTCTTTGATTGGAGAAATCGGCGCAAGGAAGGTGATATCTTCCCACTGAAATATCTTATTCCGGCATCAATACTGTTTTTAGGATTAACATTAGTAGGCGGTGTTATTCACGATTATAATTTTAAAGGATATCATATTCCGGTATATAATTTAAGTTTATTCTTTGGCGCACTGTGGGGCAGTACCATGATTTTATTATTCACCGACTATCATGTCAAAGAAAATTTCATCATTAAAGGATTGAAATACCTAGGAAAAATCAGTTATAGTCTCTATTTAATTCACTTCCCTACCTTTCTCATCATCATTACATTATTGTGGAAATTTACGGGAGAACGACAATTTTATCAGCGCTATTATTGGTTATGCTTGCCGTTTGCAGTGTTCACCTCCAGTATCTTTTATTACCTGATAGAAGACTATTCATTAAAGATTATCTCCAACTGGAAAAAGAAAGTACAACAAAAACACTTAAGCAGGTAGGCTACTTTTTGTTGCGACCATCTTCTTCTTTACTATTTTCTTGGTCTTTTTCTGAAAAAATTGATGATTTTGCTTATAAAGTATTGCCAGTGCCAAAAAATAAAAAGGCATACAAGGTATCTTATACCGCACCAAAGCCCCAAAATTAAAAGTACTAAATCCTACTGCGAAGGCAAATATCAACGAGAATATCATACAAAACAACACCTCTGAGTTATTTACCATTGCCCTCAACGTACGGAAGATGCCTATTTTAAAGAAGATATAAATAGTTAGTAGAAGACAAAATAAACTTTCTAAGGCTGCCGGAATAAGAATTGGCTTCCTTGCCTCCCAAGGATACGGCCTGAATAAGGTAACATTTATCGCTTTGGGTGCTACTTTTAACAACCCAAATGGTGTATACTCAATTATGCCAAGACTATAAGCAGAACCGTCATTCTGCTCCGAAACGAGGGTGAGCCAACTTTGCGTGGATTGGGCTGTTTCCATTAACTTCTCTAATGAATACTTTTGTCCTGAGCTACTAAACTGCTTTAATACCAATACCCCACCTAACAACCCAACTGCAACAAATATAGGTCCCGCAAGTATCTTAACAAATTTATTTGAGATACTTCCCCAATAGTGGCTAATCACCCAAATGACTATCGCAGGAGCATATGACATGATAATATACGTCTTTACACTAGCGATAATATATATGCTTAGTAATATCCAAATTATAGAAGTGAATATATTCTTTCGCTTAAAGAAGATTTGATAAACAGCATAGGTAAAATACCCGAGCGCTCCGATACACAGAGGGTCTTTCATAACACCGGTACCCCAAAAGAAAACTGATGGCACAAATAATGTGGCAAAAGCAACCTCTCTCTTCATCTTGGGATATAACTCACTAAACGTAAGGAATAACCGCCAACTGCCCAAAAATGCAAATATGGTAATAAAATAAGACACTGGCAGAAAGGTGTTAAAGCTAAATAAGCTAAATAATAAACCTGCCCGAATAACTAAATTCGTCGAAGGATCACGGAAAAACTTGAAATAGTCCAACTCTCCCAAAACATCCATCGTCTCATAGCTATAGGTCGAAAACGGCTTTAACATCACATTAAAGTATGTTTCCGGGCTTACCAGAATCTTATCCCAACAGAATTTTATACATAACCAGTAAGAAAATGGGTCACCATAATGGTAATAGTATTGATACATCAACGCCGTAAGTACCGCGCCTACCATCCTTACCGTTAATGCAGGAATAAAATATTTCTCAATATCAGTACCTTTATAGGTGGAACTTTTCTTATAATATGCCCATAAATATATCAATGCTAAATACAAAGGACTTAAAAACAAATCCTTGGCATAGAGAATCTTCCAGTCTATTGACAATAATAAATGCATCTCTCGCAAAATTAGAAATTTATTGTAAAAACACGATGCTAAATATTCACTGAGGATTGATTTTCATCGCCCTACTCCAGGCAATTGAAAATTAATCGATTTTTATTCTTGGAAGCCTTATATTTGCCTTATGGTATTAAATGAAGCAAAATTCGCTAATACTTCCGTATTAATTACTGGTGGAGCAGGATTTATCGGTTGTAATATAGCAGAAGAATTTCTGAATAAAGGTGTTAAAGTTCGCGTGATGGATAATTTTATCACGGGAAGAAGATCGAATATCGAACCTTTTTTGCTACACCCCAATTTTGAACTTTATGAAGGCGATATCAGAAGTGAAAACGATTGTAAAAAAGCCGTTGAAGGCATGGATTTAGTATGCCATCAGGCTGCGCTCGGTTCTGTACCACGCTCCATTTCTAATCCCTCCGCCACCAATGACATCAACGTAGGTGGTTTTGTAAACATGCTGTTTGCAGCAAAGGAAGCCGGTATCAAGCGTTTTGTGTATGCTTCCTCCTCCTCTGTGTACGGCGATGAACCCAATCTACCCAAACAAGAACATAAAATCGGCAACCCACTTTCGCCTTATGCCGTCAGCAAACTGACCAATGAACTATATGCAAAAGTATTTGCCCTCACTTATGGCATGGAAATTATTGGGTTGCGCTATTTTAATGTCTATGGCCCAAAACAAGATCCGGACGGACCTTATGCTGCCGTTATTCCCTTATTCATCAAATGCCTAATGGAGAATACAGCACCTTATATCAATGGTGATGGTGAACAAACTAGAGACTTTACCTATGTAGCAAACGCTGTTCAAGCAAATATGCGAGCGTTATTTACGGATAATACAGCGGCTTTGAATCAAGTATATAATGTTGCCGTAGGAGAAAACTTCACTGTAAACGACATGTACCGACGCATAAAAAACTATCTAAATAAAGACATAGATGCCATCCACCGCGCACCAAGAGAAGGCGATGTAAGAAACTCGTTGGCAGATATCTCAAAAGCACAAAATCTCCTTGGTTACACTCCTGAATTTAGTTTCGATAATGGCCTCCCTTTAACGATAGAATATTTCAAAAAGATATTTGTTTAGCATGTTGGTCGTTCCAAATATAAGTCTTCGATTACTTACCGAACTTTATGTTCCCAATATCCCTTTTCAGTCAAGAAAAATAGGTTTTCCTCACTAAAGATTGTTATTATGTGTGGAATCTGTGGGCATTATACTTTTGGGAAATCAACTATCGATGAACAGATATTACAAGAGGCAACCCTCCAACTCAATAAAAGAGGTCCCGATTTCCAATCGTCTTTCCAAAATGACTTCGTTGGTTTCGGACATGCACGCCTTTCAATTATAGACACCTCTCCTTCCGGGCATCAACCTTTTTGGGATCATACCGGCAATTATGCTATTATTTTTAATGGAGAAATCTTTAACTACCCCACCTTAAAATCAGCATTAGCACCTTTCAATATTCCATTTAAATCGAGCTCCGATACCGAAGTATTGCTCTATCAATATATCCATTTCGGGGAAAGCATGCTGAATCAACTCAATGGGTTCTTTGCTTTTGCCATTTATAACAAACAAGAAAACTCACTTTTCATTGCACGAGACAGATTGGGTATCAAACCATTGGTTTACACGCAAAATGATGCTGGGTTTTTCTTTGCCTCAGAAATGAAATCATTGTTGGCTTTTCCAGTACAAAAAACCATCGATCGCAACTCGTTGGCACTATATTTTCAACTAAACTATATTCCGGCACCCTATTCCATCTTTAAAGATGTGCAGAAACTGGAACCGGGACATGCTATTTTTATCGCTCAAGATAAGATAACGGTAAAAAAATGGTATCACCTGCCATACACGCCCGGTCAGACAGTATTTACTTCCGAGAGCTATGCTCATCAGCAACAAGAATTGGAGCAAATTCTGGACGATGCCGTAAAATCTAGACTGATTGCGGATGTGCCACTGGGTGCATTCCTGAGTGGCGGTATTGATTCATCGGTTATTGTTGGGTTGGCATCTCGACATACACAACACTTAAACACCTTCTCTATAGGTTTTGAGGATGCGGGATTCTTTGACGAAACACCTTATGCCAACCTCGTGGCAAAACATTTCAATACAAATCATACCGTTTTTAAGCTAAAAAATGACGATTTACTCCATAGCCTCCACGGCATATTCGACTATATAGATGAACCCTTTGCAGATTCATCAGCACTATTAGTCAACCTTTTGTCGGAACAAACCAGAAAACACGTTACCGTAGCACTCTCGGGAGATGGTGGTGATGAGTTGTTTGCCGGCTATAATAAACATTTTGGAGAGCTGAAGATGCGCCAAAACGGCTTAGATGCCAAATTTGTCAGCAGTCTGTTGCCATTATGGAAAAGGCTACCAAAATCCAGAAATGGCAAATGGAGTAACACCATCCGGCAATTACAACGCTTTGCAGAAGGAATGCGCCTCAGCCCTGCTGAACGTTACTGGCGATTATGTACCTTCCTGAATGAACAACAAGTAGCAACATTGCTATCGGAAACATTCGACCAGCATGAGCAACTTATCCGCAAAAATCGTTACTCGGGATTCATTCGCGAAAATGGCACATTAAATGATACACTACTGGCTGATGTTCAACTGGTTTTACAAGGAGATATGCTCACAAAAGTGGATATGATGTCTATGGCAAATTCCTTGGAAGTACGTGTGCCATTCCTGGATTATAGGGTGTTGGAATTTGCATTCTCACTGCCCGTATCAAGTAAGATTGACCAGCACCTCAAGAAGAAAATCGTTCAAGACACCTTCCGAAACATGTTGCCACCAGAATTGTACAATCGTCCAAAAAAAGGATTTGAAGTACCCCTCTTACCATGGTTTAAAAAAGAACTTAAGTCGTTGATAACAGATGATTTGTTAAGCGATCAATATATTCAGGAGCAAGGACTGTTCCATCCGGAATTTGTAAAAAAAACCATCCGACAACTCTTCTCTAACAATCCCGGTGATACACATGCCGTTGTATGGGCATTATTGGTGTTTCAAAATTGGTATAGAAAATATATGTCATGACCTCAAAAAGTCATAAACATGAGAAGGCGTTGCGTATTGGAATCGTTTCCAATACTTCCTTCAATATCGCCAATTATCGGCTAGGATTAATCAACAGCTTACAACAGGAAGGCCATCATATTATTGCTATTGCCCCGCACGATGAACACACCATCAGAATTACGAATGCAGGAGTTGAACATATCGAAATAAAAGGTCTGGCACGCAAAGGAACAAATCCGTTGAATGACTTACTTTTGATTCGAGAATTGAGGAAAATATACAAGGAAGCGAAATTAGACCTTGTCTTACAATATACCATTAAACCCAATATTTACGGCACATTTGCTGCTAAGTCGCTTGGAATCAAGACCTTTTGTACAGTAACCGGATTGGGTTATATTTTTCTGAGTGACGGCATTGCGAATACTATTGCGAAAAAACTTTATCAAAAAGCCTTTTCCAAATCCGATTATGTCATCTTTCAAAATCAGGACGATGAAGATATATTTCTGGAAAATGGATTGCTAACAAAAGAAAACCACGCTGTTTTCCCCGGTTCAGGCTTGGATACAGATTTTTATCATCCGGATTATTGTTCTAAAAAGGAAAAAACGAACAAAATCATTTTTTTAATGGTTAGCCGCCTATTAACAGACAAAGGAATCATAGAATATATCGAGACGGCACGATGTGTAAAAGAAAAGCATCCCGAAACACATTTTCAGGTGCTGGGAGAATTAGACGAACACAACCCAGCGGCGATTTCCGAAGCCCAATTAAAAGAATGGTTGCAGGAAGGCGTTATTGAATATTTCCCTTTTGCTACCGATATCAGACCGTATGTATGTCAGGCAGATTGCATTGTACTGCCCTCTTACAGAGAAGGATTGCCACGTGTCATCGTCGAAGGGATGTCGATGGAAAAGTTCTGTATTACCACCGATGCACCCGGATGCAAAGATACAATGATGGATGGGGAAAGCGGATTAATTGCTAAAGCAAGAAGCACCGACTCTTTAACAGAAAAAATATTGGAATACATATCTTTAGACATAAACGAAAAAATAAATATATCGAAAAATGGCAGAATTAGGGTTTTAGAGAAATTCGATCAGTATGTGGTGAATAGGAAATATTCCAACTTAATCCGTCGTTTTTTTTAATCTTTTAGTAATATTATCCGAGAAAAATGTATTTTTGCCATAAGGGAACTTTATGCTGAGTGTTATTGCTGCATCTATTAATGCGTTTTTGATTACGTTTTTTGTCATACCTTCTATCATATCGGTAGCTGAAATAAAACACCTATATGATACGCCGGGACAAAGAAAATCACATCATTCTAAAATACCTACCTTAGGTGGAATAGGAATTTTTGCCGGATTTCTTATTTCAGTATGTTTATATGCCAATTTTGCCATTACGCCAAAACTGCAATTCATCATGGCGGCATTCTGTTTGGTATTTATCTTGGGAGCTAAAGATGATATAGTAGAATTAACAGCCTATAAGAAATTTATCGGTCAAGTAGCGGCAGCCTTCATCATTGCATACTTCGGAGATATACGCATCACAAGTCTTTATGGTGTATTCAATATCTCTCACCTGAATTACTTTGTAAGCATCGCCCTGACGATGTTCGTTATTATACTTATTGTCAATTCTTTCAATTTGATTGATGGTATCAATTGTTTAGCGGCATTCTCAGGAGTGATCATCGCTTCTGCATTTGGCGGATGGTTTTATTTGAATGACTACAACGATTTTGCCATTCTTGCCTCCGCAATTGTCGGATCATTATTTGCCTTTATCAAATATAACTTTACTCCGGCAAAAATATTTATGGGCGATTCTGGTAGCCTTACCATTGGCATACTTTCATCTATCCTCGCTATTGAGTTTATAGAAAAAAGCGAAATCATCCACTTACAAAATATTGGAGGTCACTTCTGGATAACGGCAGCTCCTGGCATGGCTGTCGCCATATTAATCATCCCATTATTTGATACACTAAGGGCATTTTCCCTCAGAATCCTCAATGGCAAGTCACCTTTTGAAGCAGATAGAAACCATATTCACCATAAATTAATCGATATTGGGTTATCACATGTTCAAGCTTCCGTATTATTGTCTATTGTCAATATTGGATTTATTGTCTTTGGGTATTACCTTCAATTCCTCGGTAATTTATGGATGATGGTTGCATTACTGGCAGTCGCCATCATGCTTTCCATCGTATTATTCTCCATAAAATCACTTCCTAACAATAAATCCATAGACGAAAATCAGGACGCTAAAGACAATATACGTCCCATCACGGGTATTAAGCTCGGCTAATCATTGAAGCGAAGCATGATATCCTTCAATTCACTGATCATCATGGCAGTAGCACCCCAAAGCACCTTTCCGTCCAAATCAAAATAAGGCGCATTTAATAAGGTATTCAACTTAGATTGCATAGGTTTTTCCTTTACAATATCCTCATTTAAAAATGTATGCACCGGAATTTCCAGAATACTTTGCACCTCTGACGGATCGGGAATAAATGTGGGACGTTCCATAGCGTATGCCACAAATGGCGATACCAGAAAATTACTCGCCCATACATATACATCTGTCAATTTACCCAAAACAGTTATCTTATCTTCTAAGATGCGTACTTCCTCATAAGCCTCCCTCAGCGCCGTTTGTAAAAGATTGATGTCATGCGGTTCCGGTTTCCCACCAGGAAATGCCAACTGCCCACTGTGAACACCTTCATAAACAGGGCGTTCAATTAATGCAAGGTGAGGGACTTCTTCCAAAGGATATATTAAACATAAAACAGCACTCTTCTTAGCGGTAGGTGGAATAGGTATGTTTAATGAAGGATCCAATCGCAAGTAAGGCCGCATTTTTTCATGAGCCACCGTTCCGGGAAGTGTTCCTTGCAGTTCTATTCGCAATTTCTCAATAAATTCAATATGTTTTAGCATGCTTCAAAATTAATATAAATACCGAAAAATCAACCTCGGAGGTTGACAGTTTATTCGACAAATAAATCAACCTCCAGGGTTGATTCCCGCCTATTGTGGAATACTTAATCTGAAATTTCCTGATACAGTGCTTATCTTTGAGGCAATGGAAGAAAATTATCTGTCGGGCTTAAATGAACCTCAGCTACTGGCCGTTACACAAACAGACGGTCCGGTAATGATTATTGCCGGACCAGGCTCCGGGAAAACACGCGTGCTGACTTATAGAATTGCTCACCTCATCAAATCAGGCGTCGACCCATTTCGGATATTGGCATTAACATTTACGAATAAGGCGTCTCAGGAAATGCGAGAAAGAATTAGCCATATTGTAGGTTCGGAAGCAAAAAACCTATATATGGGTACCTTCCACAGCGTTTTTGCCAGAATCTTGCGCATCGAAGCAGAAAAACTTGGCTATCCCCGAAATTTTACGATTTACGATACCGATGATGCTAAAAGTTTACTGAAGGCAATCATTAAGGAAGAAGAACTCAATGATAAGCTGTACAAGCCTGCTAATATATTCTTTAGAATCTCAGCAGCAAAAAACAACCTTATGGGGCCAAAGGAATATGCAGCAAACATTGATTATATTGCCGATGATGAGTCCGCCGGCAGACCTAAAACTGCTGAACTATATGCCAAATATGCCCACCGTTGCTTCCTTGCTGGTGCTATGGACTTTGACGACCTCCTTTTTAAGATGTTTGAACTTTTAGAGAAATTCCCAGAAGTACTACATAAATATCAGCATCGATTTACGCATGTACTTATCGATGAGTTTCAAGATACCAACTCAGCACAATATGCCATCGTAAAGCGACTAGCTGCTGTAAACGAAAATATTTGCGTCGTTGGCGATGATGCACAAAGTATCTACGCATTCCGGGGCGCTACCATCCAGAATATCCTCAATTTCGAAAGAGATTACCCCGATCTTAAAGTCTTCAAACTGGAACAGAATTACAGATCTACTTCTTATATCGTCAACGCTGCCAATGAAATCATCCAAAATAACCGCCACCAACTTCCCAAAACCATCTGGACAGAAAAAGACGGCGGTGAAAAAATAAAAGTATATAAAACTGCCAGCGAAGCAGATGAAGGAAGGCTCATTGCAAATCTTATCTTTGAACAAAAAAACAGGCACCACCTCCGCAACACTGATTTCGCCATTCTTTATCGTACCAATGCACAATCGCGCGCCTTGGAAGAATCATTGCGCAAGCTAAACATCGCCTACAAAATATATGGCGGCATCTCCTTTTATCAAAGAAAGGAAATCAAAGACATCATCGCATACTTGCGCCTCATCGTCAACCCGAAAGATGAAGAGGCCTTTAAAAGAATCATCAACTATCCAACAAGAGGTATCGGAGATACAACCATCAACACCGTCATCGTAAAAGCGGGAGAAAAGTCGTGCTCCCTTTGGGATATTATACAAAACCCAATAGAAACCGGACTCCCCGGTCGTGCCGTCTCCTCACTATACGCATTTTATATGCTGATAGAAAGCTTCCGCACCCAATTGAAAGAAAAAAATGCCTATGATATTGCTGTAGAGGTAGGGCGAAAAACAGGACTCATTGAAGACCTATACAAAGATAAAACGGCTGAAGGTATCAGCCGCTATGAAAACGTGCAGGAATTGCTAAACGGTATCAAAGAATATACACTTCAGGAAAAACCGGAGTATGAAGAAGATGAAGTAGCACCCGAAAACGATTTGGCAGCATACTTACAACAGATATCACTGCTTACAGATATGGACGATGAAAAAGGTGCTGATAAAGACAAAGTAAAACTCATGACCATCCATGCCGCAAAAGGACTGGAGTTCCCCAGTGTATTTGTAGCAGGACTGGAAGAAAACCTATTCCCATCAGGACTCTCCATCAATACACGTGAAGAACTCGAAGAAGAACGAAGACTGTTTTATGTTGCCATAACCAGAGCCAAAGAACGCCTGACATTGTCCTATGCGCTCACCCGATACAAATTCGGACAATTGAATTATCAGGATCCAAGTCGCTTCATTGAAGAAATCAGCGATAGCAATACAGAAGTGTTTGGAAAAGGAAATACAGAAACAAAATCACAACAACAGTCCGGCTGGGGTAATATGTTTGACCAAAAAAGACCCTCAGACATTTTTGAAAAACCGAAAACACCTATCCAAACAAAAGTTGATACCAGTCAGCTCAAGAAAGTCTCCAGTATCAAAACCTCACCCGCCGCAGTTGTGCAGACAGACATCGGCAGCCTGCAACCCGGAACGCTCGTTGAACATGAGAAATTCGAAAAAGGGAAAGTTATCTCCATCGAGGGAAATGGCGACAATAAAATTGTCACTATCTATTTCGACAAACACGGTCAGAAGAAAATCATGCTTAAATTTGCAAGATTGAAGATTTTGGAATAGGATGCCACGATTTATTGTTGTTTAAGTAAGGTGTTTTATAATTTTTTTATATATTTGCACCATACTCGATAATATCACTCCTACAATTTTATTTTTTTGACAACATTATAATCTTTTAATGGAATACAATTCAAGTCGCAACCATATAGAAATGCGTGAATATGGACGTTACATTCAAAAACTCGTCAACCACGCCATGACCATTCAAGATAGAGATCAACGACTGAAAGCCTGTGAAGCTATCATTGAAATAATGGGTACGCTCAACCCTCACCTTAAATTTGCCAATGATTACAGAGAAAAAATATGGGATCATCTATATGTCATTTCTGGTTTTCAATTAGACGTTGACTGGCCGTTTGGACAACCTTCGCCAGAAGTCGCAAGGATAAAACCTGTCCACCTCCCCTACCCTAAGAACAGGATTAAGTTCCGTCATTATGGCAAAAATGTCGAAACGATGGTTCTGAAAGCTTCAGAGATGGAAGATGGCGATAAAAAACTCGCCTTCACCGAACTCATTGGCAACTTCATGAAAATGGCCTATAAAACATGGAGCAATGAAGAAGTAAGCCTCGAATTGGTAAAAGAAGATATGAAATCCATCTCTAGTGGCGAATTGGAAATCAGCGAAGAAATGAATATTGAATCCTTTGCCAAACTCACAAGAGGAGGTAATAACCAGAGCTATCAACACAAAAATAAAAATAAGAATAAGAACAAAAACCGCAGCAACGGCAATTACAAACAAAACAACAATAATAGTAACCGCAAACGTTATTAATATGGGTGTATCCCCTAGTCAGGGGTCGGGCTTTCCGCTTATTCATGGAAACGCTGCAATCCCTTACACATGAACTTAAAAATTGTAAACGGCAGAGATTTCTAATAGGAAAATTGCCACGGATGTGCGAATAATTCTCAACATCTCTAAAATTTAACCCACCATATCAAAAGCCTTCACCATACGGAAATTCGTTTTTTTAACAAAAACGCCTTACTTTAGCCGTTAAATAAATATCTGAAATGAATCAGGATGCTTTTGAAGTATATGGAGGTAAAAAGTTAAAAGGAGAAATCATTCCTCAAGGAGCAAAAAATGAGGCTTTACAAATTATTTCCGCAGTTTTACTTACAGACGAAGATGTCACCATTTCCAATATTCCTGACATCCTTGACGTCAACAATCTAATCGTCTTATTAGAAAATCTTGGCGTAAAAACTACTCGTCACAGTAGAGACACGGTTACTTTCAATGCCGGAGGTATAGATCCTGAAATTATCAATTCCGACAAATTCAGAAAAAGAGCAGGAAGCTTGCGCGGGTCAGTGCTCACTATGGGGCCAATGCTTTCCAGGTTTCATAGAGCATTTATGCCACAACCGGGCGGCGATAAAATCGGACGTAGAAGGTTAGACACCCATTTCAACGGATTTCAAGAATTTGGCGCTACCTTAGACTACGATATACACCAAGATTTATACAGCCTTAAAGCAGATAAACTCGTTGGAAAAAAAATATTATTGGAAGAACCCTCAGTAACCGGAACTGCCAACATGGTAATGTGCGCTGTACTGGCGGAAGGACTTACGGTTATTTACAATGCTGCCTGTGAACCTTATCTACAACAATTGTGCAGAATGCTCAACCAAATGGGCGCCAAAATATCCGGAATAGGCTCTAATCTGTTGACTATTGAAGGGGTAAAAAAATTGCACGGCACTACCCATAAGCTGCTACCGGATATGATAGAAGTGGGCAGTTTTATTGGTATGGTCGCTATGACGCAGTCAGAAATCACCATCAAAAATGCCCGTATTGATATGCTCGGCAATATCCCAATGGTGTTTAGGAAGCTCGGCATCACTATCGAAGAAAGGGGTGACGACTTATTCATCCCTGAACAAGACCACTATAAGCTGGACACCTTTATAGATGGCTCAATTTTGACCATATATGATGCACCGTGGCCGGGCTTTACACCAGACTTGCTGAGTGTTGTTCTCGTTACCGCCACGCAAGCAGAAGGTAGCCTTTTGGTACACCAAAAGATGTTTGAAAGCCGCCTATATTTTACCGACAAATTGATAGATATGGGGGCAAAAATCATCCTCTGCGACCCCCACCGTGCTACTGTTATCGGCATAAATAGAGAATATCAGCTAAGAGGTATTAATATGTCATCACCGGATATTCGCGCAGGAGTGGCTTTGCTGATTGCGGCATTATCCGCCACCGGAAAGTCTACCATCAACAGCATTCATCAGATTGACAGAGGTTATCAGGATATTGAAAACAGGTTGCTAGCATTAGGGGCAGAGATTAAACGCATATAAACAACTGGCACGGATTTTGGTTTTCCCTATAAAAAGAATTTATGAACAGATACACCGCCATTCTTCTCGTAGGCATTATAGCTATCTTCAGCATATTTGCAATATCGCAAAAGTCAGGAAAAAAAACCAATGGTTTTCCTACTGTCGGCACCTTGGCACCGGAAATAGCATATCCTTCACCAACCAGTGATACATTAAGGCTTTCCGATTTAAAAGGCAGTGTAGTATTGATAGACTTTTGGGCTTCATGGTGTGGACCCTGTCGGGCAAAAAATCCTGCTGTAGTAGCCTTATATAAAAAATATGAAAAAGAAAAATGGCGCAAAGAAACCAAGGGTTTTGCCGTTTTCAATGTTTCGCTAGATTATAATAAAGAAAATTGGATAAGTCAGATTAAAAAAGACAGCCTCTATTGGAAATGGCATGTCAGCGACCTTGGCTACTGGAGTTCAAAACCAGCCGTAGAATATGGCGTACGCTCCATACCAAGGACATTCTTAGTCGATGAAGATGGCTATGTGATCGCCGTCAATCCTTCACATGCACTTATCGAGTTGGAGCTCAATAAAAGATTGAAAAATTACAAGTCAGAGTGAGTAACCTCGCAGGTTATAAGAAACCAACCCTCGAGGTTGTATAAAAAACTTAGCCATAATTTCATTTCAATTCCTTCGAAATACTGTCAATTTGTCCCATCTTTGATGCGTGGCAAAGTTTTTGTTTTTTAAAAGAAAAAAATCAGGTATGACCGAAGAAAAAGTGCCTGTAAATGGCGAAGAAATGGAAAATCACGAACAAGAGGTGGTCATTGAATCTACCGCAAATGAAAATGAAGAAAGTCAAAATGACAGCAATGAATCAAAAGTAGATGGTCTGCAAGAAGTGCTAAATAAGATTCAAGCAGAACTGGCTGAACAAAAGGATAAATATTTGCGACTTTTTGCAGAATTTGACAATTTTAAAAGAAGAACTGCCAAGGAAAGAATTGACCTCATCAAAACG
Organism: Chitinophagales bacterium; assembly: GCA_019694955.1. GTDB lineage: Bacteria > Bacteroidota > Bacteroidia > Chitinophagales > JADIYW01 > JADIYW01. The sequence continues at coordinate 61,296 of JAIBAX010000008.1, read as the reverse complement.
GCTGGTCAAGAAATCATCCAAGATATCTTGCCTGTATTAGATGATTTCCACAGGGCAGAAAAATCTTTCGAGTCTGCAACAGATATAGAGCAACTGAAAGTAGGTATCCGTTTGATCCAGGATAAATTCACCAAAACCTTATATAACAAAGGATTAAAACCCATGGAAAGTATCGGTGCGGATTTTGATGCTGATTTTCATGAAGCTATCACAGAAATCCCTGCTCCGAATGAAGAAATGAAAGGCAAAGTAATCGACGAAGTTGAAAAAGGCTATTTTTTAAATGATAAGATTATCCGCTATGCAAAAGTAGTGGTTGGCAAATAAGTATGAAAAGAGATTATTACGAAATATTAGGTGTACAAAAAGGTGCTTCTGCGGAAGAAATTAAAAAAGCTTACCGCAAGATAGCCTTACAGTATCATCCCGACCGCAATCCCGGCGATAAAGAAGCGGAAGAAAAATTCAAAGAAGCAGCAGAAGCTTACGACATCCTCAGCAATGAAGAGAAAAAGGCAAGATACGATCGCTTTGGACATCAAGGTGTTGGTGGCAATGGCGGTTTTGGCGGCGGATATGGTGGTGGTGGCATGAATATGGAGGATATCTTTGCCAATTTTGGCGACATCTTTGGCGAAGGAAGTCCATTCGGCTCATTCTTTGGTGGCAGTAGTGGTGGAAGACGTCGTACCGGACGTGGAGAACCCGGTTCTAATATCCGTATTAAGGTAAAACTTAACATCGAAGAAATTGCCAACGGCGCAAAGAAACAAATCAAAGTAAAAAAACATATCGTCTGTGATGGTTGTAATGGTTCGGGAGCGAAAGACAGTGGTTCTTTCCAAACGTGTACAACCTGTAACGGCAGCGGGCAAGTAAGAAGGGTTACCAATACCATTTTGGGACAGATGGCAACAGCTTCTACGTGTCATACCTGTCATGGAGAAGGTAGAATCATCACTAATAAATGTACTAAGTGCCGTGGCGAAGGCAGGGTTTACGGCGAAGAAACAATCACCATCGACATTCCGGCAGGTGTCACCGAAGGCATCCAATTATCCATGACCGGAAAAGGAAATGCTGGTCTAAGAGGTGGATATCCAGGTGATTTACTCATAAATATCGAGGAACAATCGCATCAAGACTTGCGTAGAGAAGGTCAGGATGTTGTGTACACATTGCATTTGAATTTCGCTGATGCGGCATTGGGAACATCTGTGGACGTGCCAACCATTGGCGGTGCCGCAAAGATAAAGATACCAAAAGGTACGCAAAGTGGAAAATTATTCCGCTTACAAGGGAAAGGACTGCCCTCCGTAAATTCATACGGAAAAGGAGATCAAATCGTTGAAGTACAAGTATTTACGCCTGAACATTTAAGCAATGAAGAAGTACATCTTTTGGAAAAAATGAGGGAAATGAACAATTTCAAACCATCTTCCAAGCAAACAAAAGAGGACAAAGGCTTTTTTGGCAAATTTTTCTAATATTCAAATTCCTTTGGCTTCCCTATCTAATAGGTAACTCCAGTTGACCTAACTTGCTTTGCTCAAATAGCCTATGGATGTGCTTTATTCATCGTTTTATATCATTGAATTTATTAATTTGTATTAAATTTCTTTTTTAATGTTGATAAATTTTGCATAATTCACTATTTTTTTCTTAAATTTGTAAAGGCTCTGTAGTTACCGAACGTTCAAGTTTATCTTGAAATCCTTATGTAGGTAAAATGGAGCCATTTTTATTTGAACTTAGATTTATCGATCTCAAATTCTTTTGGGATAAAACACCAATGTCGGTAAGGTTGTGTCCATTTTTCTGTTTCATCATCATACCCAGTTGAGATTCCAATATTAAAACCTGGTCTTATCTCTTGAATTCGTTTTAACACATGCTTAAATAATTTTTCTTTAGCAATTGTTTTCTTGCCTCTACGATGTTTACCATCAGGTTTTAGTTTGTGTTTATTATTTAACCTAAATTGCATAGCTCCTAAAACAACATCTAAAAACTGTAATGGCAAATGCTCCTTTGAATTTATTTCTACTATATCTTGTTTCCTTATGTTTAATTTTGCATCTATAAAATCTTTAGTGCTTTCTAATCCTTTTATATATTCTTTAAATTGTTGTTTCTTTGAAATAGTATCGGGCATATAATCAAAATGCGCTCTTATATAAATTGGATTTACAGTAAGGTTTGAATGTCTAAATCCAAAAGAATGTTTAAAAAATTGATAGTATAATAAAAAGTATTCATTTTCCAAATGTTGTTGTGACAATCCTTTTGCTACTTTTGCATTCTGCGTAAACATTATTCTCACTTTAATTTTGTTCTTTTCGACAAGTTTAAAAAATGCATCCATTAAAGCAATAAATGCAGGCAGTTTTACTTCATCAACCTTCCCCCACTTGATTTCTTCTTTAATTCCAATCTTTTCAACTACTTTATTCAGTTCCCTAATTACATGTTCTTTGTCTTTAGAAAGAATTAAAAGACCACCATAAAAATTTGAATAATAATCTCCTTTTCTAACCGATTCATCACACCATATATTAAATTCTTTAGGCATTATATTTCAATTTTAATTATTTTTCACAATTGTTACTTACTAAAATCTGATAACAAAAGTACATAACAGTCACAATTATTAATATAATGGTAGAAAATTCGAGATAATTTCATAAAAAGTGACCTGACTTATAGAATATTAATGTGTTTGAACCGATTTATCTTAATAAGTACGGTGGAGTCCGGACGGGACTTAAACATGGGACTTGCTCTTTCAAACGTTTTTGTTTTTTTAACGTTGTACTTCATTAAATTATGGTATTTTTGCCTGTTAAAATGGTACATATGTTCAGGTGGTGGTTATTTACTTTGATTTGTTGTTGTTCGGCAAGCACATTTGCCGGAAATGGTAAAATTCAATTCATCAATAACGCTCCTGATAGTTCATTTATTTCTGCTGATTTTTATATCGGCGATAGCTTATTAGCAGACAACCTTAAATTCAGGGGTGCTACGGCATTTCTCGATTATCCCTATGACACAACATTAACCATAAAAGTGGTTCCAAAAGAAAATGCTGCTGCCTTTACGCTAACATTTGAAAATGCGAATTTTGACCTCGACTCTACCTATGTTATCATTGCTTCTGGTCTCGGAGACCCTAGCGGCTATGATGCCCATCCCGAAGGTTATAATACCTCCGCCAAAATAAATTTCTTTACCATCCCTTCCATTTCAAATATCAATGAAGATACCGTATCTCTATATTTCTTTCATGGTGGCACGGACTTGGCTAACGTACAAATAAAGCCTTCCTTGAGCCTGCCATTAATCGATACGTTAAGGTATAATGAACTGAGTGCACAGAAAAACATGGAAGCGGTAACCTATGCTATGGATGTGCGTTCTGTAGGCGGTTCGGTATTACTTTCTACCTTTAAACTAAAAACCGACTCCATCGGTGGACAAAATTTGGTGGTTTTCTTATCCGGATTTTTAGTACCCGGAACAAATAAAAACGGTCCTAACCTGAGCGCATTTGCCGCCTTTGAAGATGGGAAAGTTTTCGAATTAGCAAACATCACCCTAGTAAAAAACAATATCAGCCCTGTTAAGGAGTTAAGAATCTTCCCAAACCCTGCCAATGATTTTGTTCAAGTTGGATTTTATGCAGAAAAAGGTACTATCCTACAAACCCAACTAATAGATATTCAGGGAAATATTATGGAAGAGTTGCCTTTCACCTTTTATCCGACAGGCAAAAACAGGGTATCTTTTAATATAAACAACTACGCTTCCGGCATGTACTTTATTCAAATTAAAGACATGAACGGCCAGCTACAGTCATCACAATTAATTATCTCTAAATAATTCTTTGGAAAACTTACTTGAAATTCGTTCTATCAATAAAACTTTCCAATCCAACAAAGCTTTGGATGATGTTAGTTTTTCCATACCTGCAAATGCAATATTTGGTCTTTTAGGACCAAATGGTGCCGGTAAAACAACGTTGATTCGCATTATTACCAAAATCTTCGCTCAAGATAGTGGCGAAATTCTTTTTGAGGGTACGCCTATTCAAAAGGTAGAAAACTTATCCATTAGCTATATGCCGGAAGAACGCGGATTGTATAAGAAGATGAAAGTTGGAGAACAACTCATCTATCTGGCGCAACTCAAGGGCATTCCCCTCAAGGAGGCGCGCACAAGCATACGCTATTGGATGGAAAAATTTGATATCGTTCATTGGTACAATAAAAAACTGGATGAACTATCTAAAGGAATGCACCAAAAAGTACAATTTATCTCTACCATTGTTTCGAAACCGAAACTATTGATTTTAGATGAACCTTTCTCCGGTCTTGATCCTATCAACGCCAACCTATTGAAGCAGGAAATTTTGGAACTGAATAAAAATGGTACTACCATCATCTTTTCCACCCATCGAATGGGCGATGTGGATGAATTGTGTGACAATATTGCACTCATCAATCATGGGAAAATCATCCTGAATGGCAGCGTTTCCTCTATCAAAGAGCAGTTTAAAGAAAATATCTTCAAAGTAGCCGTGGATAATCCTTCATCTGCCAAAGATAAACTTCCGGAGCAGTTAGTAAAAGTAGAAGATGATTCCTTCTATTACCAACTTAAGGAAGAACAAAAACCGGGCGAACTATTAAAATCATTGCTTTCTTCTGGCATTGAAGTACACGCTTTCTCAGAAATCATACCTACTATCAACGAAATCTTTATTACGCAGGTAGAAAAAAGCAATCACCTATGAACAAGATTTGGATCATATTACAGAGAGAGTACCTGACAAGGATTACCAAAAACTCATTCATCATTACTACTTTATTAGTACCCATTTTAATGGGGTTGGCAATGTTTATTATGATAAAGGTAAGTACTTCTGCCTCAGAACACCTTAAAATATTGGTGATGGATGAAAGCGGGTATATAAAAGATAAGGTGGTGCGGATGAATAAGGGTGAGCATTTAGTGTTTATCAATGAATCTGAGGACATTTCTATCGAAAAAGTGAAACAAACATTCGCCGAAAAAGGCTTTGATGGTCTTTTATTTATACCCACTTTAGACATTGAACACCCCAATGGCATCAAGTACTACTCAAATGGAGCACCGGGGTTGGTCACCCAAAGTCATATCGAAGACGAACTTGATAAGATATTAAAAGAATCTTACTTCATCTTGAAAGGAATAGACCCTAAATACATTGAAAGCCTACACACACCTGTTAAGATTCAAATGGAAGACATTTCCGGTATTGGCAAAAGTACAGAAGCTGCTTCAATTTTTGGCTATATATCTGGGCTACTTATTTATGTTTATCTCTTATTTTTTGGCTCCATGGTCATGCGTGGCGTGGCGGAAGAAAAAACAAGTAGGATTATCGAAGTAGTGATTTCCAGTGTAAAACCGTTTCAACTGATGATGGGCAAGATTTTAGGTATCGGCATGGTTGGGTTGACACAGTTTATCGCTTGGATTATTCTTGGAACAGGCATCACATCTGCAATAGGTTATTTATATCCTAGCGAAACCACCGCCATGAATCAAGCCAATATGGCAGGAAATGTAGCTTCAAACCCGGCAAATCCCTCCTCATTAGAGGTAATCTCCTCATTGACAGGCGGTTTCTCAGAAGTAGACATTATGCGTATTCTCTTAAGTTTTGTGTTTTTCTTTATATTTGGATATATCTTCTATGCTGCCCAGTTTGCGGCTATTGGTGCTGCTGTAACAGATGAAGGCGATACACAATCCTTGTCCTTTCCGGTTACGATACCCATCATCATTTCCATATTTTTGATGGCTACGACATTATCACAACCTAATTCCAGTTTAGCCATATGGTCATCCATGATACCCTTCTCGGCACCTATTGTAATGATGGCAAGAATACCTTTCGGCATTAGTTGGGGGCAACAAATCGCTTCTATGATTATTATGGTAATATCCTCCTTGACAATGGTATGGATAGCAGGAAGGATTTATAGAATCGGCATCCTAATTCAAGGCAAAAAGGTCAAACTTACAGAACTCTTAAAATGGACTTTTCAGAGGTATTAAGACAAGGTGAATAACTTAAACCATTGGAGCAGAATCAATTTCCCAAATGACTGAAATTATAAACTTCCTACAGGTACGCAAGTTAAAAACTTGCCTCAATGTTAGTTCTAAGTTGCAATAAACTTAGAACGGCTTAGAGAGTTGATTTATATATACTGTCAATTATTGATAGTGAAGTTGTATCACTATTTACATACCTACAATTAATATTTAAATCTACTTCGTGATGAAAACGTCCGCTTCTATAAATACTTAATTTCAATGAATGAGGGTATTTAAAAATTGAATCGTTTAATTGAAAAGCATCCTCTTTATATTTTTGCATATAATCTAAATCAATTATTGAATCATCATAATTTTTTAAAACCACATGAGAAGTTACTCTTCCTCCATATTTATTATATGACGAATATTCATTCATAACATTTGCCATTAAAACTCTTTGATAGATTGGCTCATATAAACTACAATTACTAGATGAGTTTTGACAAGCTAAAATCTGCATAAGTACTAATATAATTGTATAATATTTATATAGATAATACATCTTGTTGGGCATCTTCAGACCAAATACGTTCAAGAAGCATTAGCAATAGAATTACGCAGTTTTCTCATCACATCTGAATGATTAATGCCACCATTCTTTCTAATATCATCCATAGCATCTATAATGCCTTTTTTTTGTTCTTCGGTAAGGGTGTCATCCAACCAATCATCGCTTTGTTCATTTTTTAAATCCATCATTTTTTGAATGATGGCAGCATCTTCAACGGCAGAAAGCCAATGAATAAGTTCTAATTTTTGATTTAAAATGGAGGCATCAACATAATCCATAGCCATTATTTTGTATCACAAATATAATCAAAAAGCGAATTAAAATCTATACTGTTTTTCTAAATAAGTATTAAATAACGGCTCTCCTAAAATTCTTTCTTTTTCCTGATGCTTGAAACAGGAAAGGATTTTGACGAATCAATTGTATTGTTTGCTCAAGATGTTGAGATAGCTTTTCCAATTCACTTTCAGTCCATTTTTTGCACAATATCTTGAAAGACCTGTTTTAATTCTATGCTTGCACGACTTGTCCAAGAAATCTTATAACCACTTTTCATAAATTTTTCTTACTTCGGAGTGGTCATGTAATCTACCCATATCAGCATCTATAATACCAAGTTCTATGGATTGTTTCTCACTTTCGGATATAATATCCCACCAATCATCGCTTTGTTCATTTTTTAAATCCATCATTTTTTGAATGATGGCAGCATCTTCAACGGCAGAAAGCCAATGAATAAGTTCTAATTTTTGATTTAAAACGGAGGCATCAACATTATCCATAGCCATTATTTTGTATCACAAATATAATCAAAAAGCGAATTAAAATCTATACTGCTTTTCTAAATAAGTGTTACCACTTCTAGCCAAACTCCTAACATGGACTTTTTCAGAAATACTAAACCATTTTGACATATTAAGGAAAGAATGCCTTTAGTGCTTCTTTCTTTGCTTTTAAGGTGGCATCTTCCGGCGTAATTGCCAATGTTGCGTCAACTTCTATCTTTATCCTACCTATATTCGACTTAATATCTTGTTTTAAGTCCATATTTTCTTCATATTGTACAATATCTGACAATGTTTGTAATTGTTTTTTAAACACCGGAATATCATTACAGGCGTGTAACCAGGCGAAATAATAACCAACCAACTTATAGATCCCTCTGCCGCGATACATCCACATCATCTTCTGCATATAATCGCTTTGATTGCCGTTGTAATTATATGCATACAAAGTCATTAACTCATCCCAAATATATTTGCTCTTGATTTGCTCCATTGATTTTGCAGACTGAACGGCTGCCGCCTTATCATATCTTGCCAATATATTCAAGGCTTTTGCCTGCACCATATATGAAGAATCTTCCGCAAGGATGGTTTTCACGAATGCCCAGTCGTCAGCGGTGGTAACATAGCGTTCCAATGCAATGGTTCTTACTTTTGGCACATCGTGAACATCCAAAGCAATTACTTTCAATTGCTCTAAAACATCAGCATCTTTCAGTTTCTCCAACTGAATATTTTCAAGCGATAATTCCCTGATTTGCCAGTTTTGATTTTTTTGAAATCCATCCACATATATCTGTCTGATGGATTTATCATCTCCCTGCCTTACCTTTAAGTCTTCAAGTACTTCGTATTTATCCATAAATGTACCTACCTCGTAGAATTTCACCTTATTTGCCGCAACCGTCAATGATTCTTTTTTGTTCCACAACATATACTTGTCTGCATCAACATTTACCAATCTTGGCGCCTCTGCCACTGAAAAGCTGAACGTCTCACTTCTTTGTTCTACCCATTTCTGCTGTGTTGTTTTCCCGGCAGAAGTATAAATATCGATTTTTACCGGAAAGCGAAATACGGGTTCATCATTGGGTTGTGTTTGCAAAATGCTCACCTTTATCGTCTTGGTTGTTTCATCATACTTTTGACTGACAACAACATTAGGATGTCCTTTACTTAACCACCACTGATCGAAAAACCAATTCAAATCCTCGCCGCTGGCTTTTTCAAAGGCCATCCTTAGGAGATGGATTTCTCCGCAATCCAATCTATTTTCGTTGAGATAGATATTTAATCCTTTAAAGAAAATATCATCGCCCAAATAATTTCTGAGCATATGTATCACCCGCCCGCCTTTTTCATATCTATGGTTGTCAAAAATATCATCAAAATTATCGTAATGATAGTTGACAATGGGTTCTTTAACCTTTAATGCCTCCTTAAAATAATTATCCAAATCCTCCTTCCCCTGTCTGTCAGCCTCTTCTTGCCCATATTTATATTGAAACCAAAGGTATTCGCCATAGGTAGCAAACGATTCGTTCAAGGTAAGGTTTGCCCAAGATTCGCAAGTTACCAAATCGCCAAACCACTGATGAAAAAGTTCGTGTGCAATGATGCCATCATAAGATTCATCTTTAAGGTTTTTTCTATCTGCCATCAACTTCTCATAAAAGATAACAATAGAAGAGTTTTCCATTGCACCAGCCGTATAGTCATTTGCCACCACCTGACTAAATTTCTCCCACGCAAAGGGCACTTGCAGCTTATTGGAAAAAAAGGTCATCATTTCAGGTGTATTGCCAAATGTTTCCTTCAAATATTCGCCGTATGGAGCAAATGTATAATAACTGACTTCTTTTCCATTCCAAGGTTTATCTGTAAATTTCTCGTACTCACCGACTGCCAGAAAAAATAGATAGGATGCATGGGGAATGGTTTGTGCCCAATAATCGGTTCTGGTACCATCTTCATGGGTTTCGCTCTTGATGAGCAATCCATTAGAAATCGTTTTGTATTTATTGTCAACGGTAACTTGTATGGTTTGGGTACAACGCTCGTTGGTAGCATCTATCGTTGGAAACCAGGCAGAAGCATATTCCGTTTCTCCCTGCGTCCAAAATTGTGTATTCTTATAAGGATTCTTGTCTAATGGATCGATGAAATAACCACCTCTTTCTTTGGGTACTTCCAACCCTTTATCTTCCCATTTGTATGGTTCTGCGATATAAGCGATAGCAACACTGAGTGTATCGCCAACTGTAACCGCTGTTGGCAAGTCTATATTGAGTTTATAATTATTATAGGAGAATTTTGGTGTAAACTGTTTGCTGCCATTGACAATAGAAACAGACTTGATTTGCATGCCTTGCGCATCTAAAGTGATTGTATTTTGCGGTTTAGCATATGGCGTTAGGCGTAAAGTTGCCGTGCCGATAATCGTAGAAGTTGCAAAATCCGGAAGAATAGTTAAATCTGTGTGCAATAAGTCGAAGTACCGTGTTTCGGAAGGTTTATAACTCGGCAGTGGTGTTTCTGTTGGAGCAGATACCTCGGTAGGTATTGTCGTCTTATTTTTTTTCTTCCTTTTGTTATCGGGTGCCTGAGAAAAAAGTGTTATGGAAAAAGAAAATATCCATAACAGCAAATACCATTTCTTCATGAATAAGCAATTTATGACAAAGGTATGGATTTTTGGGAATGATATATTGGGCTAATTCTACATAATAGATGGTTCAAAATATAATTATTTTAGTTTATCTATTAATTTCTTTGGATGCTGTCTATTATCCCAAATAGCAATAATCCTAATACAATCTACTAAATCTCTAAAAAAAATTAAAAACCCCTGCCCTAATGTTTTTAATATCTCCAAAATCAGTTTTTCTACCTAATACAGGATAATGTATAACCAACGCTATGGTATCATTTATCTGATTATATAGCTTAATACTAAATTCTGTTGATTTATTTCTTTCATTCCAATAATCTAGTATCTGAATCAGGTCTTCAGATGCTTCTTTTGACCAAATTATACTTTTAGCCATTTTTTCACTTGGCTTTTAAGGTCTTCATTAGTGATGAAATTCCCTTCATCAATTTGTTTATCTGAACGTAATAATTTTTCTTTTAAAGTATCAGAAACTTTATAGGGGGTTTCATTATATAAATTTAGGTGTATTAACTTGCTAATACCTTCCAATACATACTCATCATCTATATGTTCAAGTTCCTGCATGATATGTTCTTTAAGTTCAATTGTATTCATAATACCTTTTAAAGATAAAAATACATTATTTTTTGGGGAATTGAATAGCATATTAAAAATTGATTTAATTATGAGTTAGGAAGGCATCGCTTACATTGGCATATATAAGTGTTCGTGAATGATATATTATTCAATCTGTTCTATCTCATTGGGTATGTACATTACACGTGCAAAATTTTTGGTAATGCAGATCCGTTCAACCACTTTGCCCCCTTGAAACTTCAAATATTTATCTCGCCAAATCTCATTCCTGCGGAAATATTTGTCTTCGATTTTTACAAATGCATGGTTTTGCTCAAACACATGGTAGGCATATTCCAATTCCTCGCTGCATCGCAATTCTCCTTCAATGCATTTTTCTGTAAACCAAAAATTGAGTTGGAAAATATGTGGTGTAAGATTTGTAAACTGATAATCAATATAATTATAAAAGATAGTGGCACCACTCCCAAAGGGCAGTACCCTGCCGTCATCCGGGAAAGGATCAAATGAATGATGATGGCGTTCCACAATCGTTAATGGACTGTGCAATACCAACCAATGTATCAGGTTGGCAAGCTGACAGATACCCCCACCAATTCCCGAGCGCGCTTCACCGAATGACAATTCCATCCCTTCCAAATAACCTTTTTTTGCTGTCGGAAGACCTACTAACTTGCAAAAAGAAAAAGTCTCACCCGGTAAAATCAGGATATTATTTATTTCCTTTTGTGCAAGACGCAAGTTAACAACCTTATTATGTTGCAAATGCATATTATCCCCCAATTTACGTAGCAAAACAGACTGATGCTTCTTGACTCTATACTTGAGTAAATCCTTTGAATAAGTAGCCGCATACTTTTTTGAATCAAACTTCCAAATCAATCGTCGGAATATTCGTCGAAGATTTACTGACACATAATAAAAAACAGGATGTAATTGGCTGATTGGTTTACGCATAAAATATATGAGGTGAAAAATAGCAAATTATTGAATCAGGTATATCCATTCATTTCTTTTTCTACTACTCAATAACATTTTTTATATTCTTTCCTATCTTTACAGCAAACACCATTTTACATGAAATATCAAATTAAGTATAAAGAAGCGGAACAAATTGACATAGCTATCAGCGATGAAGGAATTTTGCTTGATCAACAGCCCGTAAATGCTGATATTGCCCAATTGAACCAACATCACTATCATATTATCAAGGATGGACGCTCTTATGATGTAGAAATATTAGATTTTGATGCGGTTTCAAAAGATATCAAAATTGCCGTAAATGGTCAAATATTCGACCTTAAGCCCAAAGATGAATTGGATATCCTCTTACAGCAATTGGGTATGGGGAAGGTCAAACAAGATAAAATGGACATCGTTAAAGCACCTATGCCGGGACTAGTTTTAAAAATCTTGGTGGAACCCGGGCAACACATACAAAAAGGAGATTCCTTAATCGTTCTAGAAGCCATGAAAATGGAAAATATTATAAAGGCAACAGGTGCCGGTATTGTGAAGTCTATACCTGTTAACCTCAAAGATGCTGTGGATAAAAACCAAATTTTAATTGAAATGGAATAAACATCTTCGCATAAAATATGTGTAGATGTTCGAAATTGTCAGTGCTCCCTTAGAGGAATATATTGAGTCACATACCTCACCGGAAGATGCGGTTTTAAAGGCACTGCACCGCCAAACCTATACGGATGTGATGATGCCCCGAATGCTGAGTGGTCAGGTACAGGGAACTTTCTTAACCCTAATATCCCAAATGCTGCAGCCTAAGCGTATTTTGGAAATTGGCACTTTTACCGGATATTCTGCTATCTGTTTGGCACGTGGACTTCAGCAAGAAGGAATGCTTACTACAATAGATATCAATGCAGAACTGGAGGATTTAGTACGCAATTATTTTGAACAAGCCGGACTGACAGAAAAAATTGATTATAGAATTGGCAATGCCCTCCACATCATCCCGACATTAACAGCAACTTATGACCTTGTTTTTATTGATGCGGATAAACAAAATTATAGCCACTATTATCATTTAGTCTTTGAAAAAGTAAGAAAAGGTGGCATTATACTTGCTGATAATGTGCTTTGGAGCGGAAGAGTATTAGATACTAACCCTGACAAAGATACGAAAGCCCTCTTAGAATTTAACAAGATGGTTCAGCAAGATGAACGAGTAAATAACGTTATCTTATCTGTTAGAGATGGCTTAATGATGATACAAAAGAAATAGATATGAAATATGTAAAGATATTTTTCCTGATATTGCTATGGTGTGGAGCTACCTCCTTCTCCGGACCAAAAATGACGGTAGATGAATATATCAATACCTATAAAAATCTTGCCATCAGCGAGATGAAAAGAGTGGGTATTCCTGCAAGTATAACGCTTGCACAAGGCATCTTAGAAAGTGGAACTGGCAACAGTCGGCTGGCAACGGAAGGAAACAACCATTTCGGTATCAAATGCCATAGCAACTGGACGGGGAAAACCATGTATGTAGATGACGATGCACCTAATGAGTGCTTTCGGGTATATAATTCTGCTTATGATTCTTATATCGACCATTCAAATTTCTTGTATGGTAAACCTAGATATGCTGAATTATTCACTTATAAGATCAATGACTATAAAAGTTGGGCGCATGGGTTGAAAAAAGCCGGGTATGCCACCAATCCCAATTATGCCCCTCTCCTCATCGACCTCATAGAAAAGTATCAGCTATATAAGTTTGATGACCCCAATATAAAACCGGAAATTTATGCCGGTTCGAATCCTACACCCAATGAAACTAAACCTATCACAAATACCAAGCCCGTTACCATCGATATCAATATTGAACCGGTAGTAAAACCTAAGATGGATCCTTCTGCAAAGAAACTTATCTTTCTACAAAACGGTGTCAAGGCCACTAAAGCGCTTAAAAACGATGACACAAAAACCATGGCTACCAGATTTGCAGTACCTCTCACTGACTTATTAGAAGACAATGACCTCACACAAAATACAAAACTGGAAGAAGGGCAAATCATGTACCTGCAACCCAAGAAAAAGAAATCTAAAAAAGTATCACACATTGTCCAACCCAATGAGAACATGTGGAAGATAGCACAAATCACAGGTGTAAAGCTCGACTTATTACTTAAAAGGAATTATTTAGAGAAGGGACAGGAACCTGTAGAAGGTGAAACCATATTCCTGAGCAAGAAAGCACCCTTCCGACCAAAGTTAAAAGAAGCGCCTAAAAAGCAAGAACCTGTAAAAGTAGAACCTGTTAAAAATACACCCGTCGTCACCAAACCCGTAGAGATCAACGAACCAAAGCCTGTTTCTATCTTAGATAAGATCAAACAACTCGATACGATGCCGGAAAAACAGGTAGAAGTAAATATCACCTACGGCAAAGACACCCTGCTCACCACACAGCAAGGCGGTATAAAATCTATCATCTTTGAAAATGTCATTCCACTATTAGAAGAGAATATGCGTAAGGAACTCCCAGAAGATGATGACTACCTGCTCATCAACAGGAACGTCGAAGCACATTATGTAAAACAAGGAGAAACACTCTATTCAATTGCCAAGTTTTATGGACTAAAAGTAGATGACTTGATAGATATGAACAAACTTGAAACCACTACCATCAAACCGGGAGATGTGCTGATTATTAAGAAATAAGTCGTTAGTCTTGGGTGATTAGTTTTAAGTTTAAGCAATGGGAAATTTGGAAATGTGGGAATTTGAAAATGTGGGAATGACTCGTTTGCACTAAACTTATTACTCATCACCAATGACTAATAAACCTAATTCGTGCATTCGTGGCAAAAAAAAGATTACAGTTTAAAGTAAAAATTGATTCTATTGGCTTATAACTAAAGCCTAAAAACCTAATTCCTGCATTCGTGGCAAATTCAGTAGTCTGTCAACCAAACGCCCTCTGTTAACCTTAACCTTTCACAAATTCACAAATCATTATTCTACAAACTGCCATTTTTTTCAGATATTTATCCCATGAAAGAAGCGCATATTCAGGTCGGTGACTTGCAGTTTAAACCCTATATCAGTCATGAAGATATTATAGCGAAAGTAAAGACCTTGGCGGTACAGTTAACAGAGCAGTACCATGATAAAAATCCATTATTTGTAGTCGTTCTAACGGGTGGATTTCGCTTTGCTGCTGATATTGCCAACAATATAGACTTCCCTTGCGAGTGGTGTTTCATAAAAACCAGCTCCTACCAAGGATTATCTACTACCGGAAACGTACATTATGAACTCAAGCTTCCGGAAGGCAAGGTAACAGGTCGGCACGTTATCATTGTAGAAGATATCGTAGAAACCGGCATTACACTAAAAGACGTTGAGACACGATTTTTGTCCGAACAACCTGCCTCACTTACGCTTGTTGCGCTCTTTTATAAACCCAATCACTTGCAAACAGATATACAGGTTGACATGTGCGGTTTTGTTATTGATGATTTATTCATTGTTGGCTATGGTTTAGATTATAATGGTCATGGAAGAGAACTGAACGATATTTATCAAATTGTTAATGAGTGTTAGGAATAAAAAAAGTCTTATTTTTGTGTTGAATTATTATTTAGATGAGTACCGATACTTCTTCCCAAAAGTCAGAACCTCCGCTGGAATCAGTGAAGTGGGTATTCTATTTCTTTTTGTCTAACCAATTTTTAGATATAAAATGTTAAACATTATTCTTTTCGGCCCTCCGGGCAGTGGTAAGGGTACACAAGCAGTAAAGATTGCAGAAGAGTTCAATCTATTGCACATTTCTACCGGTGATTTGTTGAGAAATGAAGTCAAAACCCTAACACCTCTCGGGGTGGAAGCAAAAAAATTCATGGATAAAGGCGAACTTGTCCCAGATGAGGTCATGATTGGCATGATCAGTAACAATATTGACGAATATGCCGGAAAAGTTAAAGGTATCATCTTCGACGGCTTCCCAAGAACAATTCCGCAGGCAGAAGCATTGGACAAACTCTTGGAGTTTAAGCAAACCAGTATCACAAAAGTTATCGCCTTAGAAGTGGATGAAGAAGAAATTGTAGAGCGCATTCTACTTAGAGGCAAGTCAAGTGGTAGATCGGATGATAACGATGAGGCCACTATCAGGAGAAGATTCAATGTATATCAAAGAGAAACCAGTCCTGTCGCCAATCACTATCAACAACAAGATAAGTTTATATCGGTAAAAGGTATAGGTGAAATCGAAGAAATATTCGAACAACTGAAGTCTGCGATTGAAGTACTCGTATAAGAGAAAAAAGAAAGGCTGTTAAACACCAACAGCCTTTCCTTTTATAATTTTCCCCATGAAAAGTTTACCCTCTCCTAAATTTCTGCTCCCACTTCCACGCAGCCTCCATCATATCATCGATGTTATATTGTATTTTCCAGCCTAATTCCTTGATAGCTTTTTGGTTATCGGCGTAAATTGCTTCAATATCTCCGGGTCTTCTTGGCCCTATGACATAATTTAAGGACTTACCACTTACTTTCTCGAATGCTTTTATCATCTCTAGAACCGTAACCCCGTTTCCGGTGCCTAAATTAAATACTTCCGGATTTTGTGTCAATGGTTTTTCCTTTAGGTATTGTAATGCCTTGGTATGCGCATCGGCAATATCCATCACATGAATATAATCTCGCAGACCGGAACCATCTCTTGTGGCATAATCATTGCCAAAAACGGTTACCTTCTCACGGATGCCGATTGCGGTTTGCGTGATAAAGGGTGTCAAGTTATTGGGAACACCTAATGGTATTTCGCCAATAATACCGCTGGGATGGGCGCCAACAGGATTGAAGTATCGCAATAACACTACATTGACAGCCTTGTTGTTCGTACCATCGAAGGATTTCACATAATCTCGAAGAATGTCTTCGCCCATTTGTTTTGTTCGGGCGTAAGGACTTTCGGCTACACCCATTGGCGTGTCTTCACTTACAGGCAGTTTTTCTACATTTCCATATACCGAGCAGGAGGAAGAAAATACAAAATTAGGTATTTCAAACTTTGAAACACCTTCCAATAAATTTGTCAATCCTATGAGGTTATTGGAATAGTATTTTAAAGGTTTTTCTACCGATTCAGGCACAGATTTATATGCGGCAAAGTGGATAATGCCCATCGCATCTTTGTGCTTATTAAGTACTTCAAACAAGGCTTTTTTGTCCTTGAGATCTACCTGATAATTTTTTACCTTCTTTCCGGTAATTTGTTGGATTCCTTCCAGAATCTTAGGGTCTGACTTAGAATTATCGTCAATGGAAATGACATAATAATCCTTAGAAATTAAATCTACGATGGTGTGCGCACCGATATAGCCGCAACCACCTGTTACAATTACTTTATCCATTTTTTAGCAGATTGAGCAGGTATTGTCCGTATCCGCTTTTTAATAAAGGTTGTGCAAGTTCCTCTAATTGTTGTGCATTGATGAAACCTTTCTTAAAGGCAGCTTCTTCAATACAGCCAACTTTCAGGCCTTGCCGTCTTTCTATCACATGAACAAACTGTGATGCTTCTTGTAATGATTCGAACGTACCTGTATCCAACCACGCCGTTCCTCTATCCAAGATGCCTACTTTTAATTTTCCTCTTTTGAGGTATTCTTTGTTTACATCTGTAATTTCGTACTCACCCCGTGGCGAAGGTTGTAGGTTCTCGGCAATGCTTACCACTTCATTATCATAAAAATACAATCCTGGTACGGCGAAGTTTGATTTAGGGTGTAATGGTTTCTCTTCTATAGAAACGGCATGGTGGTTTTTATCAAATTCTACCACCCCATATCGCTCCGGGTCGGAAACGTGGTAGGCATATATAACGCCTCCATCAGGGTCATTATTTGCCATCAACAGTTCTTCTAAGCCTGTACCGTAAAAAATATTATCACCGAGTATTAGTGCACATTTTTCATTGCCAATAAATGCTTTGCCAATAACGAAGGCTTGAGCAAGACCATTCGGTACTTCCTGTATGGCATAGGAAAAATTACACCCCAATCTACTGCCATCACCCAATAAACGTTGGAAATTGGGCATATCATGCGGTGTAGAAATGATGAGAATATCTTTAATATTTGCCATGAGCAATACCGACAGCGGATAGTAAATCATGGGTTTGTCATAAATCGGCATGATCTGCTTACTGATGGCCATGGTTATCGGGTATAACCTAGTTCCTGAGCCTCCTGCCAATATGATTCCTTTCATTTGCAAATTTTATGTCAAAGATAAAAAAAGGTGGTCTTAAAAACCTATTATTAAACAAATTAATGCTTAATGAGTTGTTATTTCAGTAAAATCTTTAAATAATTGTAACCGAAAGCAATGAATTTTGAATTTAAGTAGTATTTTAGCGTAACTAATTCAATACAACTATGACAATCGACAGAAATTTTCGCATTTTAATTGTAGATGATGAACCGGATATCCTTGAATTCTTAAGTTATAACCTAGAGAAAGAGGGTTTTACTGTATTTACTGCTGAAAATGGTAAAGTAGGTATTGAGATTGCCAAAAAGGAATCTCCCGATATCATTCTTTTGGATGTTATGATGCCGGAAATGGATGGAATTGAAGCTTGTCGTCACTTACGCGAGTTGCCACAATTTGAAAACACCATCATCGCTTTTCTAACAGCAAGAACGGAAGACTATAGCCAAATAGCAGGATTTGAAACAGGTGCCGATGACTATATTGGCAAACCAATTAAACCACGTGTGTTAGCCAGCAGGTTGAAGGCTTTATTGCGCAGATACGATTCTAAAGAAAATAAACAAGCTAACCTTAAAGTTGGCGAGTTAGAAATCGACCGCGAGCGCTACCTGATTATCAATAACGGCACAGAAATGGCTGTTCCACGCAAAGAATTTGAATTACTATACTTATTGGCTTCCAAGCCCGGCAAGGTGTTCAAAAGAGACGAAATCCTCAATGAAATCTGGGGTAGAGATATCATCGTTGGCGATAGAACCATCGATGTTCATATCCGTAAACTTAGAGAAAAATTGGGTGAAGAGTTGATAAAGACCGTGAAAGGTATCGGTTACAAATTTGAAGATCAATGAGATGGAGCAGTCCATCACCTAATATCATAGCATTACTTACTTCTTTAGCTGTCGCCATTGGTGCGAATATATTCTTATTTGCCTTGGATTATTTTTTCCATATAGGTTTTCATTGGGAGCTTTTATTGGGGAATTTCTTGGTGATACTAATTTTTTCTTTGGTTCTATATCAATTTACATTATACAAGTTCATCCATAATAAGATAAAAACGATTTATAAAACTATCGGCAAGCCGTTAAAGTATAAGAATGAAGTCAAAGACAATAATAAAAACATCATGCAGGCTGTTGAACGCGATGTTGCAGCATGGGCGTTAAACAAGAATAAGCAGATTCGTGAGCTAAAGAAATTAGAAACATATCGCAGGGAGTTTGTTGGCAATGTTTCTCATGAGCTAAAAACACCCATTTTCAATGCTTTAGGATATATCGAAACCCTCTTAGATGGCATTGAAGATGAAAAGATGGAGCGCGATTACCTCCAAAAAGCAGCTGCCAATATTGAACGATTAGAAACAATTGTCACAGATTTATTAGAAGTTTCTAAGTTTGAATCGGGGCAAATGAAATTGCATAAGGCGTGTTTTGATATTGTTGAACTGACGCAAAAAGTCTTCTATCAGTACGAAATACAAGCGGAAGAACATGATGTAACCCTCAAAATTGAAGGGCAACCTAAAGAGGTATTGGTATTTGCCGACCCCAATAGGATACTTCAAGTGCTGGAAAATCTCATCTCAAACTCTATCAAATATGGAAAAATTGGTGGAACGACGATTGTGCGTTTTGTTGACTTGGAAGAACAAATGCTGATAGAAGTGTCGGACAATGGCCCCGGTATCGATGAGAAAGACATTCCACGACTATTTGAGCGGTTCTTTCGGACGGACAAGGGCAGATCCAGAAAAATGGGTGGCACCGGACTTGGTCTTTCCATAGTAAAGCATATCATTGAAGCGCACGAACAAACCATCAACATCAGGAGCGAGCCGGATGTCGAAACAACCTTTGGCTTTACGGTACAGAAGTACGTTGAATAAGCAAAAAAAAAGCCCAGACAATTTGTCTGAGCTTTAGAAAAATGGATATAAGGATTAGTTAGTTTTTACCGGTTGTTGGCTTTGTTCCTTTTGTAACAATTCAACGAATTTTTGTTGTTGTTCTGGTGTCAATACGGCAGCAGCTTGTTTTTTTGCATTTTCAGCGGCAGCTTTAATTTGTGGTTTTGCAGCCTCTGGATTTTCCTTGTTAGCCGCTTTTATTTGCTTCACTGTAACTTGATATTCCTTATGGATTTTTACCAATTGTTGGGCTTGCTCATCAGTGATGCCTAATTCTTTTTTGTATTGTTCGATTTTAGCTTTTTGCTCTGGAGTTAGGTTTTTGCCGGGCGCATTGTTTTGACCTTGTGTATTTTTCTTTTGGAGTGCCTTGTATTCAGCATATTTTTCAGTTCCCAAAAGCTTCTTTACTTCTGCATCTGCAGCACTTATCTGTGCTTTCGTTAAAGCAGTTTTTTCTTCATTGGTGCCTTTCCCTGCTTGAATAGCTTTTAGTTTTGTCTCGCTATCCACATAGATTTTAACCAATGCATCCGTTTGTGTCTTATCTAATTTTAATTGTGTTGCCACTTCTTCTGCTAAAGCTTTGGCAGTCTTAGGTGCAGTTTGCGCTTGTGTAGCAAAAAATATTGCCAAGGCAAAAAATAATGTACTGAATATTCTCTTCATAATTTCTTTTTTTGCTAAGATAAGGCAAATGGCATACCAAACTAAAATATGAGGATGTTAAAATTTTCCTAATACCAATTTTGGAAAGCTATAATCAATAGCGAATGCCCACTTCTGCACTAGGTGTACTTTCTTTTACCTGTTCTCCTTCACTGGTTAGGTAATAAAAATACAGTTCGCCTTTTTTTGCTGTTTTGTCTAAATATGTTGGGGAGGTTACAGTATTTAGCAAAACAGGTTCTTGCCCTCTTTGATATCGATATATTTTGTATTTCGTTACCTGTGGGTCATTTACCTTGGCCCATTCCAAAACAATCCCTTCGTTTGTTGCCCTTGCTGAAAGGGCAGTTGGGGTTGGTAACTGTATGGCTGGAATTGCTACAAGTGCGGTAGGATTTTCTTTGCTCTCCAATAGTTTGTCATTTACGGCACACACCATATATTCATATGTTTTTCCTGAAATAAAGCTTTTGTCCGTATAGAAATTTGTTACCTCTGCCGTGTTATCCCATTTATTTACGACGGTGAAAGATCCAATAGGTTTTCCTGTACTGTTGATTTCTCTTCTCTTTACCAAGTAAGCGACAATATCGGTTTGGCTGCTATCTTCTTCCCAGCGTAGATTTACGGCATTGTCCTGAAAATAAGCAGAAAGATATAACACGCCATTGGGAATCGCTACCGTGGAAGTGCCAGAAAATGCTGCTGTCGAAGTATCGCTCACGATAAAGCTTTTGCTCTTTACCGCTACTTTATACTCATATAAGGCTTGCGGTAAGTTGGCAGTTGTATCCAAGAAAGTAATCTTTGAAGTATCTGGTATGGATATCTCTGCGATGGTCACAAAAGGTTGTGTTGCTTGTTCCCTACGGTACACCAATAGGTGGCTATTACCCTGTTCAGGAATATATACTTCGAGTTTAACACCGCTTTTATCTGGTTGTATGTTTTGAATGATGGGTGCCAGCCCTTTATTTTTACTCCATCCATTATCGAAGAATCGTGTGCTTTTCAGCGTATCTCCAGAATAAAATTCATGTGCCACGAGGTAGTAGTAATAAACCTTATCTGCCTGTATGTTTTTATCTCGGTAGGAATTGTCACTGCCAATGGTAGCAGCAATTTTTACAAAATTTTTGTCTGCATTTATACTTCTATAGATGTCGATATGCTCCACAGGCACGGTAGAAGACAACTGCCATTTTAAATCTATCGCCAGTTCTTGTTCATGTGTGTTTGCATCCACAGATTTGAAATAAATGGATTTAAAATCGAAAGCATATGCCGTACCAATGGCGGAAGTTTTGCCGTGATTTCCATACTTATCATATGGAAAGATGGCATACTGATATTTGTATCCACTTTTGGCAGTAGTATCAATAGCCGAATAGAAGGTAGTATCTCCTCGTTGAAAGATATCTTTTATTGCTAGCAATGCTACAGGTTTTTCATTGACATATCTATACAAGCGAAATGTTTCGGGATTGCCCTTTCCTACAGATTTCCATCTTAATGCCAAGCCTCCATTGGTTGTAAATGTTGAATACTGGAAAGTGATGGAGTCAAAAACTGGGTGGTAGGGAAATTTAACAGCCTTGGATGTCTTTGTAAAAGATGTTCTACCTGAAAAAGTGACGCGATACTCGTATTGGGTATTTTCTTTTGCTGTTTGATCGTAATACATGGTGCCACAAGTAAGTTGGACCGGAATAGACTGCCCGATAAACCGCAATGAATCGATATGGGTGGTTGTGGTAAATTTTGCCCAATTTTTCCGGATGTCTATATCCGTTGGGCAATAATAGTCGGGATATAATTTTCTATTTATCTCCAAAAGCTTCAGGAAAGTACTCATGTCTTCTTGCATGTTGGTAGATGCAATTTTTGTCCATTTATCCGTACCGGATTCCTTTCTTTCGATGGTATATGTTTGCGGTGCTGTTGGCATTTCTTTGCCTAATATTATTAGAATACCTTTATAGGAGGGAGTGGCAAATGAAGGTTGCTCTTGACTCATCAGAGATGTCCAACCAACCAGTGTTAGAAGAAACAGGATATATTTGCTAAATGTGTACATGATATTTTTTTTTGTTATTTGCATGCATTTTGTGAACAACTCTCCCAAATGAAATCAACATCCCATTCTCCAGAGGAATTGGCTTTTGCTTTTGCGCCAAGTGTAAGTTTACTTATGCCAATATAATCGATGACATCTATACATCCAGCGCAGCAGTCCATGTCGCCGGGACAGATATCCAAGGGTGTAAGGCACGCTTCACCTTTCAAGTTAATATCGAGGCTGGTGCATCCTTCCACGCTGAATTGTTCGGTAGCGGTATTATAATTTCCGGAAATAGAGGCTTCAATCGTCGCATCACCACCCACATCGATACATCCTAAATCCACGTGACCGCCAGCACTGACATTAGCCATCAGGCTGAGGTTGAAATTGGTGCCTTCGTTGCCACCAAAAGTGGTATAAAACCGACCTGTTAACCCTGCCGTTACATGTGCATGAAAGCCGATATCTATAACGGGAATCGCATAATCTTGTGGGTCGATAATATTTTTCGTTATGCCCGCAGAAATAAGCACACCTTTTATCTTGCTTTGGAAAGCTGGTGGCAGGCACTTGTATGTTCCTAGTCCTGCGGGGTTGCCACTTAAGTTGGGAACGCCATCATAATCTCCGAAGAATGACAACATATTTCCACCGCCAAGCACTGGAATTTGTACTTGCCCACCCGCTAAGAAATACCAACCTTTTGAGCCTACTTCTGTTTCCACGGTGCCATTGAGCTTCATCCCGCCAATATCAAATTCATCCAAGATACAAGAACCATGCAAGGAAGCATTGGGCATGTCATAAGTCCAACTCATATTTCCAAAGGGTGTTTCTACATTTTTTACCGATATGGACTGTCCATCCGCCTCAATGACACCATTACAATTCATGCGCAGGCGTTGCGGTGTGCCTACGTCTGAAATGCCGGGCATACCTTTCATTATACCATCGAACCAAAATATCGACCATTTTTTCTCTGCTTTTATCACATGCATTTCTCCTTTTACATCGTCAAAGTACTTGTCGTTGCCATTGATTTTAACTTTTTGCCCTTCATCAATGAGGATATCGATATTGGAAGCGGTATATTTTAGTCCCACATTTATTTTTGGCAAAACTCCCGGCTCTTCTACAAAGCCTTTTGCGGTAAACAACCCCGGGCTGATTTTTGCATCTTTGAGTTCTACATTCAAAGCATGGTGGTTGAAGGTTATCTTATTCAGATTAATAGATTCTATCTTTGGCTCAGGTGTACCAATTTTATACATCAATTGTGCCGGAAACTTTTTGGTGTCGCCAAGTTCTAATTCTAAGGAACCGCCCAACATCATATACGTATTTTCCATCACCAATGGGGTGTAAGCTGTTGGGATGAATTTAGTGACACCATGCAAAAGTATTGAATTATTGCCGATGATGACTTTTTGTGTACCATCGCTCGACAACATGATGGAACTAATTTTAAAAGGTGTCGTACCAAAGCCATCTAAGTTCTCGATGATAGCGGCAGGCGTATTATTGTTTATACCGTTTGCATACAGTTGCCAAACGTATTTGCCGTTCAACAAGGTGTAGTTCAGCCCAGCATTATTTCCCGGAAGCACTTTGATAATTTTTCCACCCGGTATGGTTAAAGAAGCTAGGTTTACCTTTGTCAGGTTAGTATTGAGCACATCGTAGCCAATGGTAATATCTGTTCCTGGAACGATTAGCCCACTGTTTCCGTTGGTATAAAGATTAAATTTTTTAAGCTTCAATCCTCCACCGTCGAATGACCATTCATTGGATTTCAGTTGCCACTTATCCATTTGTGCAACAATCTCTTGACTGGAGTTCAACGGCTCCATTCCGGTATTCTTATTCACTTTTATTCCTTTTATAGAAAGATTCATATCCGGATTGCTGAGGCTTTTAATATTGGTATGAAGGATGGCATCGATAGTAAAATTGTCTTTATTGAACCATGATGAAGAAGAATCTGCATAAAGTCCCTGTTGAAAACCGCTGACCAATAATTTTATGGACTTTCCTTCTATGTTGCTTATCAGCAAGCCTTTATCTGATGAAATAGGCTTTTTTACTGTTTTATCGGCATAGATAGCAGGAATAAACAATTTATCGGTATTAGATTTATTGGGTTGTGCTAAGAATAAGGGTTCGCCAAATGTGAAGTCATTGGAAGCAATTACAGTATTCGGCAATTGTATTTTACCCTTAATGACGCCATATATTTGGTTGATGCTGCTCTTATCTAGGTAAACACCTACCTTATTGTCTTTTAAAATCGCCTGTGAATTGTATGCCATTATAGGAAGTTCATTTTCATTGGTTTTCAATGGCAAGGATTGCGGTTTTGATACCGGAATACCTTTGTCGTTTTTAAGTTGTGGGTCTGCATTGATGGGTAGGTCGGTAAAAGACAAGGTTTTGCCCGCTACCACATTGAACTGGTCGTTGCCAAATGCAGACAAATCTGTGAAGTAACCGGAGACAACGGCACTTTTGTTGTCAGTGGAACTAAGTTTTGTTACAGCCATCGGGAAACCCATTAGGTTGGTGATGTCCATATCGTTAAATACTTTCAAATGGAGATCCAAATTATAACATCCATTATCGGCACTGGAGATGACTACACTTTTACTGTCCCCTACTAAGTTGGATGCCGACTTAAATCCTTCAATGATTTGTGTGTAATTGCGAATGGGTACGTTGTGTAGGATGAAACTGCCGGAACTTTCTGTGGTTGTTTCAAGCGTATTGGTGGTAATGAGTATATCACCCTGATAGTATGGTGTAAAAAAATACATGGACGTTGTTTGTGACATTTTAACAATGGCACCGCCCACAGGAGAATTATTGGTTTCTCCTGCATACACTTTTCCTTTTATGCAAGCAGCTTTTTTAAGAAAAATCTGGATATATGTGGGACTAGAGGTATTTGGAATTTTTGAACTTACTTGTTGGATTTCATATTCGGCATTATTAGGTCCATTGACGAGTATGGTAAAGGTAGCGTTATTGTCATTGCCTGCACTTTCAAAGCTGAAGGTTGCCATTCCGGCATTATCTGTTAACATATTTAGTGGACATTCATATAAGGTGACAATATTTCCCAACGATAAATTTCCGGTATTTCCTGCTTTTATTACCGAGGAACAGTTGGTTTTTACTTCTACAATTTGGACATTTGCGCCCTTGATATACTCATTGCCAGATTCGTTATATACTTGCACTTTGAGTCTTCGTTTCAAGGTATATAGATAAAAATCGCCTAAATTTTTAAAATCATCCGTTACATTCACCGTTACTGTATCAGTGATATAACCTTCTTTTCTAAGTATTAATTTTTGTGCTTGTAGTTTTTTGGCTGGCATGAACACCCAACCATTTGACCCAGATAAATATGATTTTGATTCTCCGGCAAAGAGTACTTCGACATGTTCTAATTTTTCTTTGCTATCACCATCATAAATAGTGAGTGAAACGATAGAAGCGGGTTGTAGCTTTGTAGAGATATCCAGTTTCTGACCATATCGCAGGGGTGTGCCGTTGTTGAGGTGTTCAAGAATCACATCTTTATATCCTGGAGCCTTGATGATGAGTGTCCTATCCGGTCCATTCACCTGTTTGGTAGAAGGATTTACCTGTAAAAAGAGACCCTTAAAGGTATAATTTCCTGAATTATCCGTTGCAGAATGGAGAAATACGGGCATTTTATATCCCAAATTTTCATTACTCGAACCCAAGAATCCGGAAAAAATATCTGCAAAGTTACTTTCTTGTTTAAGATCTTCCATAGACATTTCGATAAAGCTATGGTCAAAATCTGGGTCTCTGTCAAGGGTGTTTCCGGATGCTATATCATACCATTCTACCAAAGAAATCGAAGCACCTTGAATCGGTTGATTGGTAATGGCATCTCTGACATTGCCGATAATGCTGGGATATGCTGCAAAAACTATCGCTTCTTCCATGATATTATCGTAAGAATATCCATTTAAAGGACTTAATTCATAATACTTTGCAGTATAATGTTTCTTTGGTGCAATCATGTAGTAATTGACTTGTGAGCCTTCGATGGGTTCTGCGAAGATATAGTAGTCGTTAATATCCGGTCTTTGCCAAATGACGCGTTGAAAGACAGCCACTCCATTCCCGTCGCTGATGGCTTCGGCTACTACTACATACATTTTATTGTTAATGGTTTTGGTTTTTTCGTTCTTCTCATCACCCGATTGTGGGTGATAGCCATCTGCTTGTGGGAAATATTCTTTTGCCTGCATTTCCGTTTTCCTCAACAGGAATACCCGCATCCCTGCTGGCTTCTCCAAGAATTCTTTATAATTCGTCCCTTCATTCTCATATGTTTTCAAGGTAACCGTCAATTTTTTGCTTCTTGGATGGGCAAAATATGTCTTAACGGTTTGTCCCACATTATCTAAATCTATATAGTCTTTCGGTGAGAGGAAGTATTCATGGTGTTCGTCCGTAATTCTAATGCGTACCATTCTGTAGAGGGCTCCTGAGTGGTATGAGTAGGCACCGATCTCATCATTATAATCGTGATAATTCCCTCCTTCATCGTACCAAAAATCTTTAAAATTATCGCTTACCTTACCAAAGTCCATACCCTCGGGTAGGAAAAAATTAAAATTCCCTTGACTGTTTGTGGTAACAGTGGCGATGACCTCTCCTTCCGGTACTGTAAAGATGCCTTCTTTTGGTTTAGGAGCGTTCGGGTGGTATCCCTCCCAATCGATTTCGCCCTTTGTATTCACCAATGCATAATTCACGACCAATTCTATCTGTGTATTGGCCAAAGGAAATTCCAGTGGAGAGCCTGCATCTTCACTTCTGTACTTATACATCAATTTGCCAGAAAAAAGCTGCATTTCCAAGAAGGGAAGGAATTCATCAACACTTATATCTGATGGATTGAAAGCTATGGGTGGCGCACTTTGATCTACCGGAATGGTATTAATGCCTTGTGGATGTAGGGGTATTACTTCCGCAATTGGAGGTATCATATTTATTGGAGGGAAGTTTAAGTTTTCTTGTTTCTTATAAGTAAAACTGCAAACCTCACTCTGTCCACCATTTCTGAATGCATTGACAATGGCATCTCTTTCTCCGGTGATGGCGCGCGATTCAAAGGCAACTACTAGAAAGGCATAATTCTTTCCCGGTTTTAACCTTGGATCAGCCAAGGAATACACGTAACTATTGGTTTGAAGGATTTTCTCAAAGAATTGTGGTGATGTAGCAGAAAGTAGGGCATCATTAGGATTTCTCGTTCCGGGGTTTACTTCTGCCATTCTAAGGAGGTATTTTGTATTGGGTGAAATCCGCGATGGTGGACTCCATGAGAAAACTATATTTTGTCCGGGATTTTCTTCTATTTCTCCGTCACATAACGGTGAAATAATCACTGGTGGATCAACAGAAAATACGGAAAAAGGTGCAGAACAACCGCTTGGTTCATCTGCGGATACAATCTCGTTATCATCAACACTAAACGCTTGCACACACATGGTATAATTTCCTTCTGGAAGCCCTCCGCCTGAGATAAGTTCTTGCTTAGTGATACCGGAAACAGAAATATTATTGATATCAAAATAGGTACCCAATTCATTCCCAGTGATGGTTTTGGTGGTTCCCGGCTGCAAAGCAAATGCCCTTGCACCAGTGGCATTTTGTCCAGTTGTTATAACGACCCCATTATCCCCTTCTATTTTTCCTATCAGCTTTAGGTTATAACTACCACGACCCATATTGGTAATGATGGCCAATGTTTTGTTTTGAATAGAAAAATAATCCGATAGGTATGGCGAGTAGGGTGGCGATATCTGTAAAGATATATTTACATCCTGACCAAGGGTTAACGAGGTAACAAACATCAGCAATACGTATACTATAATTTTATTTATCCTTTCCATGTGCAATATAATTAAAGGTGTAGGTATAGGTTACTCTTCCGGTATATTCGGAAAAGCTTTCATTGACTTCTGCAAAGTCGGATTTATTTCTTAGGTAGTTGAATTCTCCTTGTATTTGGTGATTTTTTGCAGGCACATAACCGAGGTTGAGAACTGCTTGATAGGTAGCCCCATTTGAATTTCCCTTGAAGAAATTTTTGTTATAGTTGAAATTCATACCTGTTTGGAGTGTATTGTCCATCAGGGATTTGTTTATGCCAAGACCTAGTTGCACCGAACTTGTATTGCCGAATGCCAGAATATTGTGGTTATAGCCACTATTTACATTGATGTTGAGTTGTTGTTCTATCAACAAGAAGTTATAGTTGGCATTGCTGAGCATCATTTTCATCTCATACACTGTTCCCGTGTCTGTGCGTTTGTCGTTTAAATTTTGGAATGTGTTTAGCCAAACGAAGTTGTGCATGGTTTTTCCTTGTTTTCCGAAATTAAACCTTGGTGTAAGGCTAATACTTTGTGACACTTGATCGACACGGGTGGTATCGCTCAGGCTTTTTGTTCCCGGTTTTTGAGAGATGCCATAATTGGAATATTGTATCGTCATACCATATTTCTGACTAGGGTTGATATTGATATTGACAGAACCGATTACTCTCTTGGTAGCGGCAGCTTTGTTCTTGTTAAGGTTGTCGTGTTGGAAACCGATAGATGACTGTAGTTTAAATTTATTCTTTTTTATAGAAAATCCTGGGCTTATGGTAATGCGCTCCATATCTGTCTGAAAATAATAGGCTCCCAAAGATTTATAGTCTGGTGCTACCCGTTCGTACTTTGTCAGCACATTCCATGCATCATACTTTACTCCAAAGCTTGCCTGAGCCGCATAATAGAATTGCGTAGATATGGTCGGGGCAACAAGAAAGTTTAGAAATTTTTTCATGGGGAAGTCTCCTTGATCATATGGATTGCTTCCCAAGTCTTTGGTAAAAAGACTGATGGCAGCATTGGCTTTGAAGGTGAAATGTTTTGCAAAGAAATACTCAGTATTAAACCCTATGACGGCATTTTCTTGTGGAAAAATTTCTTGTGTAAAAGGTCGCTTTATGGAAGTAGAATCATCTTTTACCTTTAAAAAGATTAGGTCGAAAAATTGCTGTTCCTTGCCAACGCCAAGCTTAAACCCCCAACCTTTTCGCTTAAATGCCGCTTGTGAAAACCCTGAGAAACCATCATCAAGTGTGGTGGTGGTATCCTCCTCAATAGGTTTTTGAAACCTGCCATACATGGCACCAAATCGAAACAAGCTAGGATTGATATCGATGCCGACACCTAGGAAAGTTGCTCCCGCCAAGGTATAATTGCTCCAAGTGAGGTTTCTGAATCCCGCATGACCTGTAATCCATTTCCAATGTGGGCTAACACCAAATTGATTGAATGGTTGCCTAAAACTTTGATTGCTTTCTGAAAAGATAAAGGAGAAAGGAAGTTCCACACCATAAAAACTTAGGGTGGGATTCCCAGAAACCGACCAAAGGAAATGATTGTTTCTAGGAGGAATGCCTTTTACCCCGTATCCTCCGATACTGGCAGCAACATTGCCGCGAATACTAAAAGGATCTTGCTTCTTAATGTTTTCCATTTCCTGACTGTAGCCTAGTTTACTTAGAAAAATAAACAGCCCAAGCAAACAATATCTATTTCGTATTCTAGCAATCATAGTGTAAATTTTGTTTATATATTCTATGTATTCAATATAAATTTGTGTAATTTGTGACTAGAATAAAACAAAATAGTGATATTGTATATTGATAATCAATTGTTTGAAAACATATAGTGATGTCAGAAAATCGATTAAGAAGCTTGGTAAAAGCAATAGAAAGATACAGAAAAAAGGCTATTATAGCGTATTTTAGGCTTTATAGGAAAGAGCGATTGGAAAAATTGTATCATTTGCTTCTTCTGCATGATGAAGAAGAAAAGGAGATAATTTTCAGGAAATTGTTCAGGAAGGCTTATACTCTGAAGAACGACTACCTATACAGGAATGAACTGAGGCATTTAAAAAAATTTCTCTTTCAATTTTTGGTGAAGGATGAAATGGAATGGACGATGTATGAACATCCCTCCATTGAAAGGAAATTCTTACTTCAAGCGTTGGGTCGATTGGATTTACATGATTATTTTTTACATTATTACCAGTCAGCAATTGATACTTCTATCCACAGTGGTGATTATTGGAGTGCATTGGAGGTAAATCTGCTGAAAGGGAATTTGATAGGATATATAGTGCCGAATATGAAAGAGCGTCCGAACGCCTTTGCAGATGTTGTTAGTGAGCGGGGTATGCTCTTACAACATCTAATCAGCTTAGTGGTTGCACAGCAAAACTTTATGATTGGCAATATCAATTACTTTGCGCATGGGTTCAATGATTCTTCACATTTTACTGATGAAATAACCGCTTTTGAATGGATGAAATCAGAAAACCCCTTGAGCAATTTTTATGGTTTATTAGGCAAGCAGGTACAAAGTCATGGTTCGGAACAATTGCTCTTCCTTCAGGAGGCACTTAATCAAATTTCTTTATTAGACGAAAGAAATGCATTTATATATGGTCAGAAACTTCATGTTATATACTTGCTGGCGCGGGAAAATTCTTCACAGGGAAATTGGGAGGAAGCAAACCGCCACTTTGCGTTTCTATTCCAGTTAGAACATATTGATCACTATCCATTTTCTCCGGGATTATTTGGAAATTATACAACCAATTTAATAAAATTAAAGGAATTTCATACCTGCCTAAAGGTGATAGAACTTGTAAAAGATAAGTTTCCGCTCAATGCTATCTATCAGATTCTTTTGTTGCAAAATCGATTGATTTCCTATATTTTTTTAAATGAAACAAAACTATTTCGAAAGCATTATCCCAAGAATATAGACGAACTCACTTGGCAATCGAAGTATGCTTTCCTCATTCTTTCATCCATACATTTTTATCAGGAAGAAAACTTCGAGATGGCACTACATGAAATACATTCTCTCAAAACTTGGCAAGGTCTTAAAGATCAGTTTATACGGTTTAAGCCAATTGTAGATTTATTAGAGAAATTTTACACTGGTTGTTATCGATCTGGTTCCCATCATATTGATATGGAATACAAAAAACCAATACTAAAAGAAATCAAAATTATTGAACTCGGAGATACTGAGATAAAAACCATGGCTATTTATGAGTGGTGTAAGTTAGCGTTAAAGGAATCAGGCATTCTGTAGAAATATAAGCACGTCTTTTACCGTCGCTTCCGGAGCTTCTTCCATCGGAACATGCCCGACATTTGGATAAATAATCAACTTTGCATGCGGTACATCTCGATGGAATCTTTTGGCCAATACCACCGGCACCCAAGTATCCTTCTCCCCCCAAAGAATCAGCATAGGCATCTTTAATGTGGTAAGATCAAATTTGATAGGTTCTTCACCAACTAATTTGATACGCTCAACGAAGGCTTGCCTATTTCCGGGTCGTAATGTCAATTCATAGTATCGCTTTTCTAATTGGCGTGTAATAATTTTTTTGTTATAAAAGATTTGTCGCAAGGTTAGCCTGTTCATCCAAAAAACATCTAAACGAGCCATCAACCAATTTATCTTATCATTCTTGGCAAGTTTATAGGTTATTGGCAGGTCTTCTTTTCTTTTATAGTATCCACTGGCGTCAATTAAGATAAGGTGGGTTACTTTCTCCGGATATTTGTTCGCAAAATTCCATGCAATCTCACCACCCATAGAGTTTCCGGCCAGCACAAAAGAATCTATGCCCAATTCTTGTAGAAAGGCATGTAAAAATTTACAGTAGTATGATATGGAATAATCTTGTGCATGATTTGGCCCTGTGATGCCGAAACCGGGCAAATCTACCCGTATGATACGATAGAATTGCTTTAAGGTTGTCGTCCAATCATCCCAAGCATGTAAAGAAGCAGAAATGCCATGCAATAATACCATTGGCATTCCCTTTCCTTCATCTTTATAATGAACTTGGATGCCTTCAAATGCGAAAAATTTGGATTGTTCATCACAATATTTCTCTTTAAGAATTTTTAATGGAATATCCTTTTTAAAAATCATGTTTTATCTCTATTTTTACGAAAAGCTAAATATAATGATTGAAATGTTCATTATATGTGTTATTAGTATGTTTAATGTAATTTGATGAAAAAGAAGATTTTAATTGGATTGGGTGTTGTATTGGTATTAGCACAATTTTTACCGAGAAATAAGAATATATCTACCGTTGTTGGGGAGCAAGACATTAGTAAAGTTGCTACCATTCCAGCAGATGTAGAAGATATCTTAAAGAAGACATGCTATGACTGTCATTCAAATAATACGGTGTATCCTTGGTATGCTGTTATACAACCTACCCGAATTTGGATGGATCATCATGTAAAAGAAGGAAAGCAACACCTGAACTTCTCTGAATTTGCCAGCTATACGGAAAAGAAAGCCAAGCATAAATTAGATGAAATCATCGAATCACAGGAAGAAGGATGGATGCCACTAACTTCTTATACACTCATTCACAAGAATGCAAAACTAACCGATAAAGAACAGTCAACTATTATAGAGTGGGCAAAACAAGTGAAAGAAGCATATCCTTCCAACTAAGCCCGACCGCAGATTACCGAAATAAGTAATAGTAACAACGAGGCACCCATAAAAATTTATTTCAAAAAAATCCTGCACTTTCGTGGAATTTTCACCTCTTTTGTATCTTATATAGTAAAGAATCAGGTATGGTTGTAAAAACTTATGGTAGTGCTGTTTATGGTGTGGATGCTGCCACCATTACAGTAGAGACAAATATAGGAGGTGGTGTCAAGTATTTTATCGTTGGACTTCCGGATAATGCGGTCAAAGAGAGTTTATTTCGTATTGAATCTTCTATAAAACATATTGCCTATAAGATGCCGCGAGATAAGATCGTCGTCAATCTTTCACCCGCAGATATCCGAAAGGAAGGATCTGCTTATGACCTACCTATTGCGATAGGCATTTTAGCTTCTTCCGCGCAAATCAATACAGATAAGCTGGCAGATTTTGTGATGATGGGCGAACTTTCATTAGATGGATTACTACAGCCATTACGGGGCGCTCTGCCCATGACCATACAGGCCATGAAGGAAGGATTTAAAGGAATAATTTTGCCCAAAGCCAATATTCAGGAGGCCGCCATCGTTAAAGGTATACAAGTATATGGTGTGGAAAATATTCGTGAAGTGATAGACTTAATGAACGGTCATTCAACCTTGCAACCAACATTTATTAATGCAAGAGAGGAATTCTTTGCCGGTTATGAGCATGCTGAATTTGATTTCTCAGAAGTAAAAGGACAGGAAAATATTAAGAGAGCCTTAGAGATAGCCGCTTCAGGTGGACATAATGTCATTCTTATTGGTCCACCGGGCGCCGGCAAAACCATGCTAGCACGCCGATTGCCTTCTATTTTGCCACCATTGTCACTCCAGGAAGCACTGGAAACCACCAAAATATATTCTGTTGCAGGAAAGCTGCCTTCCAATGTGGGATTAATGGCAACACGTCCTTTCCGTTCTCCGCATCATACCATCAGCGATGTAGCACTGGTAGGTGGCGGAGGCAATCCCATGCCGGGAGAAATATCATTGGCGCATAATGGCGTATTGTTTTTAGATGAATTGCCGGAATTTAAACGCTCCGTTTTGGAAGTGATGCGACAACCGATGGAGGAAAGAAGGGTGACGATTTCACGTGCTAAGGTTTCTATTGATTATGATTGCAGTTTCTTGTTGGTGGCATCTTTAAATCCTTGCCTATGCGGTTTCTATAATCACCCTACAAAACAATGCACCTGTCCTCCCGGCGCCGTATCGAAATACTTGAGCAAGATATCCGGCCCTATAATGGATAGAATCGATCTCCATGTAGAAGTAACACCCGTAGAACTCAGTGAGCTTTCCGGCACTCGCAAGTCAGAATCCAGCACTCAAATTAGAGAGCGGGTTATCAAGGGCAGAGAAGCACAAATTCACCGTTTCAAGGATCATAAGGATATTTATTGCAATGCTCAGATGAGCAGTAAGATGACCAGAGAAGTGTGCATACTCACTCCTGTTTGTCAAACGCTCCTAAATACTGCAATGTCAAGATTAGGTCTTTCGGCTAGGGCTTATGACAGAATCCTAAAGGTATCAAGAACAGTTGCAGATTTGGCAGGTAGCGAAGAAATAAAGATGGAACACCTTGCCGAGGCGATTCAGTTTAGGTCATTAGATAGGGATGCTTGGGGAGCATAGAAATAGTAAGATTGGTTTTTATGGAGCAGCGCATACATTTTTTTGGTTAAAAAATTGGTTCAATATGATTATAAAACTTGTCAAATTATTATTTTTGTGTAGATTAGATAAAAAATTTCCCTGAAGCAGCCATGAGATATTTTCTTTTAGCAATACTGATATTCACCTCATTCTTTGTATCTGCACAAGTCGAAGTTTCTTTCCGACAGATAGAGAAGGGTGTGTCATATCTGAATGCGTGGGACTTGTTATTGAGAAATAATGGGAATGAAAAGTTGGTCGTGCTACTGGAGACAGTCATCACCTCTAGAGAATCTGGAAAGGTTTATGAGGCAAGAACAGAGAAATTCCTCCTCGTTCCCGGAACGCAATTCGTTTCAAGGGAGAACCTACCCGGTATTAGCACAATCTTTGTTTTACCGGATGACAATCTACTTTTTAAGAATGAAAACTACGATATTCAGGTTAGGTTGCTGGATTATCCGGGATTAAATGAATTGGCTATCGCCAACTATAATTACGTGTATAATAAAATTGAAGACCTTCAAGACAGCATTCAGCAAAAGAAGAAAGTCACCTTCGGATTAAGCGCAAATTTCAATGGTCAGTATCAGAATGTATTTAATGATACTTTGCAAACCTATCCTAACTATGCCCGATTAAATGTAGTTCCTACCTTAAGCGTCTTTGACATCCCTGTAACTGGAGAATTGTTCTTATCTACAGATAATCCGGAAGGCCTATTCAGAGGCACAGACCACTACAATGTTAAGTTCGACTATCAACAATTTAAAACAATCTTGATACAAAAAGCGTATGAAAAACTCAACGCAATTGCTGGACAGAAAATCCCGGTCAATCTTTCAGATATCGATAAAATTAACAAAGACTATTGGCGGAAAGTAATACCGGATTTCGACACACTCAGCAAGTTATTAGACGA
The DNA here is from genome assembly GCA_019694955.1 of Chitinophagales bacterium. Lineage (GTDB taxonomy): Bacteria > Bacteroidota > Bacteroidia > Chitinophagales > JADIYW01 > JADIYW01. Next base: position 25,480 of record JAIBAX010000008.1, on the reverse strand, counting down.
CCCAAACATTATGGAGCAATTAAATATCTTGAAAAATCAGGAAGCTTTCAAACAGATACTTGATAATCCGGAAATAAAATCGAAGATAAAAAAGCTGGAAGAAATCAGAGATAATTATGGACTAACTCCCGATAATTTTAAGAAAGTAAGCGATATATTTAAAGACTTCCAACCTGATAAATTAGAAGAACTTTTGTCATTTATTCCAAGAGACTCGTTGCCATTCGATATTAAAAGCGATAATATGGATACAGTCATCAATAAGCTACAAAAGTTTGTTGCTACCGGAGAATACAAAAAGTGGCTGGATAAATCCTCCTTAACAGAAAATGCGATTGGCTTAACCGATAAAATTGCAGGGTTAAATAAAATAAAATCAACATTAAAAATTGAAGACTGGCAGGACTTGAAAGATATTGACAAAGTCGTAGATAATTTCTCATTAGATGATATCCGACAGATTGGCGATTTGGAAAAACAAATCGACGAGATAGAACAACTAATTGGGATGAAAGATATCGACATAAAGCAACTTGATAAATTAATGGATTATTCGGGAGAACTTAAGAAATATAAAAACGTTCCATTTGAAGAATTGCTGAATGACCCTTCTTCATTAAAAGATCTCGACAATGTCTTCTCCTTGCTATCAAAAAAAGAGAAAATACTGAACTCGTTTAAGAATATCGAAGTTGGAAAGATTTATCCGGAGTTTACGCCGATGACATTAGAAGGCAATAGGTTGACTGGTGGACTCATTACATTTGATAATGAAAAGATATTTATTTCTACAGTTGCCGGAAAATCAGATATTCTTACCTCATTTTTGAACGATTCAATTTCATCCATTGGGCAAGATTCCGTTACAAAAAGAAGCATATTTGGTGTTTCTGGTGGTTGGGGTAGTCCTAAAGAAAACTTCGTACATATAAATTACTTGGCCTCTCCTTATACCATCAATCCGGCGAATATTGAGTTGGCGGATGAAAAAGGTGTGGCACATGTTGCCTCACTAAACTTTGGAATGAATTTGTTCAAATCTGCTTACATCTTATATGGAGAAGTTGCCAAGTCATTTGATAAGAGTCAAGGCTTTGGTATTCCAGAAATGGCTGGAAAGATAAACTTCTCAACAAAAATAAAGCGCCTTAAACTCAAATGGGAATCAGGAGTAGAGTTTATAGGTAAAAATTATAGTGCTTTTGGGTTGCCATTCTCCATAAAAGATAGGTTAACATTTGAGACAGGTATTCAGCAAACACTACTAAAAAACCAATTGACATTACAAGTAAGATATAAGGAAGATCAGTTTGAGGTATCAACAGCATCTCCGAGATATTTTAGAGCTGTACTTACCTCCATCGCATTCTCCAAACCAAAATTCCCTTATATTCAATTAGTTTACCAACCCATTATAAATAGTGAAGTAATACTGAATAGACCTTCCCGGAATTTTTATTCTAATATACAAGCCAATGCTGCGTACACATTTGTTACTGGCAATATCAACCATAATATTCAGATGACTTATAATAATATTCTAAACCGGAATTTTCGTTCACAAACCATTACTGGCGGAAATGTGGAACTGGAATATTTGCAGTTTGGTTATGAGAAAGTGCATCAGGCAGGATTTCGATATGTTATAAAATCAAAGAAAAATATGGGATTCCAACAATCTTTTAATATGACCTTACCCAATCAGGCTGATATTGAGCGTATTTTCTTTGAAGAGTTAAGCGCAAATTTCTCCGTATTAAAAAAATCAAAGAATACAATAGGTTTACAGTATGCTAATGGCTCTATCAATGGAGACCGATTGGGCTTCTTTCTACAAAGTACCTTTCCTGTTACAAAATATTTAAACGTTGAATTCAGGGTGCAAAACGATGCGTTAAGGCTTATAAGAGAAAATGAAACCGTCTGGAGAAACGGATTATTAATTAAAGGAACTTTAGGAATTAAATTATAAAAAACTCATCTCTTCCAACCCTGAAAGGCTATTTTTTTGTAAAAAACAGGTATTAAAAGTAAATAGTTTTTAATAATTGTGAAGAAATATTATTATTAAAAAAAAGATACCAACAAATGTTAAAATAATTTGGAAATATTGTCGTTAATTGTTTACTTTGTTTAACGAAAATCAACTAAAATGAATATAACTCTTTTCTTCTTACTACTATTAGGAATTACGCCCTCTCAACTTTCTTGGCAAAATTTCAAATCTGTACCGGACTTCAATTCATATGAGACGGTGAATACGGCGTGTACTTTTTCATTTGAGAACCTATCATGGAATGCTTACTTGCATAAGGCTTATTTTCGTATCAACTATGAATTTAAGGAGCAGGATTCTTGGGTAAAGAACCCTGATGAAGAGAGCATTGAGGAGCAACGAGTAGTCGTAAAATTGTATGAGGCTTATACGTATAAACTACGTAAAGAGATATCGTCGATTAATTTACCGCAAAATGAGATAGACAATACCGTTACAGAGAAGTTCAATAGCATCTCAAATGAGTGTTCGACATTGGTACAGGATTATAAGACACAGTTATTGTTTTCAGAAGCACCCACAAATGTCATGACACAGTATGGCACTTTGGCAGACAGTATCAAGACTGCCAACAGCGGATATACGAATGACGTAGTAGAAGTAAGTTTTTATTAATAATATTATTTTAACCAAACTCCAACCATGAAGTTGATATCAAGGATATTGATACTGATAGTTTTATTTGTATCTATAGGTGAGCAAAATACGATGGGTCAATGTAGCAGTACACGTGAGGCTGACTCATTGATGTTGGTAAAGTTGTACAATAATACAGAAGGTGCAAACTGGACGACAAAGACAAACTGGTTGAGCAGTAATCCTATCAATACATGGGCAGGCGTTACCTTGACGGCGAATGGTTGTGGAGTAGCGAGTATTACGTTACAGAGCAATAATATCAAAGGTAGCTGGCCGGACACATTAGCATTTCCATATTTGACAAGCTTGAACTTCAACTACAATTCCATAGGAGGCAGTTTTGGATATATCAACTGTCCATCAATGACAACATTATGGCTATATGGCAATAAGATAACGGGTGCATGTCCTGCGTTTAGTGGTAGTGTGATGAACAGTTTGGATTTGAACGGGAATAATTTAACGAGTTTACCGGATTTCACGAGTCCGAAACCAAGTTATGTCAATGCAACAGGCAATAAGTTGAACTTCGACCATATTGTTCCAAATTTAGATGTAACGACATTTTACTATAATCCCCAACAGAAGTTAGATATCCAATTAAGTGGTTTGCAGATGATTGTACCGAGTGGTCAGGTGAGTACGAGTACATATAAGTGGTATAAGAAAGACAGGGCGAGTACGAGTTATTCATTATATACGACGATAGTGGGTGACAATACCTATACGCCACCGAGCAGTGGTTCGTATTATTGTGTGGTAACGAATAGCAATACGGGAACGTTTTCTATAAGTACGAATAATTATGGTTATTATGTGTATGACGGAGTGGTGGAGAGTTGTGCGAATGCTAGGCAAAAGGACTCCTTACAATTAGTAGCCATATATAATGCTACACAAGGAAGCACATGGACAAATAAGACAAACTGGTTGACAAGCAATGCCATCAGCACCTGGTTTGGCGTAACGATGAGTACAGATGGATGTGTGGTACAGAACCTGAGTTTGAGTAGCAATGGTTTGAAGGACTCATTGCCGGATACGTTGAAGTTTGGAGGGATAGAGCATTTAAATTTGGCAGGCAATAATTTATATGGTAATTTCCCTGTATTGCAAATGTCAAATCTGCGGTATTTATATACGCAAAGCTGTAAGTTTGAGCGGAATATTCCGGCACAATATTTACCTGATCTAACGCATTGGATAGGAGCAGATTCGAGGTTTGGAGGGGATTTGTCAGTATTATATATTCCCAAGATCATCAGCTTAGATTTATCAAGTAATAAGTTCACGGGCAATATTCCCAATTATAACCAAACGAGTTTAAGTATTTTATATCTAAATTCTAATCAGTTAACAGATACAATACCGAATTTTAATTTGCCGAACTTGGCAGGACTTCGCTTAGGAGTAAATAACCTTACCGGAGGGATACCGAATTGGAATTTACCAAACCTTTCTGAGCTGAATATATATTACACACCTACTTTAACAGGAACTTTTTCAAATATTAATTGCCCGAAATTAACATCTATAAACTTAACGGGAAGTGGATTGACTGGCACCTTCCCTAATTTGAATTGTCCCATGTTAACACATTTGTTGATTCAAGGTAATAAATTCTCAGGAAGTTTTCCATCGCTGGCAGCCTGTACGAGTATAGTGCAGATAATCGCTTATGATAATGAACTTAGCTATGTTCCTGATTTTAATCCACCGAAGCCTAGTTATTTGTATATATATAATAATAAGTTAAATTTCAATAGCTTAATATATAATAAAGACATTGCATACTTTGCATACAGTCCCCAGAAGAAGCTAGGTACGAACCTCAAAGGGACAAAATTGACGGTAACGGCAGGTGGTACGCTTGGCGACAACACCTATAAATGGTATAAGAATGGCGTGTTGGACGCAACGATAGTGGGCGATAGCACCTACCAACCTGTGCTGACAGGAGGCGCAGTAACCTATCATTGCGTGGTGACCAACAGCCAGATAGCGAGTATATCGTTGACGAGTGATTTTTATAGTTATAATCCGTCGGTAGTATTATGTTCGAACAAGACGTATTTGGATTCATTGGAGTTGGTGAAGTTGTACAATGAGACAGGAGGTGCGAACTGGACGACGAAGACGAACTGGCTGACAGGCAGTATCAGCAGTTGGTATGGCATAACAATGGCGAGTGGTGGTTGTGGTGTATCGAAGGTGGATTTGAGCAATAATAACCTAACCGACACGTTGCCGAGTTTGGCATTCAAGAGTGTGCAAGTGTTAGATTTGAGCAATAATAATTTAGGAGGAAAGATACCATCTATTGTAGCAGATACTTTAAAGCAGGTTTATTTGAATGGAAATAATCTTACAGACACGATACCAAACCTATACCAGACAAACACAAGCTTAGATACACTAAACATCAGTGGCAACAAATTCCTCTTCCACCACTTCGGCACCGACACGATATTTTTGAACAAGACAAACTATGTATATGCACCGCAGGATAGTGTACCGTTGTTGGTAATAGGTGAGCCGGATACGTTGATGGTAGGGGATACTATATATGCTGGAGACATTGCATTAGGAAATAACATTTACAATTGGTATGCGTATGGACTTTTAGTTGGCACAGTAAATGGGGATCATAATTGGACTACACAGCATGTTGGAGAACATACATTTACAATTTCAAATTCACTTATTACTAAACCTACAATAGCAAATAAAAATTTGGTTTATAGCTCATTATTTGATTTGTTCTTGGAAGGATGTACTGCAGAAGAATTAATTGTTAATGGTGATTTCACTAATCCGGAAGTGGATGGTTTTCAAACAGAATACCTACATCATACAGCGGAAGGGAATCCTAGTAATTTGGTAGGGAATTATTTAATTCAGAATTATGTCTATAGTGGAGGAGGTGGATGGTGTACGGGAATAAATTCTACAACCTATTCAGGGGGAAATTTTATGGTGTTGGATGGTGCAACGACCAGCCAAATGAATAATGGCATTAAGTATTTTTGGAAGTCAACTATCAATACCCAAACGGATAAATTATATAAGTTTTCCTTGAAGGCATTAAATATTCAACCATCATCTCCCAATCAACCCATATTAACTGTGGAAATTAATGGACAAGTTGTTTATAGTAAGGCTATTTCTAATGGAAATAGTTGTAACAATGTGGGTTGGATGGATATAAATCTCAACTGGAATTCAAATAATCATTCAACTGCCGATATAAGGCTGTACACATCTACCGGGACTGAAGGTGGAAATAACTTTATTGTAGATGATATCTCTTTAAGGCGAGTATTTTCTTGTGATGAACTATTGGATTTTTGTGTTGAAATAGATGAACATGCGTGTGAGCAGTTTTTAAAGACGCAGATTGGCGTTGATCCAGATCAAATAAACGGCTCAATTGTATGTATTCCAATTCTCTTTAAGGGTTATCCTGAAATGTTGTCTAGCAATGATCTTAACATTTGTATAGCAGACAATTCAAATTCTGATGTTTTTGAGTACTTAAATATTTTCACACCAAAGTATGAGAATGGCATTTGGGATGTTCCGCTAGTGGGTCAAATTGAAGTTGAAGACAACTGTATGTCTTTTAATGATATTCAACCGTCAGACTATATTGAAACCACACTGGGTTGTTTCAACTACCGAGTACAACCGGGCAACTTCAATAAACTGACAGATTTCCATTTGGATAAATTTGAGGTGACTTCTAATCCTGCACAGAGTAGTGCGTGTGCGCCCGCAAATTCTTCCTGTGTAGCATGTCCCGGAGGCTTGAGGCTTTCGTTTTGTGATTATCAGATAGATGATTTAGCAACCTCTAATGATGATAATGTAATTGATTTTGAATTAGTTGATATTAATAATAGTGCATTATCGGATATTACTTCATCAATAAATATGCGTACCAAATTTGGCGACATAATTACATATGAAGATTTAGATGTTACACATGATTTTGGTGAGGATATTACAAATAAATGGGTTGGAGTTACGACCAATATTTTGGCTTCGGATGTTGATAAGCAACACGCTCGTTATATTATTAGAAGGGAAAGTGGAACGAATTATATCATAGGTCTTCAATTGGAACTTCCATCGAATATAGGTGGTTCGAATGCAAATATTACTTGCCAAGGAAATTCTGAACTAAATGTAGTTTTTTCCACATCGCCATTTAGTGTAAATAATACGGGTAGTAAATTGGAGAAGTGTACTATATCGTTGCTAAAAGGTAATGGAGATTTAATCCATAAAAAGGAGTTGACTGTTAATGGGACGTATGCATCCAATGAACTTATAATGCCAGTTGATTTCTTTTTTGATAAAGAAGAATCCGGGATTATCAAAATAGAAGGCTACCTTGAGAATGGGCAGTACGTTGAAAATAAATATTATTATACCATAAGTTGTGTTAATGAACCTTAATTCTTGAAAAGATGCGTAAGATAAGATTAAATATATTTGGCTTTTTTGCTTTATTCTTTGCTGTAAGTTCGTATGGACAGACAGGCAGTATAAGCCTATTGACACCGCTTGATGAAAGCGAGAGTCAGACAAATTATCCGATATTTTCGTGGACTTCGGTGTCGAACACATCCGAGGGATTAGGCGATGTATTTTATAAGATAAAGCTTGTAGAAGTTGCCAATGGGCAGTTACCTTCAGTAGCTATCCAAAATAATTCGGTACATTTTAGCGATGAGTTAGAAGATAATACTACGCTAGTTTATTCTACAAATGCACCGACCTTTACGGAGTGCAAAACATATGCTTGGCGTGTAGTTGCGGAAGAAGACAGGGAAGTAACGATTAATGAAGAAACTGTTGTTCAACGTTTTGTGATTGCCACCTCAGAGGTGTTTACCTTCTTTTCTTATTGTGACCAGCAAGAAATCGCATTAGAGGCAGCGTTGAATAATTACCTTATCATGGATAAGCAGATGAATCCTTTTATATTCTTGGTGCCGGATGCTGTACCGACGTTAAATTTCAGGTATACCGAACTATATAATAATGATTCGCTGAATGTCAATTTATGGACAATAGATAATGAGTCGAAATCGTATATTTTGGAGAATTATGTTATTGGAGAGATGCACCATGGAGCCAATTTTATTAAGATAGACAAGGAGGTGTTTATCGACACACCAAATTCAGAAAAGGTTTACTTTTTAGAAGTTAACTCACCTCAGGGTTTAAGATATAAAGGAAAAGTAATGTTTGAATAAAAAAATGACAATGAATAGATTTTTTAAAATAAATATCCTACAGGCAACATTTTTGTTGGTTTGTTCTTTAGCGAAAGCGGGAGAAGGACCTGTGGCACCGGAAGTTCAAACATTTACTCCGGTAAGTGCATCAGAGTTAGTAGATCCATTTACGGGAGATTTTAAATACAATATTCCCTTATTTGAATTGCCGGGTCCGGATGGAGGTTATCCGTTTAACTTATTCTATAATAGTGGTATATCCATGTCGCAGGAAGCTTCTTGGGTAGGGTTGGGATGGAACCTTAACCCGGGTGCCATCACACGGCAACTGCGCAATATTCCGGATGAATTTAATGGTATTGACAAGGTTCGCTATTTTAAAACCATGGAAAACAGTTTTACTGTAGGCGGAAGCTTTGGCATTGATGCGGAATTGGCAGGGTTTGACGATGTAGATGGTAATGTTTCAGTGGATGTTTCCTATAATAACTTAACCGGATTGGGACTTAGTATAGGTGGGGGATTTAGCGTTGGTGTCAAGGATGGTGGGTTTACGGGTGGTCTTCAGCTCAATTCAGGAAATTTGTCGGGATTAGGGGCTAATCCTACGATTGGTTTTTCTAAGATAAATAAGGAGGCTGAATTAACTAGAAAGAATAATTCTTATACATTAGGATTAAACCTAAACTCGTTAACCGGATTGCAAGGAATAAGTTTTGGTTTTAGTACAAATGATGAGAGCAGATCTGTAACTGCTATTAGTAAGGATGGTAATGCAAGATATACAAAATGGGAAACTACCGATGGGAATAGTGGCGGTATTTCTATGAGAATTAATCGAAACTACTATTCTCCTACCATCCAAGACGAATTAACAGGTGGGAGTGTTGGCATTACCGTGAAATTAGGAGCGGAAGCTTGGCCACTAACTGCAAACGTAGATTTCTCTGGTTATTTCTCTATCCAAAAGCTTAAGTACAAAAACCAATGGGTAGAGAAGCCTGCTTTTGGTTATAATAATTTGGACAAGAATTTTGAGACGGACGCTCAAGGTAATTTGCATTGGAAGGGCGGTCTTATGGACATTTCGCATACCCATGAGCAACTGATGACCAAGCATATTCCCATTCTTCCCAATCCCGTGCCCACCTATGATATTTACAGTATTAACGCCCAAGGGTTTAATGCATCTTTTAGATCCAAGCGTACAGATATCGGCTATTATTGTGATGAGCAGATGCATTCCGGCTTAGCGGATGTGGATGCAAGTTTGGAGTTTGGCGCAGGGACAGGGATAAAATTGGGTGGCGAATTTAGTGCATCAGGTTCATTTACCGATTCAGAGTTGTGGCTACCGGGTACTAACGAAGCAGATTTCCCGCGCTTTCGGGATAAGTCAGCGCTCACCAATTCCTATCAGGAGCCCGTTTATTATCAGTTAAGCAGCAATGTAAATATGATGAAGGCAACAGATTTCGAAGCACTCTACGATAATGGCTCTGCTGCTGCCGTAGAATTGTCAGGGCACTGGTTGACCACCAAGCCTTCAAATAAGCTTGCTCCTATGACAGGTAATTCAAAGACGTTTTCTTTATCCAACAGCATACTTCCCCAACGGGTAGAAAGAACCCAAGTGGTGCAGTCATATACCAATGAGGAAATATTAGGTGCCGGAGTAAATGATAAATTGCTTCAAGAATTTGACATCAAATACTATGCTACCGGAAGCTTATCAAACTTTGAAAATTTAAGCAATTATGCGGCTTTTAACAGGAATAATTTACCCAAACATCATCCGGGCGGTTATGTGGTTACCAGAGAAGATGGTGCGCGATTTGTATTCGCCCTTCCTGTGTATGTAAAAGAACAAAAAGATGTTTCTTTTAGCACTTATGGATGCGATGATGAGAACAATTCAGGCTTAAAGTGCCCTTATACTTGTGAAATTCCGCTAAAGTCAGGAGCGAATCCCAATGATGTCACACAAATAGATGTTGACGGCAAAGGGCCAAAGATATTAGAGGTGACGGAAATACCTCAATATGCAGTAAGTTTCTTGATAACTTCCATATTAGGTGCCGATTATGTAGATGTAAAAAATGACGGACTCACCGACGATGATTTAGGGTATTGGGTGAAATTTGAGTATGCAAAGACAACAGATAATTTTAAATGGAAAGCTCCTTTTGCCGGCGCCAACTTTATTCAGGGGCAAGAGGCGTTAACAGCAGATAATATGGGTGTTTACTCCTGTGGCACACGCGAGCAATGGTATTTAGTGAGCGCACAAACAAAAACGCATATCGCCGAATTCCAACTCACTCAGAGAGTAGATGGAAGAGGCGCTGCTAATTATACCCAAAACACCAATCTTCACGGAGCATATTCGTATAAATTGGATGATATAACCTTATATACCAAGCAAGAGCGCATTGACGCTAATGGTGATATTAATCCCGATGCCATTCCTATCCAACACATCACATTAAATTATGCAACTACTGTTGGCGAAGAACTTTGTAAAGGTGTAGAAACAGCCCCTTCCGGTAGAGGGAAATTAACCTTAGCAGGTATAGAGATGTCATTCAGAAATAATACAAGAGGCACCAACAATAAATATGACTTTCTATATAATGTTAATAATGCAGACGATAACCCTGATTACGATGCCCATGCCATGGATCGTTGGGGAATCTATCAAAAGGATGTGGCAAATGATAGAATGCAAACCAATTATTATAATCCTTATACAAAGTCAACGGATATTGATAAAAGAGTGGCGGCGTGGTCGTTAAAGAAGATTATTCTTCCTTCCGGAGCTATTATGGCTGTGAATTATGAAGCAGATTCTTATGGTTTTGTACAGAATAAACCCGCAGCAGTGATGTATCCAATTGCAAATTATTATTCATCTAGTAATGATCATTACGTTGAAATTGAATTACCAAGCTTGCCGACAAAAAGCTTGCCTTCAAATCCAACAAACCAAGACAAGTTGAATTATATCAAAGCACTCATGAACGGGCAAGATTATTTATACTTTAGTTTGTACGTAAACCTCAACGAACCTACTATACCTGGTGTATCTGGTATAGGTGATTTTGAACAAGTATCGGGTTATTGCGGCATAAACCAAATGGATATTGATCCGACGACTGGTAAATTAAGGATTAAACTGGATAATGAATTTACCCAGGCAGTTATAAAGAATGATTATCATCCATTTAATGCGGCAGGATATAATTATATTAAAGGCAATAGGATGGATTTACACACATCTCCTTTTAATAATCCCAATGAGATTGAACAAACTACTGGTGTTGAAAAACTTGAAGCCATCATGTCTGTCATTACCAATTTGGCGGAATTTTACAAATTGTTTACCAGGGTAGAAGCGGAATGTGCGTTAAAGAATTTCGCATCAGAAATTGATGTAACAAAATCATTTATTCGGCTGCCACAGTTTGAAGGTGAAAAGTATGGTGGTGGCTTAAGGGTGAATCAGATAACCATTCAAGAAAAAGATGACCCTAATGCTGATACTTACGGCACTGTTTATGACTATTCCATCACTGAAGATATCGATAAATCAGGATTTTCTATCACCCACACTTCAGGAGTGGCAGAGAATGAGCCGGAAATAGGTAAAGATGAGAATGCTATCAATAGCTTTGTTAAATGGCCGAATCAAATTGTGGTATTTTCTTCTGCTCCACAGTTTTCGGAACTTCCTATCAATGATGGGTTTTATCCACCCGCAAACGTTGGGTACAGAAAAGTGACCACCCGCTCCTTAGCAACCGACGATGTATTAGAAAATAGTAAGTTAACAAACCCGGATCCGATTATTGAGCAAATAAGAACAACGGGACAAACGGTACAAGAATTTTATACGGCCAAAGAGTTTCCTGTAAGGACGAATTATACACCTTTAGAAAGAGGTAAGAATTTGTTTTCATCCATGTTGCCACCACTTCCGACACCTATTGTAAGCCTTTCATATAATTATTTATATGCCTCGCAAGGTCTTTCTATTGAACTCAATGATATGCACGGAAAGCCGAAAAAAGTATCCTCTTATGGACAAGATGATAAAGGAAAGATACTGCCCAGTGCTTATGCAGAACAAGAGTATATTTATCAAGCTAAGGCGGTTGAGGATGTATATGCTGGTAAGATAGAGCAATATGGTACTTTTGATAATCATGTTACAACCATGTGTAATGAAGGCGTACAAAACACAGATAAACTCATGGGCGTTGACGTGGAAGAATTCATAGATATCCGAAAAGTACATTCCGAGACATATGATTTGGGCGTGGCTGTTAATGCGGATATCAGTTTAATCATCATTCCTATCGCCTTGCCTACGGCGTATCCCAAAATTGGATACGAAACCGAAGATTTGGGAACAATGGTGACCAATAAAGTCATTATGCGCAGTGGTTTGCTCAAAGAAGTAACTGCCAAAGAAAATGGAGCAATGGTGGTCACCAGAAATGAAGCTTATGACGAACTGACAGGACAGCCTGTATTAGTATCTACGACAAAAACATTGGCTGCTACAAGTTCAAATGACGAGAAAACATATAAATACGATATCTTGGGTCATTGGGTATATGAAGGAATGGATGGGGCGTACAAGAATATGCAACATGAGGTGTTGCCTAAAATAGATGCATCAGGAGCAAGAACCTCGCCAACTACCGTGACACTTAATGATATTCCGCTGAATTACAAAGCAATAAAATTTGATAATTATACTACAACCGAGCTAGATGAACTATTAGCCAACTACTATCAAGGGGACGAACTGATGGTTTGCCCCTATATTGGTACCGGTAAAGATTATACCATAGATTATACCAAGGCAGTGAAAGCAATAGTAGTCAGTGTTGAAAAGGATATGCTCATTGTAGAACCCATTAATGGGAATTTACCGTCGAATGATTTTTATATAAAAGTGATGCGTCCGGGGAGGAGAAATATTGTTGGTGCTCCGATAAGTACCTTTGTTACCACCACTAATCCATTAATAAGTAGAACTGTATTAAATCCTCCATGTAATCCAAATGAATAATCGCATGAAAAAGATTCTCTATAGTATAATATTTTGTCTGCTATTTGCAGCAAATGCATCTGCACAGCGTTGGGTGGCCATGCATGATTGGATACTGAATTATCCTTCTAGTTTTGAAAATCAGTATTTTAGTGGCAACAGTAGATTTAAGGTAGAAGTAGAATTAAGTTTTGAACATATCCCTAATGATTGTAGTGGAAATGCATTAAGCAATGTCACGCCATCAAGTATCCCGAACAAGACTTATATCCTGTACTTTACTAAGGTTCGCGGAGCAAATTCAGGACTGCATTGTAGAACAGAAACATCAAATCCATTCTTAGATAAATTACCTAATGGAGAATTTTGGCGTTCTGAATTAGACTCTGATCCTTTCTGCATGGATAACGTTGCGTTGCTTAATCTCACTTTGCGTTTTACCTGTAAAAACCCAGTAAATATAAAGGATTCTGCCCCATCTCTGCCACTTGGTGACCATATCAAGAAAAGACGCCTTGCACTTGCTATGACGTATACTCAACTGAGTACAACATTGGGAAGCACTGTTGAGTGTGTTAAAAAATGGGAACAGAATCTGACAATACCAAGACTGTTTTACTACCACACTATCATCATCTTTCTTGGGTATCTCCCTTTTCATAAAGGACAATTTACTTTTGGTCAGCAAATCACCTATGCCAGAATCATTGCAGGAATATCCTTGGTAAAACTTGCCAAGGATACAGGAATTGGTAAACATCTTTTGATTCAAATGGAAGCTGACGAACAGAAAGGCACTCCTGCACAACGTCAAATACTCTCGACGTTCATTGAAAAACAGTTTGGGGTGTTTGAATCTAAGCCTCGGGGATGATATTAATCTTTCTTGTTGCGTACACCTTTGACAATATCGTCGAGGAGGTTTGTGTGGTCATTCGCAGAGATTGTCTGATGGGTACTCACCTTCACCTTATACCCCCGAATCTTCATTTCTGTTGGTTGTTGCTGTGTGAGCACCAAACGCTGCAATTGTTCTACACATTCGTCTTTTGTCAGAAAATGTAACTGGCTATGATACTGTTTTGGAATATCTAAAATGGCTTGTTCACGGATGTTTCTCAGGTGCTTTGCATCCTCTGAAATCATATACACCGTCATATATCCGTTATTAAAACACTTGTGAATATTTTGCAGTTCGTAGGAAACAGTATTGGTTACAGATATCTCAACAGCAATCTGTAAAGATTCATTACTCAACACCACATCAATGCGACCACCATCTGATGTCGGTGCTTCAAGGGTGGATTTGAAACCTAAACCCTCTGCTGTTTTCTTAATATAATTTTGGAGGAACTGGTGTTGCCGCAACTCTTTGCGTTTTTCTTCTTGTTGGATGAACGCTGTTTTGAAGTCTTCCTCAACTTTTTTCACTTCCTCAACATGTTCAATAGGTGGTTTTTCTTCTTCAGTCTCAACAACAATGGCATCTTGTATGTCTTTTTTCTCAGTACCAATGGTTTTGGTTTCTTGTACAACATGTTCAACAATTGGTGTTTCTTCTTCCATTTCTGCAAACTGCTCTTTACAGAAATCTCGAATTGATTTTAATTTTATCACCTGCTCATTTTTCGTTGATGGTGTCATTTCAGGTATGGTAAGAGTACCGTCATGATCACTCTGTCCAATTCGTATGATGGCATTACCTACGTTCAGGTTTTGCAAATCATAGCTTTCAAACGATGCAAAGCTGTTTTCTAACTTCTTTGCATCACTATCACCTAACCGGAAACAAATCCTTGTGTATGGATTGGATAACAAGGATTCGGCAACTTCCTTGTCTTTGGCAAATACTTGCTCCATGCTTTGATGTGCAAGGATAAGTCCTAAGCCATATTTTCGTGCTCCGCTTAAAATACTCGACAATGAATCTGTTATGTAATTTTGGAATTCATCAATATAGAGATAAAATGGAACACGCTGTGTACTTTCGATGTGTTGTCGTGCTTGGGCAACCTGATTAATTTTTGAAATGATTAAGGTACCTAAGAGATGGCTATTCTGTTCACCGATTAACCCATGTGAGAGTTTTACCAAGAGTATCTTTTGATTATTCATAACATCTGCAAAGTCTATTCCCCGCTTCTTTTGCATTATGGAACGGATAACTTTGGGTCGCAGAAAGGTATCTAATCGTGTAAGGATGGGTGCAATGGAATTGTTTTTGAGTACCGGAAATTCGTGTTTCCAATAGGTATGGATGGTTTCATCGCTCACGGTTTTTAAAAAGGCATTTCTAAATTCTGTATCTACTAAAAATCTTCTTACATCAAGGAGGGTTCCGCCTTTACTACTTTCTAAAAATGCGTTGATGGCGTTGGAAAGTACTGATGTCATTTGGTCACCCCAACTAGTGGACTGGCGTTTAAATACTGAAACCAAGTCAGATTCTAACACCATTTGTTCGTGATATGATGTTGCAGACAAGAGATTGAGTCCAATGGAATATTCAACATCAGATGGGTCAATGAGGATGACATCTTGTAATCTCTGCTCGGGGATATGCCCGATAATGGAATCTATTAAATCCCCATGAGGGTCAATGACACAGCACCCATTCCCCTTTTCAATATCTTGCCCTATTAAATGAATGAACAAGTTTGATTTTCCTGAACCAGTAGAGCCAATCACATGCAGGTGTCGAAGTCTTTCTTCTGTAGTTAATCCAATACTTTGTGATGTTCCATAATGCTCATTAATCCCTACACTATATTGGTTGTGACTATGACAACTTGGTAGTAACTTTGTTCGTCTGACATTCTTGTGCAGTTTTGATGCCTGTACCGATGCAAATGGTACATGCACGAATGTTGCCAGTTCTTTGCTATTTAACAGCATGCCAAGAACGTGAGACGTGCGCATGATAATATCGACTGATTGGTCTTCATAGGGGAGTTTTATAACCATTGGTGTAAGTTGGTTATACACACCCCTGTTTTGATTGATTAACCCTTGGCACATACCATCCAATAGTTTTCTGTTGCGTTCATCACTTCCGCTGTGTGCAACTAATCGAATACTGACACCAAACAGTGGTGCTGATACTTTTTCTTTGGCAAGAGGTAGCATGGTTTCATCATCGACAAAGAATGGTCGACCTTCAAAATCTGTTACGGAACGCATGATGCTCGTCTGCCATGCGTTTTTTGTTCCTTGAAAGACGACTTGCAAGAGTGCCATTTCACCACTTTGTACTTGTTCGAGTGTTGCATATAATCCTGTGAGTGGATCAATGGCAGGTTTTGCATCTGTTACAAGTGGTCGCATGAATTCGTCTTCAAGTGCTAAATACACTATCTGTGAACATATGCCAATGTCCCAAACCTCGTCTATGTATCTTGTTTGTTTGGTAATGATAACTCTTGGCAAAAAGAGTTTTATGTATTCATGTATGTGTACAGATTCCGATTCGTCACAAACGATCTGTACGGTTATGTTGTCGCTTGTTCCAATAATTTCAAAGCTGACCGGATAACGGGTTGATGCGAGCATTAACAAGAGCTCGTGCTGGTTATTGAATTCAATTTTCTCTCCTTGTGGGATAGTCAGTTGAAATTCTACGGGATTGTGTGATAGTTCTGCATGGTAGGGTATAAGTTCATAGTCCAGTTCTTTGGCTTCATCCACCTCCCTTTCTTTGGTAAATAAATTCGTAAACTTTTCAAAAAGTGTTGGAACTTTGCCATCGTCTCTTTGTGTACGTAGATTGGGCAAATGATTGGTATGTGAGAAAGGATAGAAAGGCGGTTCAAGTTGTACGGGCTCTGTAAAGTAATGCCACCCACGTCCACGTAGTTCCCAGTTATAGAATCCGAGGGTTAGACGCTCAGGAACGGTCATTACTTGGTATTGATATGAATAGATTGTTTGATTGGGTAGCGTTCAAATTCGGGCAGTGCCGTAATGTTTTGTTCTTTGATTATTTCGTCAAGTATCTTTAATACTTTGGATTGAGTAAACTGCATGAATGAATTAGAGCTATCAATGCGGTAGTAGGTAACCGGAGAAACGACCCGGTTAAGAAAGACTCCTACAACAGGGATATTTGTAATAGCACTTTCCATGACAGGAGGAGTTCTCCAAAGCCACCACGAAATGAAGGTAGCAGAATTGCCAAACGGTGCAACGCATAAATCATACTGAAACTCTTGCCATGAAATGCGCATGTAAAGCCGATTGGAAGAAAAAAGACCTCCTTCTGAAAGAGAGACTTCTTTGGTGGCAAGGTCTTTTACTTCATATATGGCCAGTTCCTCTGCTAATCGTGCATAGAAATCCTTTGAGGAAATTCTCATGCTATCAAAATACTGTGACCAAGAGTTTTGCAGTTGTCGGCTGTCATTTTTCATTCCTTTATAGACAATAATCATTACAAGGAGAAACGCGAGTGGTAAGAGTATGGATGTCATGTTTGTAGTTTTTATTACTACTAAGATATAACTATTTCCTAAATATATTGCATTTTACTCAAAAAAAACGGGGCAGATGCTCCCATCCGCCCCTCGAAAATCAATCAGGTTGCAAGATATATGTTTAAAAACTCTTTTGAGAAAATTTATTCATTTGAATCTTAACGTTGGTTGTTTATTGGTTTGTTTCATCTCAATTTTCAATCTGAAAAATGGTTGTCATAACTACTATGTGTCACTAATACATTTTTATCAAAATATACTTCAAGTGTTCCCTTTTCATCTAAGAATATGAGAAAAAAAATATCATTATCATCATCCCCCCATGTATCATCAACAATATGACTTGGCTTCATTCCAATAACCTTGATTACATCATCAAGTTTAGTGCCTTGATGAATAGTGATTTCTGACAATGGTCTAATCGGTTTTGGTTCTTTATATCTATGCATAAAAAGATAGATATTTCCAAGTAAGGAAAGAATCAAAAGAGATACTAACATAGTTTTTTTCATGGTACTTTTCATTTGGATAATATCGTATTTAATTAATAATTATCATAACCCGCATTGGTAGATAATAGATTCTCATTAAAATAAACATCTAACCTTCCTACATTGTCGCTGAAAACAAGAAAAAAAATATCTCGATCATTCGGGGAATCTTTTAAATTCTCAACAATATGATCTGGTTGACGACCAATAATCTTAATAACATCGGACATTTTTGTACCAGAATGAATTGTTATTTGAGACAAAGACACACCTGACTTTACCTTGTCTAAACGATGCACAATAAAGTATGCGTTACTAGCTATTGATATGATTAATAAAATGAGTAAAATCTTGTTTTTCATGGTTCATTACAAGTTATATGTGAAATCTTAATGATGTCATTTATTATATTTCGACCTTTCATATAGTTCACACCTTCATATTTATCCGTTGGATACTTTGCTTCTATGCTATCTTTCCAATTATTTACTGGATATGTAGATAAAGATTCGTGAATGGGGATTAGGAATGAATATCGGTTTGACGATCTTTGACAACTAAGAACCAATACTAAAATGATTATATAAATATTATGTCTCTAATTCATCTCTTACATTTTGACATTCAATTACTCAGTCGCAGATGAATCGATTCCTATATTCGTAAAACTAAAACAATCGTGATATGGGTGGTTTTTGTTGTTTAACGTAATATAGTATTCATTGTAGGAATTTACATTCTTCTTCTTAACTTCTAACATATCTCCTTTGTAAAGCTTAATAAAATCGCATTGCATAGTAAATTGTATACCACTCTTTCCACTAGGCGAGTATTCAATAATATTACTTTTTCCGTTTTTAAAGAGGATAAACATTGAATATTCTTTACTGCTAAATAGGTTTGGTTCTAGTTTAGGGTTATGTTGTTGTAAAATATCACTGGCAATATTTTCTGCATATTCGTATATAGATATGGTATCCGGGTATTCAGGAAAATAATACATTGAATCAACATCTTCAATTTTAAACGAAAAAGACTCTCTATTGTCGCTTAAAATTTGACTAGGGAATGTGCCACTTTTTTCACAAGAAGCTACAAAGAATATTAGTAAGTATATGTATTTCATTTTTTTCATATTAGTAATTATTCTAACCAATCCTCGTTACAATTAATCTTTGACTTATTTAAGTTGACATCCTTAACAAAGTAAAAAATTTCACCCCCAGACTCTATTGGCTTAAAATTCAAAGTATCTGTCTTAAATAACTTACTAAATCCACATCCTGATGCAAAAACAAATGGAAGGTTCTTTTGGTAATCTATTGGTACAAATGTCACCGTGCTATTTTGAAAGATGATATACAATGAATACCTCCCTTCTAAAGCAAATGAACTATAATATTTTTCTATAACATTTTTTTTATACTCAAGATAAATATTATTTGCAAATTCTTTAAAATCAATAGGTTCAGGATATTCCTCAAAATAATACACAGAATCTATACCACTCATTTTGAGTACATAGTTCCCTGAGTATTTAGATTTTTCAATCCCTTTAAGCTCTGTGAAAAGGCTATTTGTTTCTTTGTTGCATGACATTACAATCAGTAAAATCAAAATACAGAAAATGCTTACTTTTTTCATTTTGTTTGATCTACATATTTCAACGGATTGTTCACTCTTATTTCTCCTTATTAGGGTTCTTTTGATGAACTTTCCAACTATCATATATACTATCAATCAATTTCTTATAATCACAATTCTTATCATACTGACATTTTCTTTCAGTCGCATTTCTATTTCCTCTACTAACAGCTATATCTAAGTATTCTAAGGCAATTTTTTTTGTTCTTTCATCATAATTAGAAAAATTAAAAGATTCACTAACACTACTACCTGATCTTAACATATCATGGAATCCTTCAAAAACATCAGCATAAGCATCGGTATAGTTATATTTATTTGCCATTATCATAGCAATTCCAATAAAGTCATAGACCTTCATCTCATACTTTTCCTTTAATTCATCATACAAAAGTGTATCTCCGGTTTTTATGAGTTGCTCTACTAAGACTGCTTGTTTTCTTTCTGCTAAATCAATTTCCTTTGAACAATCAGAAAGAGGTTTTGTATCTTTGGGTTTGAGAAACCACCCTAAGACAAAACCTAAGACAATAAAACAAATTGAAGCAATTATATTTTTCATAATTTTTAGTTTACGGTATTATTGATTTAATTAACTCTCCTCCATAAAATACATTCCAAACACCTCCATCCTTAATTTCTTTGAAAGAGCCATCTGGATTAAAGCTTACATTGCTACTTGGTCCGATAAAAGTGACATTGGGATAAACCTTTGAAATCTCTTGTAAAATGGATATTTTATAATCTCCGCCAACTTCTACACCTGTTAAACATGCATAGGAAAATACAGTAATAGGAACATCGTTCCTCTGCTCCCAAAGCGTAGTATTCTCTGACAGTAGCTTATCAAACTGTGATACAGTTGTAATAATATAATGTTTACCATCTGGAGGGTCGACACCAAATCTATCATTATTTCCATGTCCAATAATAGTAATAACATTTGGAATTGGCTTTTTGGAGTGAGATTTGTAAAAAACATAAATGGAATTATCTCCTTTATCGCCTAAAAAGACAGTATTGTTTTTTGACTCCAATGTGTGTACAGTATTGTTTTGTGAAGCACCACTTCCTCCATTCCCACCCCCCATCGCAGCCATATCACCTGTTGGGGCTACTACGTTTCCTGCACCGCTATAATCAGGCATGGTGAAAGTATTGTAGGTATAAGGTGTCATAATGGTAACACTCCCTAAATAATCTCCGGGAACATTCTCACCTCCTTGATATCCATTCAATCCTGCTGTTTGTCCATTATTATTCGACAATATATAGGTGGTAGAAGTCCATCCCGTATGTGTTGACCATCCGCCACCACTTCCCCTTCCCGGACCTTCCCAATCAATACCATACCAAGTAGTATATGAAGTTTCTCGCCAGTCGTCGTCAATGTTTTGGTACTTTAACCACCCACTCGGGTCACTGTATTTCAAAGGATTATTGACCACATAACTGTATCTGTTGAACGCTTGGGTGCTGGTGGCATCTTGTACAAAATTATCAGGGTTCAGCATTCTGCCTACTATTGGGTCATAAAGCCTTCCGTTCATGTTGATGATACCAAACTCCTTGAGGTGTTGGTGTCCGGTATAGCCGCGGTCTAAAACAAAACCGTTTAAAGTAATCGTTCCGGTGCCTGCATAATCTGTCCAGTTGTCGGCATTGCGCTGTCTGCCCCATGCATCATAACTCTGCTCGCCCTGTACTACGCCAGCAGTATTCGTCACCGCTACAATGCTACCTAAATGGTCGGTATAGGTATAGAAATACTGGGGAGCATTGGTACCCAATTTTACGGCAATACATACCAATCCATCGGGTCCGTAGATATAATAGATATGTCTGGCGGCACCTCCCGTACTCTTGGTTTCCCGTTCATAGTTGCCGACAAATAATCGGGTGGTGGTTACCCCCGATGCGGTCAACTGTGTCTTTATTCTGTCGTGGTTGTTATTGTACATAAAAGTATCAACAACACCATTCTGAGATATCTTTAAAGGTTTGTTGAAATGGTTATACACAATCGTCTGAGGATTGGTTGACTGCGCTCCTGTAATACCACAGGCAAGCGAAGTAGTTTTTACTGCATTTTTCTTGGTGTTGTCGTAGGTATAGGTGCCGGCATCATATTTTTGGGTGATATTGCCATTTGTGCCATAGTCTATCGTAACCGGAGTACCTCCGTTATAGGCAATGGTTTTCAAGCGGTCGAGGGCTGTTTCGTAGGTGAAGGCTTCTGTTTGGTTGCCATTGTGTACATCGGTTCGGCTCGTTAAGTTTCCTGTGGTCAGGTCAAACACCATGTTTAAGTTTTGTATGCCTGTAGTGGTAAAGTTCGATGGCATACCATTGTTCTGATACGTGGTTGCAGAGGTTTTGCCATTACCCAAGGTATATCCCGTTACCTGCCCCAAAACATTGGTACTGTTCACCTGATAGATGACATTCGTCGTACCTCCTTTGTAGATATGGGTTAACATTCCTCGTGCATTATACGCATAATCCACCGAAAATGTTCCCGGATAGGTGATTTTTGTGATGTCGTTATACGTATTGTATTCGTAAGCGGTCTGGTAGAAACTACCATCAATTTTTTGGTCAAAGGTGACTACTCTATGGAGGGCATCATACGTATATTGCTGATCGATAACACCACCCTTTTTAATGTTTTGTAATTGATTCTTCCCATTTCCGGTAGTGACATATGTGTAGGTATAGGTGCCATCGGGTTCGGTACGGGTAGTTGGGCGACCCAGCACATCATATGCAAGCGTTGTCGTTTGTCCGTTTCTGGTTTGGCTCTTTAACTCACCAAAACCATTGTAAACATAGGTGCTCGTTCCTGAATTGGGTTCAGTGAGTCCCGTTTGGTAACCTGTTACCGCATCATAAGTCATGGTATTAATGATATCTGCACCGAGTTTTACTTCTGTTAAATTATGTTGACTGTTATAGGTATAGTTCAATGTTCCGGCAGCATCGGTGGCTTTTACCATCATACCGCTTGCATCGGTAGTTATTTCCCGCATTTCCCCATTGATAATATTCGTTACCACTTTAACCTGTCCACTGGCAGGGTTGCTATAGGTATAATTGGTGGTAGCAAAGCTGTTGGCTTGTTGGGTTAAGCGGTAATAGGCATCCGCATAGGTATAGGTTGTGGTAAGTGTATTGCCGTTTGCATCGGGTGCTGAAGTGGTAATCACCTGTCCTAAACTGTTAAACGTATTTGTTTGTGCAATATAATTCCCTGCATAGTTTTCTGTTTCCGTTTTGTAGGGTCTGCCGAGTTTGTCATAGTGTACTTTGGTATCGGGCGCATTTGTAAGCGTTGCCTGTACATATGAGATTTCATTTCCGCTATTGTTCCACACATAACTATAGGTGTTGGTGAAATTATTCGGCTGTATGGTGGTAGAAAGTACCCTGCCAAACGCATCAAGGGTCATGCTGTTGCTATAGTTGGCATAATATCCGGTTACGGCTGTCGGCATGTTATACCGCTTATCATACGCCGTTACGGTGGCGATGGCTTCATTCTGTGCATTATACACCTTGTCGAGGGTACGCTCGTTGGCTTTGTATTCGTATCTGGTGGTGCGAGGTGTTTCACCGGGAGCGGTGACGGTTTCTTTGGTCAACTGTCCATATGTGGCGTTGTACTCTAAATCGGTGACAACTTGTTTGCTTGCATCATTTGCAAACTGTGTCTGTTTGGTGATTTGTCCTTTGGCGTTGTACTCCAGAGTTGTTTTGGTGGTGTACGGCGATTGTCCGCTTCTTGTAATGGTGTCATAAATCGTTTGTGGTCTCGATAGCTGCCATGAACCTGCATTCACCCAATCGGCATATCTTGTATTATGTATCTCATAACCGCTGTTTAGATTCTTCCACGTGTTCAGTGTATTGCCGAGACTGTCGTCATATACCTGTATGCTTTGGTGTACATCTTTGACATAGTCGCTCACAAAAATATATCGGTATTTAGCACAATAGTTATCGGTAAAACAATCCGTTCCGTTATAAGCAATGGTGGTATTGGTAATGAGTTGTGCCGGATTGGCGGTAGGATAGGTTTTTGTTTGGGTGACTGCAAAATTATAGAGTGGGTTCAAGGGCGAATCAAAAATCCGTTCTGTTTTACTTTCTGAAACAAACCCCGTGAGGTTGTCGATGGTTTTCATCACCTCAAAACCCACAAATCCTTTTCCCGTGAGGTGGGCTTTGGCATTCTGGTACTGATAATTGAATGATGTAGTTTGCGTAATATCACCTGTGCCATTTGGCACCGTGATTTTTTCTACACCAAACGTGCGTGGTTGAAAAACACGAAGCGGATAAATATTAGCGGTAGATGGTGTATAGGTATAGAAGGCACCACCTTCGGGAAAGAGTTTGTAATCCACCACCGTTTCCCGTAAATAGCCGTCTTTAATGTTAGTGAGTAAACGCTCCTTTCCTTTGGAACGGTATTGCCGCATCAAGATGCTGTTGTATTGATCGTAGTGAAGTGTTTCCGTTCTGCCATCGGCATTGAAGTCACCAACGTATTTTGAAAGTTGATTGAACTCCTGATTTACAACTACTCGTTTAAATGACATTCCCAGTGAGTAATAGATAGCAATTTTCTTAACGGATGCTTCGATATAGAAATGGGCGATATCTGCTTTGCCGTCACCATTGAAATCTGCTACCCTCACATACTCCGTTTCATTGAAGATATTCGCCATATTGAGTGCTTCGGTGAAATAGAAATTTACAGTTGTTATTACCCTGCCATTGCTGTATTTAATGGTGGGAGTTACTTCACAGAGCGACAATACATCATCCCTGCCGTCGCCATTGAAATCACCGAAATAGGCTGTCTTGTCATCTATACCATCTATGGTGATAATGGCAGAAGAAAAGTTATTGCCATCAAATGTCTTAATGGTAAACACTTCCGTATTATCAAATGTATAGAGTTCTTCCTTTGCATCACCATCAAAATTCTCTGTTCTAAATCCCTCCGTAGTAGTAAAGACGTTGGCATTATTGGAATACTGATTGGCAATTCCAAGCGAAGGCGCATGAAATACTAAAAATGTTCTATCCACCGTAACGACATCGTCTCGTCCATCGCCGTTGAAATCTCCTGTTACCATGCACGCATGACTTGTAGGAAGAATGGAATCTCGGTCGGTGCTTATACCATTGGTAAGGTACATCGTATCAACAATAGTACCTCCTTGCTTCTTGTAAATACCATATCCCAACATCCACCATGACACGACACCTCCTGAAACCCTGCGACCACGATACCCAAAAACAATTTCATCCTTGCCATCACCATCGGTATCTGCCACCTCAATGACACCATATAATGGAATATCTGCGGTGCTATGGATAAACCCTGATACTTGTGGCAGGGCTTTGTCCACACTGTTTTCCATACAATTATTATCCGTAAAAACATTCGGTGTTTTCTCATAGAACTTAAGGGTACTGTATTTCTTGCCATTGGCATCGGTGGTGTAGGTTGCCATACAGATATCACTGAATCCGTCACCATTGAAATCACCGGGAAAAATATCTGCTGTTACACCGCTTGTTTCATTGGTATAGAAATCTTCTGTCTCATTGAGTGGCGCATCCCCATACTTAAACATGGTTGAGTTAAGGGCTTTGGGTGTTACACCCTCATAGGCTGTTTCAATCACTTCGGTCAAATAGGTATATTCCCCTGTGTTGGTATAGTTGAATTGATACGTTCTGACCATATCACCTTCGGAGGTGATATCGATTTTGTCCAATACATTGTTTTGGAAGATTTCCAAATGTGAGGTATTCGTACCTGCGATATAGAATTTGTTGTTGTCCGTTCCGGCATTTCGTGC
>JAIBAX010000048.1 GCA_019694955.1 Chitinophagales bacterium | reverse complement strand
AGAAAGACAATAACAGGAAGTGCTGACAATAAGCTGAGCAACTTACCTACAATTTTCATTATTTTGATAGCTTTCATACTCATCCTTTATGGTTATAGTTTTTCATCTTATGTCTTTGGTAACGTAAAGGGTAGAATCTAATCTTACCTCATAAACTATCAGACTGCTTTTCTCTCTAAACAAAATCCTGTAATAAACATAATGGTGATTGTTGCCAAGTAGAAAATACTAATATTAGCATCAATATAGTTAAAAAATTTAAAGATAAAAATAGTAAAAAATGGCATGATAAACTTATTTATTCTAACCATTTTAAAATTAAGACCCCTCATTTCAAACACAAATACAAGGGAAAATATCATGCACAGAATTAATGCAATAATGCCGCCTACCAAAATTTGATCCTTACTTAATGAATCTATAGCTACCAAAAATACAAGTATTGCCGAATAGCATATAAACTTAATTACATCAAAAAGACCATCAAAAAAACTCATATATTTTATATTTAGCATAACTATAATATTTCGGTATGGTATCTATCCGCATATGCAACCAATAAACACCTAACCCTGAAGTACTTAGCCATATCGGTCGATTTTTAATGGACGCCTGATATACCTTACCCACCAACTGCCAAAATGTATCTATTTGCTTTGTTTCTGCCCTTCGTACAAAATTGGCTATATGCGCATATACTTGTTTTTCACTAATTTCATTTGGAACAACCAACTGTGCGTCTTTATTCAAGTTGTGAAATGTAACAACGGAATCACCTACTGATAAATATTCTTGAAATGCAGATTTATCCGAGTTGATTTTTGCCAACGACAAACTATTAACAACTGCAAACTCAAAGTCAGCATTAAGTTTTTCAAGTGTAACGGGCTTTACTTCCAAAAAGAAAGCTTGAAACTCATTTTTAGATAAGACCTCATTAAAGAAAGTACGAAAACTGAAGGAATGTATGATTAAATCAATATATGCCTCAAATGAAATTCGTTTACCATTTTCTAAGATACTATACTCCACAATATTACCTTGCTCGATGATTGTTTTTTCAAATGACCACATGTTGGTATTGCTAAAATTTTATTTTTAATCCTAATGCTCTTTTCATGATCAACAATGCTTCTGCATTTCCTTTGGCATCATCAACAGGATGATGCGTGTGTTTTGTCTTCCGAAGATGCTTAAATGTTTTGAAAGTATCCTTTTCAATACCTTTATACAAACTTCCCAAGTTCTGAGAACTAAACCCAAACGGGTTTTTACCCGTAAAGTGATGGAAATACCAACAGATGAACATCCAATCAAAGCCATTATTATCGCTGATAAATATAGGTCGGTCTTTACAGACTTCTTTCAACCATAGAGCAAAATTGTTCATAACCAACGTAGGTTCTTGAAAGGAAAGGGTTTCTTCTCTTGAATGCCCTGACACTTCCAAGGCCTCAGGAATATATTTATCGGAAATTGGCTTCAATTGTCCATAAAAAGTCTTATCCAAATGTTCATCAACCAATACCGCTCCAAAAGAAATCATCGAATAATCTCCTGGTATGGGGCCATCGCTTTCAATATCTACCATTATATATGCCATCATTGTTGTGTTGTAAAAAGGTTAGTAATAATAATATAAAAATAGAGGTTAGATATGAGTTTCTAAAATAAACAAAATCTTTAAGCTATAAACTTCAAATTCGTTGATTTATTATCAGCACTTTGCAATTCAATCTTTGTTCAAGTTCATTAATGAATGTATTTGTAAAATCAGGCCAATTCCAAAACTTAAAACCTAAATTACTCATAGGCATCTCAGGTTCGAAATACTTCTTATCCGCTTCAATTGAGCAATTTGGGCAGGTGATAAGTTCATTTTCATCATTGTTCCATTCTTCAAAGAAATCAGGATTAAAATCGATGATTTCCATACAATTTGGGCATCTTAAATCATCCAAATAATATTCTCCAGAATCAAAAACCGTGGTTTCCGTAACAACCTGCAATCCATTTACATTCAAATCAAAAGGCAATTCATCAGGATTTAACACAATCCTTCTTGCCCCAGCAGATACCGAATAACCCTTTTTACTTGCTGACAAAATACAATCCGACATAATAGGATTAATTATACTTTCAGAAACCAACCAATCAAGGATTTCTTTTGATTTTGCCATACGGTTGGGATAATCTGATAGTATTGGAATTATTGAAGTACTAATGTCGCTCATAAGTTTTTAAATTTAGTGAAAACTACTTTAAATTATTGATATAGCATCTTTTTACTTACCCAACCATTATCCATTGAACAAATCCTTTAAATCAGGCAGTCCATCATCATCGTTTCCGGAATCTCTCAACATCTCTAACATTACATCTCCAAACCGAATGCCTTCATGTAATGAAAACTTGCCAATAACCGAAGATGCTGCAAGTCCATGTAACAACAACTCCATCCACGTATATATTTCTGTTGGCGGCACGTCTAAGACATACTGCTCAACGATGCTTTTAAGTCCGGGTATTTTTTCTAGTGCATTTTTATAGGCCTGATCACTTTGTGTATCGAATACCTCGACAAAGTTTCCTTGCTCGAACCAAATTCTGATGCTCGCATAAATAGATTCCTTTTGTTGCTTTTGTTTTTTACTCTTTTCCGGATGAGGGAAATACTGAAGAAACAAGCTTTTAATCGCTCTCGACAATAGGTTCTCTGCTACCTGCCTAGGCCCTTCCTGCTCACCCTCATAAACAAGCTCAACCTTGCCAGTGATTGCGGCATGTATATTGGCAAAATCCGCAATACGCATGGTCGTATGTTGCTGGTGGTTTTTTATGGCTCTTAATTCTGCTGAACTACATACTGTTTCAAAGGCTGCTATTGTCATCCTCGCCGATACGCCGGATTTTTGGTCTACAAACTCGCTCTGCCTCGCTTCTATGGCTATTTGTTCCACTAAATCTCTACATATCGTAGGTACATGAACCATCTTAAGTTGTGCTGCCGTATCGGCTTCTTGTTCGGTTATTTTCTTTGAAATATCCACAGCAGTAGGGTAGTGGGTCAATATCTGACTTTCAATCCTGTCTTTTAGTGGTGTAACAATAGAACCTCTATTGGTATAATCTTCGGGATTTGCCGTAAAAACAAATTCCATATCCAAATGAAACCGCCATTTAAATCCACGAATTTGAATGTCATTTTCCTGTAAGATATTGAACAGTGCCACTTGAATGCGTGCCTGCAAATCCGGCAATTCATTGATAATAAATATACAACGGTTGAATCTTGGAATAATACCGTAATGTATGACACGCTCATCTGCATAACTCAAACGCAAGTTTGCCGCCTTGATTGGATCTAAATCGCCAATTAAATCTGCCACCGATACATCGGGAGTGGCCAATTTCTCTCCCATGCGCTCGCTGCGATGCAACCATGAAATGGGTGTATCATCTTGTAATGTTTCTATTTGCGCTTTACCAAAATAAGAAATAGGGTTAAAAGGATCGTCATTCACTTCTGAACCCGCAATGATGGGTATATATTCATCCAGTAGCTGAACCATCATCCGAGCCATTTTTGTTTTCGCTTGTCCTCGTAATCCTAAAAATAAGATATTGTGCTTGGAGAGTATTGCTCTTTCCACATCTGGAATCACGGTGTGCTCATACCCAACAACGCCTTCAAAAATTGGCTTATTTTCTTTAATCGACCTCAATAAATTATCCCGCAACTCTTGTTTGATGGATTTACTGATATAACCAGCTTTTTTTAGGTCGCCGAGTGTTTGTATTTTCTCAAAATTCATGTTTATCATTTGCTTTGCCAATGTAGGACTTAAAATTCTAAATTTAATTAGATTCAACAATCAATTGTGCCGTTATTTTTCCGGATAAAATGCAAATCGGCACGCCACCACCGGGATGTACACTTCCACCACAAAAATATAAGTGCTTGATTTTTCTGGAAAAATTAGGATGTCGCTGAAATGCACTCATCATTTTATTTGAACTGCTACCATACAATGCTCCGGCATGAGAACGTGTAATCTTTTCTATAGAAATGGGGTCATTTACAACTGCTGTTTCAATATAAGGTGCTATATCTATTCCCAAAATTTGTGATATTTTTTCTTGCGCTTTTTGCTGATACTTGTTTGCAATATTCACCCAATCTTGCCCGCTATTATGTGGAACGTTCAATAGAACAAACCAATTTTCTCCATTCGGTTTAGCGTGATTTTTATTTATTTTGGCACTAACAAAGATATAAATGGTAGGGTCATCGCTCATTTCACCCACTTCCAGTCGACGAAATTCTTCGGCATAATCACTGCCGAAAATTATGTTATGGACATCCAGTTCTTCAAAGGTTCTACTCATGCCCCAATAGAAAATCATGGCAGAACTTGACTTTTCCTGCTTTATGATTTTTTTAGGTATCGCATGCTGTTTCAGCAACTGCTGATAAGTAAAGGTGATATCCATATTGCTAACCACGATATCGCAATACACTTCTTTTCCATTGACAACAACGCCTTTAGCAACGTTATTTTCGGTCAATATTTTCTGTACCGGAGCATTTGCAATGAGCTGTACACACAACTCTTTTGCCAATTTCACCAGTGCTTCTGTTAAAGACGGCATTCCGTCTTCCAAAATATATGCGCCATCATTGAACTCCGGATGTGCGATGAGATTGAGTATTGACGGTGCTCGAAAGGGATTTGAGCCGTTATAAGTAGCATACCTGTCAAATAATTGTATGGTCTTTGGGTCTTTGAAGAAAGTGCTGTTCTTTTTATGAATGCTTCGGAACAATCCAAGGCGTGTAGGGCTGAATAACGCGATTGAAAGGGCTTCTCTGGAGAGATAAGTACGTATTTTATGTAGAGATTTTTGCAGAAAGGTCGTAGCCGTCAATTCAAAATTTCTCTTTATTTGTGCCAAATATGCCAAAATTGTTGGCGCCGTATCTGCTGTTTTTGTGGCTATCTCTTGCGCAAAATGGTGAATATCAGCATGTGCATCGATGAGGGTACCGTCTGAAAAAAAATAGCGTGTAACCGGATCAAGGCGATGATAGCGGTAGTAATCAGCGGGATTTTTTCCACATGCTTCAAAGAGTTCGTCTATCAGGTGAGGTAGTGTTAAAAGGGATGCACCAAATCCCCATTGGTAGCCATCTTGTTTTATCCAAGATATCTTTCCACCGAAATATTCATTTGCCTCATACACTGTAACATCATAACCGCTATTTGCTAAACGGATGGCAGTAGATAAACCTGCGATTCCGGAACCGATAATAACGACCTTCTTTGCCATTAAAAACCTGATTTTACAATTTCATTGGCGACAATCATTCCGGAAATAATACTGGGTGGCAATCCGGGTCCCGGTACGGTAAGCTGACCTGCATAGTAAAGGTTTTTCACTTTCTTAGAGCGCATTTTTGGTTTTAAAATCGCTGTCTGCAAAAGTGTATTGGCTAATCCATAAGCATTTCCTTTGAAAGAGAAATAATCTTCTTTAAATTCTTTTACACTAAAACTGCGCTTATAAACAAGGTGTTGAGATATGTCGACACCCGTTTTCTGCTGTATCCTTTCACAAATCTTTCTAAAATATTCGTCTATTAATGATTCATTTTGCGCCAAGTTGTTGGCAATTGGAATTAAAGCAAACAAATTTTCCATACCGTCAGGCGCAACGGAAGCATCCGTTTTTGAAGGGCAACATAGATAAAACAACGGATCTTTCGGCCATTGTGCTTCAACATAAATTTCATGTATATGTTGTTCGAAATCAGCATCGAAAAAAAGATTATGATGCTCCAAATTTGGCAACTTCCTATCTACTCCGATATAAAATAATAACACCGATGGCGACATGGTTCTTTTATTCCAATATTTTGGACTATACTGCCGATATGGTTTCGGTAAAATATTTTGTTCGAAGTGGTGATAATCTCCTGCACAAACGACTAAATCAAAGGAATATTTACCTTTATCTGTTATCAGTCCTGAAATACAATTGCCGTTCATTACCGCTTCCGATACAGTCTCATTGAGTCGTATTGAAACGCCCTGCTCTTTAGCGATGCGTTCCATTGCATGCGCAATTAAAACCATTCCTCCCTCAGGATACCAAGTGCCCAATGCTGTATCTACATGATTCATCATACTATACAATGCGGGTGTGGCATCTGGTGTAGCGCCTAAGAAAAGTATGGGAAATTCCAAGATTTGACGAATATAAGGATGTTGGGTTACCTGCTTTATTTCACTTCTAATCGAACTGAATAGATTGAGTTTTAAAAATGAAGTCAGAATCTTCCAGTCCATGAACTCCATGATGGAGTGGGAAGGCTTCCTTATATAATATTCCATGGCAGTCTGGTATTTAATGCCTGCCTTTTCTAAGAATGCTGCTATTTTGGCTTTGCTACCGGGTTCAAGTTGTTCAAAAAGGTCTAGTACTTCCTCTTTTCCTGCGGGAATATTGATGTCATCATTTTTGTAACATACTTTATACGAAGGATCTAAGCGCTGTAGTTGGTAAAAGTCCTTGCTTGCGTAGTTGAATTCCTGAAAGAAGTCTTCAAAAACTTCCGGCATCCAATACCAACTGGGGCCCATATCAAAAGAAAAACCATGCTCCTTAAACATTCGGAGTCGGCCGCCTGTCTGTTCATTTTTCTCGAAGAGTGTAACCTCATAACCTTTTTTTGCCAATAATGCCGCAGAAGAAAGTCCGGCAACACCAGAACCTATAATTGCAATTTTTTTCATCTCAATGCTAACAAGATTTATGGGGCTTTGTTCACATAGCAAGATAAAATAATCACAAAAGCAATTGTAAAATAATCCATTACATAAAAACCCATTTCCTCGTTCTTGTGTAGACACGAGAACACTAGAGGACTACTTTATAAATCTTCTTGTTATAAAACTAAATTCAGCATTAGAATAAAATAGGATACATTGTAATGTTAGAAGGTTGTTTCCCGATATATCGAGTCGGTCAACAGTCCATCCCGATGAATTAATAAATCGGGACAAAGAAGAAAGTACAAAAATGATTTTTCTAAGTTTTTCTGGGTTAAAAGTAGAATACTGCCATTTCTGCCCTAGATCCAAAGCGTATCGGTAAAATGCTAGTACCAAGCCCCTTCGAGATATACATTTTAACACCATTTTGTTCATACCATCCCTTTAGATATTTTCCACTGCCTTGTGGCAAAAATGGCACATACCCCAATAAAGATACTTGTCCACCATGCGTATGTCCTGATAAAATCAGGTCTATATTTCTGTGCTTATTTTGAGTAATAGTATCATTGTATTGTGGGCAGTGATTCATTACTATATGTATATTACCTATTGCATCATCTTTTATGGCATCAGAAAAATTTGCATTACCTCCAACAAAATCATCGATGCCTGTTAATCGAACCTTTACTTTATTAATTATTGTGACAATAGACTCATTTATAAGTAGGGTGCAATTATTTGACTGGTATATTTGTTTTAATTCCTCCAAATCAATATTTCCCCAGTATTCCCAGTTCCCTAAAATCGAAAATTTAGCCACATCTTTAGGCAAGCGTTGTAAAAACTCTTTGAGGGCATGTATATTGTCTTTATTATCTACCGCATCTCCTGTAAATAAAATTAAATCGGGTTTTAATTCGTGTATTTTCTTTATTACTCGTTTCAGTCCCAAATTAAGTTGATGAATGTGCAAATCAGAAATCTGGACAATCTTAATAGCGCATTTCTCTTTACTAGAGTTCTTCAAATAATATTCGTTTGTCTCAAAAAAGAACCTCTCAACCAATAATGCATCCGATAAAACGATAGCAGGAACGATATATAGTATTGATTTTAAAAATTTTTTACGCGAGATAGCCTGTTTCATAATTCTACATCGTTATAGCTTTTGCCGACACCCCAGCGGAAGATTCTTTCAAAAATGGGAAGCCAAGGATGTTGGCGGATTTGCTGTAAGAAGTAAACTTCATGTTCCTTTTCTTTAATGCCCATCTCCACCAGGATATCATCGTGTTTGGTAATGCCGATTTGGTTGAAATAATCCTTCATATGGAAATATTCGACAACATTCCCACTCTCTAATCTTCCTGCAAAATAATGTGGAATAAACCAACCCAAAACATAACAACTCCATGAGATGGTTTTACCAATGACATAATATTTCAATTCGTACCACTTATTGACCGATATTTGATATTCTTGCATGATTTTCAATACTTCTGCGCGATGAAACCATTCATCCATCTCTATTTCGTGGATTTTTGCCCTAACTTCCTGATTTTTTCTGATGGAACCTGCATGTCCTTGGTAGGCAAAGGAAGCAGCACGCTCCGCTGAGTAGGCTAGTTGCAATAGGTTCTTTAGTTCTGGCTGTAAGGTCTGCATAGCATTATTTGTCGGACAAATATCTTGATTACAAACATTAAAATCGAATGGTGCTCAAAAAATTATGGTTAAATCACAATTTACTTAGCGAACCGTACGCTTTTTATTGCGGGCATAGTCGGCAAAAACATACTCTCCCAAACCTTTCAGACTGGTATAAAATGCTTTCCCTTGGTTGATTTGGGTAAAGGCTTCTACGAAATCCTGTAGATAAGGATCTTTGGCAATCATGAATGTGGTGATATGAATATTCATTTTCTTGCATTGCGCAGAAAGCTGATAGGTTTTATTCAGGATTTTTCTATCTAAACCGAAGCTGTTCTTATAATAAAAGCCATTTTCTTTTATGCAGGTAGGTTTGCCATCCGTAATCATAAATATGTTCTTATTGGCATTCTTGCGCCGCCTCAACAACTCCATCGCAAGCTGCAGCCCTGCAACGGTATTGGTATGATAGGGTCCAACCTGAAGGTAGGGAAGGTCTTTCACCTGAATTTGCCAAGCATCATTACCGAATACAATGATATCCAAGGTGTCTTTCGGGTATTTCTTTTGTATCAACTCGGCAAGTGCCATCGCCACTTTTTTTGCAGGTGTGATGCGGTCTTCACCATACAATATCATGGAATGCGATATATCTATCATCAATACAGTAGAAGATTGAAAACCGGACGTCGTCTCTAAAATTTCCAAATCCGTATCTTCCATCCTGAAATCATGGATGCCGTGATGAATATGCGCATTTCTTATGGATTCAGACATAGCTATTTGGTGGATATCGTCACCAAACTGAAAAGATTTTGTGCTGGCATCCATCTCATCACCATTGCCATTGATATGGCTTAAATGACTCCCTTTTCTAGATTTCTTCAGCTTGCCGAACACTTGTTCTAATGAAGATTGCCGTATGCCTTGTTCCATTTTTGGCGTTATGGACAAACTCCCTTCTGCACTATTTTTTTGTAAAAAACCTTTCTCTTCCAGTTCACTGATAAAATCGCCGATTCCATATTGGTCGGTGGTGATTTGGTAGTGTTGGTCTAATTGAGTCAACCAGTTTAATGCCTCTGCAACATCACCACTGGTATATACCAATATTTCCTTGAACAAATCCAATAACTGCTGGAATTGCCCCGCCAGATTTGGCTTAGGAATATACTTGGTAAATGCGTATCCTGACATAAAAAACAAAGATAAACGAATGTTGCAAATATTGTGTAAACATTAATTCATTTGGTAGGTGATTGTGTGCAATAAAGTACTAAGTTTCAAACTCATTTGATAAGGTAACAGATTTTCACTCTACGATATTTTCATTGTTGATGATGGTGTTAAAACGACTCAGTTGTTGTAGGTTTTTCTGTATGCTTTTACTCGGTTAGTAGTTAGTTCAAAAAAATATTCATAATGCTTTCTAGTACATAAGTTGCAAAGAGGAGATCGAATATTTATTTCAATTTTTAACTCGTCTACATTTTTATTTTTTAGTAGTTGAGCATACTTATCTTTGATAATAAGAGATAATGAATCTATGTTATTGAAGTCTTCTTGAAGTTCTAATATTAAATTAAAGCTTTTTGCTTCATAATAACCACTATTAGTAGTACCGTAGAACTCATTTATTATTTTATACTTAGGAATTTCTTCATAGTTAATAAGTTGAATACTTTGAGGTGTTTCACCTAAGTCATCCTTAGAGATACAATATTCTAGATAACAATTGTTATTAATTAATTCTAAGTAGAGCGTATCAACATTAATGTTTGCGTAATCGCTCCAAAATATATTTGCAAAAACTAATGCAATAGAGTCTTGGTAAATTTCCAGATAAGGTTCTTGAAAACACAACATACAAGTTATGATTTCGCAATTAACAATAGAGGGATCAAAATCAGAACATTTCCAGCAAAAATTCTTTGGAGAAGAACTCCACGAATATATGTCATATTCTCTTTTAAGCTTATCAATCATTACATTTCCAGAAGCATAACAAGGGTCTTCATTATAGGTTTCTTCCAAAAAATAATCCATGCTAAGAAAAATTATCCCTATAAAAATAATTACCCCAATTATAACTGCACCAATAATCTTTTTCATTTACCATAATTTTGCAAAAACAAAACGATAGTAAAGATAATTTTTCTTATAGAGGTAATTATATAAATTTTTATCGGAAGACAAACAAGGTCATTTTCCGGTAAAACCCTGTGAGTTAAATTGTAAACATGCCCATTTGTTCTGTGTTCATTCAATTTGAGCGAAGCAAATGCCTCACAAATTTAGCTTCTGATAAATTCCATTTTTATTTATTCTGTAGGTTGAAAAACAACACTAAGCGCCTAAAATAATTAATGAATACCTTATTTTTTCGTATCGAAATCCACCATCCATTCAATGCCGTATTTATCTCTGAACATACCAAAATAGGAACCCCAAGGGCTATCTGCTATTGGCATTTCTACCTGTCCACCTGCTGAAAGGCCGTTGAAAATATGGTCTGCTTCTTCTTTGCTTTCTGCGCTGATAGAAATTTTACTTCTCGTCTCATTTTCGTTATGCCTACCCATAAATTCAGGTGTGTCGCTGCCCATTAAAACGCTTTTCGTACCGATGGGCAAAGCAATATGTATAATTTTTTCAGCTTCCTTTTCAGAGATGGGATATTCGCCCATTTCCATATCTTTAAAACGGACTATCAAGGCAAATTCGCCACCAAAAACCGATTTGTAAAAATTAAATGCTTCTTCTGCATTTCCATTAAAGTGAATGTAAGGATTGATTTGTGCCATCTTTTTATCTTTAAAAATTGTAAAATTAAATTATTGAGCAAGAAATTTCGTCAAAATTAGTTAAACATAATAATCTGTCTATACAAATCTGTTATGCCAATCAAAGGTACAAAAGTGTGGTGGTTTTGCAAATGGGTTAAAAATATTGCGATGGCATTTCTATGCTCTAACTTCATCTTTTTTGGTCGTTCTTACATGTCCATCTATTAATATTCCAATAGAAAAAGCCCATAACGGAATTAAGAAGCCACTTTTAATAGCATGTATAAAATCTGAACCACCCTTGTGATTCACTAACTCAAGTAATGCTATTGAGAGTGGGATCGAAATTATAAAACAAATAATAGAAATTACAAGCGTCTTAAGCGGAATTTTTATTTTAAACATCTTCAAAATAAAAAATGTACCAATGGGAATCAGTGGAATAATGATAAAAATAGAATACCTAATTAGAATAAGTTTCCATCTCGGGGAAAGCACTTCCATAAGTAATCCTGTCATGCCTGAACTATATCTATAAACCAACCACAACTTTAGTAAAAGGTAGATGATTACGCCAAATATGATGGGAGCAATATTCAACAATACCCGCTTTTTTATTGTGATTTGTAAAAATATGTTTGCCCAAAGTATAAATAGTCCATATGCAAGAGGTATGGCATAGTGAAAATACCCTATCCAAATTAACCCTTCCCATCCATGATATTCAACTTCAGCTCGCCAAATCAATCCACCCACCAAAGACACCAGCGTCAAAGAGAAGAATGGAGATGTTATAAATGATTGCTTTTGCATGTAGATCTAAAATAGAATATCTATAAGAAATTATCTCTCTGAAATCTCTTTTAATTTATCCAAAGCCGTTGGATACGTACTTTTAAAATAATTTACATATTCATCTATCGTGTCTATCTCAACGATTACCGTTGTAATGCCGCTATTTTCTTGATATGAATAGTTTTCGTGTCCGCCTGCCCATTTTTCAACTTGTTCCCCTGATGTTATTTCATTATCGCCATCCAAAAAGCCATAATGCCTTATAGAAATAAATTTGGCAGGTTGATGTTCCCTAATTTCTGAAACCATTCCGCCCTTTTTTCCGTTTTCATCTACGCCGGTAAAATAAATTTTGCCTCCTTTATCCCATGTTCCTTCGAAGGTGGAAGTTGGATTAAACGCCGATGTCCAATACTCATAAGTGCTTTTATCTTTTAATCCCAACATCATTTCATACACTTTTTGTGCTGATGCGTTTATCTCTATTTTGAATTGTAACTTTTCCATTCTTTGTCATTATTTAATTTCATCATTCTTAGTGGTGTTTTATTTAAACTACCCACTTAATTATTAACTATATTGACAAATTTAATCACTCTTCATTATAAAGCAAAATCGACATCTATAAAAAGGGGAGTAATCATTTCAAACACATTCTTCACAGAGCAGTAATTCTTGGTAGGGGGGTACATCTGCTGCGGTTTTGTGTACGTATTTCTTTACAATTTTTCCGTTATACACCAAAAAAACACCCGGCATTTGGAAGCTGTCGCCCATTTCTTTGCCGATGCCTAATTTGTCTTTAATACCGACCTTTAAACCGCGTATAATCACATCTATACCTAATAATTGTCGAAGTGTACCCCTGCGCAAACTGAATTGCTTATACATTAACTGTTCTGGGTCGCTGACATGCGGAATTTGTTCCAACCCAAATTTTCTCAACTCCACATCCGCTACTTCTGATGGCATCATATGCACCAATACCAATGTGGTGTTTCGCCCTTCAACTTCCTGCTCTAATTTACTCAAATCTCTCAGGGTTTCCCGGCAAAATGTACAACCAAAATGACGCAAAAACACTAATAACATGGGTTTTTCCATACTCAACTCTAGCAGTGACTCGCCACTATTCGTTTCGTGTATCGCCAATACTTCATCCAACGGTTGCCGGTAGGCTTCAATGATTTCTTGATCTAAATCATAAGACATTCTATACCGCAAAAATATCGCTCTACACAACAGTAGGATAAGCGAAACTAAGAAAAGTGATAAGATAATAAAAACGGGATGTGGTGGCAGTACAAATGCAAAATAATAAAAATAATATAGACAAAATAAAAGGTTGCCAACATTGACCACCCAATTTTTCACAACATGAAAGGAAGAAAAAAATACGATGATTCCAATTGCCATTTCTCCAATACCCAACATCTCTGCCAAAATGTGTTCATCTTCCATTAACGGCACAAAAGAATGCACCCATGGCAATTCAAAATAAACGGCAAGTCCAAAAAATATCAGCATGATTCCCCATAGAGAAAGTATATTTTTTAATAACTTATCGAAAAAAGTTTTATTCATGGCATTAATAACAAAGTTGTTCTTGATTTGTTCATTTTATATGATCTCACCATTTCTCCTACCTAATTTTAGGTATCTACCTGTCAAAAATTAGGATAATTGATGGTTATAACAAAACTTTAATTGCCATTTTTAGTTTCTTATTTAAAATAAATCTAAATTGCAAGCCCATGTTACTAGCTGATATAGAGAACGGCATTTGGTGCAAGATAGAAAGCATTGCAGATCAGGATGTGTTTCTAAAGCTTTTGGATATGGGGTGTATTCCTGGGGAAGAAGTATCCATCATTTACCGTGCACCGTTGGGTGATCCTATTGCATTAAAAGTGAGCGGTTATACATTGAGTGTACGTTTAGACGAAGCAAGAAAAATTGAGGTAAAAAAGGTTTAAGTGACAAGAAAAATTAATATTGCTTTAGCAGGAAATCCTAATTCAGGAAAATCTACGCTGTTTAATCAGCTCACCGGACTTCACCAAAAAATTAGCAATTACCCCGGAACAACCGTAGATGTGCATACTGGTGTCAGAACATGGAAGGAGCAATATGAAATGCACATCACCGACCTTCCCGGTTTTTACTCATTATATCCAAAAAGTGAAGATGAACGTGTTGCCGTACATGAGATGATGAACAATGCCTTTGAAAGAAAGTTTGATGTCATCATCTATGTTGCAGATGCCAGCAACCTTCGTAGGTCCTTGATGTTGTTTTCACAAATTGTCGACTTAAAGGAACCCGTCATTCTTGCCCTCAATATGACGGATTTGGCGGCGAATCTTGGCATTCAAGTAGATACACGCAAATTAGAAGAGGTCTTGGGCGTTCCTGTAGTCGAAATTGTGGCAAGAAAAGGAAAGGGTATTGACGCACTTCTAGACAAAATCGTTCAACAACCGCGTGAGCCTAGTTTTACCTTTCACCCTTCCAGTTTTTATCAAAATTCTGTGGCGTTAAAAATTGGTGAAATATCCGGCGTTAAGAAAGTTTATACCAATATATTAATGGCGCATAATGCTGCCTTTTTTCCTACTTTCAATGAAGGTATCCTACAAATTATCCAAGAAGAGCAGGTTGATTTGATAGCACTACAAAGCAACGACAGCCTTCATCGATTTAAAGTAATCGATGAATTGTTGGCATTTTGTGTGAAGAGAACTACTAAGGAAGCCAATGCGGATTTCTCCAATAAATTGGATAAGTTGCTGACCCACAGGGTTTGGGGATACTTGATTTTCTTGATTGTATTCTTTTTAATATTTCAGGC
Organism: Chitinophagales bacterium; assembly: GCA_019694955.1. GTDB lineage: Bacteria > Bacteroidota > Bacteroidia > Chitinophagales > JADIYW01 > JADIYW01. The sequence goes on along the minus strand of JAIBAX010000048.1, from coordinate 15,454 downwards.
GATATTTTCCATTGCTGCTTACCCGATGGACTGGGTTGAAGGTGCGTTTAACAAGTTAATCGCTCTTTTGGAAAATGCGCTTCCCGATAACTTGGCAGCTTCCTTTTTATTAGACGGCTTACTGCCCGGCATCCAAGGGGTAGTGGTGTTTGTTCCACAAATTGCAATACTCTTTGGATTGTTGACGATTCTTGAGGACTCCGGTTACATGGCTCGTGTCAGTTTTATTATGGATAAACTCTTGCGAAAATTTGGATTAAACGGCAAATCAGTAGTGCCTTTGATTGGTGGCATGGCATGTGCCGTAGGCTCCATCATGGCGGCAAGAACGATAGAAAATAGAAAAGAAAGGCTGTTAACTATACTTGTAACACCATTGATGAGTTGTTCTGCACGACTGCCTGTTTACATATTGCTAATCGGAATGATTGCCGAACCAAAAAGGATACTGGGTATATTTAATATTCAAGGATTGATGTTGTTTGGCATGTATTTGTTGGGCGTGTTTTCCTCGCTGTTGGTTGCTTTTATTGCCAGTTATTTTGTTAAAAGCGACAAGAAAAACTACTTCATCATGGAAATGCCTGTTTATAGATCTATCGTCTGGAAAAATGTGCTTTCCAATATGTGGAATAAATCCAAGGTATTTGTTTTGAGTGCAGGAAAAATCATCGTCATAGTCTCTGTTATTCTTTGGATGATGGGATCATTTGCCCCCGGAAATGCTTTTTCTACTATTGAAGCACGTTACGAACATACTGATATGACGTCCGATGAAAAAGTTTCTGCTATTGCATCGGAGAAATTGGAAGCCAGCTATTTGGGCATACTCGGCAAAAGTATCGAACCTGTTATACGACCATTGGGATATGATTGGAAAATTGGCATCGGTCTAATTAGCTCACTAGCAGCAAGAGAAGTATTTGTTGGCACCATGAATACCATTTATAGCATTTCTGATGACGACAATACCATTGGATTAAGAGAAAAAATGCAGAAAGACATTCATCCCATTACAGGAAAACCCATCTACAGCCCTCTTGTGGCATTATCGTTATTGTTGTTTTATGCTTTTGCACTTCAATGTGTGAGTACTATCGCCATTGTAAAGAAAGAAACAGGCGGTTGGACATGGCCTGTTATACAGTTAGTGTTGCTTACCGGTTTGGCCTACTTCAGTAGCCTCGTAGTGTATCAAGTATTTAAATAAAGGGTTTGGGTATAAAATATGCTCATTTTTCTCTCCCAATCAGGATAACACCTGCGATAACAAAAGCAGTACCCACGATTTCCAATAAAGTTATCTGATCACCAAGAATAAAGTACCCGAGCATCATCGTACTTACAGGTCCTAAGCTGCTTACTATCGCTGCGTTTCCAGGTCCAATGATACGAATAGACTCTGCCGTAAGAAATGTAGGAATAACGGTGCCAAATATTGCCAAAAATGCGGCTAACAGATACAAATGTTGTGAATGCCCACTTATGTCGTTAACCCCTGATAACAAATAATGCAATACTACGCCACCCGTTGAAACCATCAATGCATAACTGGTAAACTTAAGAGAGCCAACTTTACCAATTAGTTTACTGCCAAAAACCATATAAAAGGCATAACTAAGCGCACTGATGAACACCAAAGCACCTCCTTTCACTAAATTAGCCATTTCTATCTTCTCCGTACCTGAGCGGAAGGCAAGAAAAGTACCCAAATAAGTTAGTAATAATGCAATTATTTGTATTGGCTTTGCCTTCTTCCCAAGGAAAATAATAGATAAAATGAGGACAATGGTAGGGTAGGAGAATATAACGATGCGCTCAATAAATACTGAAACATATTCCAATCCCCAGAAATCAAAAAAACTGGCTGCGTAATATCCCGATAATCCAAGTATGATGAGCGGAAGCCATTCTTTCCGCTCAAATGGCAATGTTCTTTCTTTTGTATAAAAAAAACTAGCTGTTAAAAAATAAAATGGAAAAGAAATCAACATCCTTAATGTTAAAATACCTATTGAAGAAATTTCCCCCTCACTAAAGATGAGTTTAATTACCACGCCTTTTGAGGAGAACAGTACTGCACTCAACAAACATAGAAAGAAACCAAACTTATAACTCTGCTTCTTCACATTCGTTCAATTTATAAACACCAACATCCATCATTACGCCCTGCTTCAATTGTATTGTATAGGTAATAAAGTGAGGAATAACATCATACTGATGGGTAGTAAATAAAATGGCTACCCTCGGATTTAAATGAATATATTCACTTATAAGCTGTAACATCCGTTGCCTTGTCCATACATCGATGCCTTGAAAGGGTTCATCTAAGATAATGATGGCAGGATTTCTAATCAAAGCACGCAACAGCAATACCATCCTCTGCTCTCCCGTGGAAATTTCAGTAAAATGGCGTTCAGATAAATGTCCAATTTCTAGCTTTTCCATGAGGGCATGCGAATGTTGTAAGGTTTGTTCACTCAATTTTCTTTCAATGGGAAGATTTTCTTGCATTCCCGAGCCGATAATTTGCTGACAGGAAAGTCTATGGTCGAACTGCAGTTGCAATTCTGGAGAAAGGTATCCGATCTTTTGTTTGACTTCCCATATGGAATGACCTTCACCTCTAGGAATACCAAATACATGAATGCTTTGGGCATATGCCTGTGGATGGTCGGCAAAAACAAGACTTAACAAAGTGGATTTTCCTGACCCATTGCTCCCTTGTATCCACCATCGCTCCCCTTCGGCAACTTTCCAGGTGATATTATTCAATAATTTACGTCCATTTGAGGTAATGGCAATATTGTCGAAAAATATCAATTCTTCCGGCGAAGTGATTGTAGCCGTGTTTATTCTTGTTTCTTTTATATCTTCATTCGTAGGTAGGCAGTGAGTTGAAAAAGGTAAAATTTTGCCCTCTTCCACCTGATACATGCTATGGCAAAATTCAGGAAAGCATGCCTCTGCGCTAACAATAACAATACTTTTCCCTTTTTCCAATAAGCGTAATAAAACACGGTTTAGTTGATAGACGCCTTCTTTATCCAGACCGATATATGGTTCATCCAACAACAGCACTTCCGGATCGTTCAATAGCGCTTTTATTAGCATCATCCGCTTCTGTTCGCCATTCGATAATTGTATCACCGAATCATTTTTCAGATGAAGGATATCGAAAAAAGATAGCCAATCACTTACTTTAGCTTCAAATGATTCATCCCTTGTTGGAGATTCTATAAATATATTGCGTTTATTTAGCAAAAATTCCCCAACCGTCGGGAAGGCTTCCGAACCGTAAGCATGGTATCGCTGTTGGTAAAAGTGTTCCATAAACATTGGAAGAAGCCGATATATGTTGCTTTCCACCAAATGGCAGAGAGCAGAGAGTAGTTTACTATCTTTTTTCTGTACATTGCCTTCAACAATAGGTATTTTTCCGGATAGTACTTGTAAAAATTGTGTTTTTCCAGCGCCATTTTTCCCATAAATACCTATACATGCGCCGACAGGAATCGCAAAACTCGTCTGTGGAAACATTAATTTGCCAAAACGCCTGACAGCTATATGTTCAAAGGTGATTATCATTGATGGCACAAAATATCTTTTTCTCAGGTCTTATAAATGCTTTTCCTATTAAATTTGAGATAAAGAGAAAGTATCCTTAAAATCCGGTATGTTTTGTTAAAAATTATTTACTAGTACAAATTGGCATATCGTTTGAAACTGTATGGTTAAAACATTCATTATGGCCATTGTTAGTTTAGCTTTTATTCTATTTATCTTCACGCTATTCTATGGTTTGAAAGAAAAGAAAATTCAAAACAAACTGGAAGCGGGCATATGGTTTGCAGCGGTATTAACATTGGTGTTGATAACCATGGCACAAGATTTAGTCATTTAGTTCAGTTGAAACTGCAATTTTAAAAGATTATTATATAACCCATTTTTTTTCAGGCTCAATTGTTCGTGAGAGCCGCTTTCAATAATATTTCCATTTTCTATTACCAGTATTCTGTCGACATTTCTTATCGTTGACAAGCGATGTGCAATAATGATCGTGGTTCTGTTTTCCATGAGTTTATCCAATGCATCTTGTACCGATTTCTCAGACTCGGCATCGAGGCTGCTGGTGGCTTCATCTAATAATAATATGGCAGGATCTCTTAAGATGGCTCTGGCAATGGCAATTCTTTGTCGCTGACCGCCACTTAATTTAATGCCACGCTCGCCAACAATCGTCTCAAACCCTTCTGGAAATTTCATGATAAAATCATAGGCATTTGCTTTTTTTGCTGCGGTGAGGATTTCTTCTCTATCTGCATGTAGTTTTCCGTAGGCAATGTTTTCATAGATTGTTCCACCGAATAAGACCACTTCTTGTGGTACTAAAGCCATATTTGCCCTCAAATCTTGGATGGGTAAAGTTGTACTATCTTTATTATCGATCAGTATTTTACCACTATTTACATCATAAAATCGCAGCAACAACTGGATAATCGTAGATTTTCCTGCACCTGAGGGACCTACTAATGCCACTTTCTCTCCAGGCTGAATATCAAAGCTCATTTTCTTTAACACCAAAATATCACTACGGGTAGGATAGGAGAAGGCCACCTGATCGAAACGTACAGCACCTTTAAGCTTTTCAGGTTGTACCTCACGTACTTGTGTTTCGCTATCTAAATTTAAAATTTCTGATAAACGCTCCGTAGCACCCAAGGTATGTGTAATTCTACTGTATGTTTCGCCAAACCCTGCAATGGAGCCACCAATAAAGATGGCATACATGGCAAATTGTAATAATTGAGAAACATCTAAATGGCTGCTTCCTGAAGTTTCTACCAGATTGGAAGCACTCCACAACAGAAAAATTAAAATTCCAAATAAGGAAAATATGAGGAAACTAATGAATCCACTTCTAAACATCGCTGCTTTAAGTGCAATCTTCATTACATTATTTACCTTGTGTCCATACCGCTTACTTTCAAAATATTCATTGGCATATGCCTTTACAGAATGGAAAGCGGTTAAAGACTCTTCAACAATAACATTAGCATCTGCTACGGCCTGCGAGGTTCTTTTTGCATTGTTTTTAATATACTTACCTAAGAAAATGGCAATGATTACCAAAGGCGGTAGCGTTACAAGTGTTAGCACGGTAAGTGTTTTAGAAATAAATACTACAATGACAACGCCTCCAATAAAGGTGAGTATTTGCCTGATAAACTCTGCAAATGTCAATGACAAGGAGTCTTGAATTATACCGATATCATTAGATATCCGGCTTGTCAGTTCACCGATTCTTGTTTTCTCGTGAAATTCATAAGGTAGCGTAATAAACTTCTCATACAATCTACTTCTGAGGTCTTTTAAAGTCCTCTCTGTTACTTGAGAGAAGGTAAATACCCTAAAAAAAGAAAAAATAGCTTGAAGAACAATATTTAAAATTAAGAATTTAATAAGTACCATTTTGTCATTGATAGTTAATAGAGGTGTTTTACCCGAGCCACCCAAAATCTCAAAAGGTTTTTTTTCTGCAAGATCGACAAAACCCGGCACTAAATATGGGAATGTCAACACCGTAATGCTGGACAATATCAGGAAGACAAAACCAAAGTAAAAATATACCCGATAAGGTTTCGTAAACTCAAATAGAAACATCGCCTGTTTAAAGGCTGAACTTATTTTTATGGGAGATTTTTTTTCTTCTTGTACATTCACAGCGAATATTTTATCGCAAAAATACAAATAGTTAAAGCCACATTTTTTATGGGCAAAAAAAATTACATAAAAAATACAATCAACCACCGAGGTTGGTGCTTAATTCACCTCTGTTCTGTTTACTGGTGTGGCTTGTTTTTTTGCCAATTCTTCTTCGTAATCCAAGATAAACTGGCGCACCCATGGTGCATTCGCATCTTTATAATCTTTAGGCGCTTGATAATAATAGTCTACACTATATCCCCAATGTAGGAATTTGGCAACGATGTTCTTTACATAGCCATAGGGTTCTTTTCCTCTACAATATCCATATTGCACCACAGGATGGTTATAAAATTGAGGGTTATCTAAATAGTAAAGATAGTATTCCACACTTTTGTCCCAAATCTGGTCGGAAGCGTTGTAGTATGCGGCCAATCGCCGAGCGTCTTCTACATGTCCGATTCCGGCGTTATAAGAGGCGATGATAAACTTTATCCGTTGCCCGGGATGCCAAATTTTATTACCAGAATCCCAATAGTTAATGAGGGTTTTTAGGTGTCTTACCCCTGTTTTAATCGCTGTTTCCGGGTTATACAATTCTGCCGCCGACACTCCGTAGTCGTTTGCCGTAGATGGCATCACTTGCATTAATCCACGTGCGCCAGCAAAAGAAGTTGCATTCGGATTGAACCGTGACTCTTGCCAAACAATTGCCGCTACCAAACGCCAATCCCAGTCTATTTCACGGGCATATTTTTGGATAAGATAATCATAGCGAGAAATTCCTAACCCTTTGGGTTGTTGAGGGTTGATACCAAAAGTTGTTGCAATGGTTCTATCTGCAAACCATTTCTTTTCCAATCTTTTGATAATACCTGTGTCACGATTGGCACGCAACCATTTATTCACCTCTTGTTGTAATTGTATCCCATTTTTTCTTACACCCCACGATACCATCTGCGGAAACCCAACTTTAAGGTGGTAATCTAAATTTCCATAGTATAAATTATTGATGTAAGCGGTATGCTCTTCCACAATGCCATAGTCAGCCACTTCTGTGGACACCATCCTACATACGTCATCATTATTATAATCAGGGTCTATCGATTTGCTAAACAGCCGATTTCCCAATAACACGCGCAGACTTTGGTATATCTCATAGCTCTTTGAACCCGGTGAGGAGAAAATAACTTGTCCTGCTAAGTCTTTAGTACTGCCGATATACTTTGCTACTGCTATCGTATCGTCAGGATTGTCTATTTTCTTGATTTCATTTCTTTGAACCAGCACATAGTTTATGAACCTGTAATAATCTGTAAAAGCCATGAAATCACTATCAAAATCATTGACGACTAAGTTTCCTGCATAAATATCTGCCATTCCTTTATTTAAAAAAAAGATGGCTTCTTCTTTGTTTTTGGCAATTTTCAACTCAAACTCCACGCCGAGATGATTGGCAAATGCTTCCATTACCTCGTATTCATAGCCCATTCCCTTGTTTTGGTACAAAAAGAAATGTGTTGATTCTTGAATCGTTACACCGATAAGCTTACCACGCAATTTAATCTTATCGAAGTCTACATCAACAGGCTTTAACTTTCGCAAACGCGCATAACGGGAGTTGTCTTCTACAGGTTCTGATGAATACATCTTTATTCCCAACCACAGCAAAAGTGCTAACGAGCCTAAAAAAAGTATCACCTTCCACGGCTCAAGGTTGCTTTGAATAATATGCTTAATTTTTTCCTTCAAGAATAATTGGCGTTCAAAATTTATGCAAAGATGCAAAAAGGTACGCTAAGGAAATGTTAATTAGTTTTGCCTAATCAAATGCCTCTTTGTATATTCGTTATAACAAGATGATTTATAAAATAGTCCACTCGTGTTCTCGTGGAGACACGAGAACGAGGAATTTGGTTCTGTTAAATGAGCTTTTTTAATTATAATTACTTTTGTGATAATTTGACATTTCTTTCAAAAAGTAAAGGAAAATGTAGGAAATCAAAAGACCCGATTAAGCCCCTAATTGCTTATATGCTTCATATTTTGCATAAACGACCTTCACATACTCAACTGTTCTGGGACCATTGAAATAACCGCATTTAACGACTGGATCATTGTAATAGATAGGTTGCGCTTTACAAGACAGGCCAAATTCAACATTATCTGTCCAAACATTTGTATTTTTTCCTAATTTCTGTGCCAGTCTGTATGCATCAAGAACATGACCTTCTCCGGAATTATAGCTGGCAATGATAAACTTTTGTCGCTCTTCTTTATTTTCTATCCTTGCCCAAATCTTATCCAAAGCCTTAATATAGTTTACACCTGCTTTGATATTCGTTTCAGGATCATACTCTTTTCCTTTTGTAAGACCGAACTTATAACCTGTAGAAGGTACCAACTGCATCAACCCCACCATGCCTCCGGGAGAATGTGCTTTTGGATTGAATTTGCTTTCCTTGTGGATGATAGCAGCAATTAATCGCCAATCCCAATCAATGGTGGCAGCATATTTTCTGATAATATCATCATAAGAAGAAATCTTGGCATGATGCTCAGTAGGAGTAGGAATTGAAACAAGTTCTTCTTGACTAGTAGAGGAATCTTTGTTTACTAATGGTGTTCCAATAACTAAGGTTGTGTCCTGGTTAATGACGGCAGGTGATCCCTGGTTTTCATCATTACGCTTCTCACTGTTTAGTTTAAAGGCCATCAATACATTGGAAACAAGCAATAAAGCAATCATCCAATTTCTTTTAGAACGCATAATTTTCATAACCTCTTTTCCTTTTTGGTGAACAATAGGAGGGTTAAACCCCCGGTTAAAAAATCTGATGCAAAGTTGACCCGTAAATTCCAAACTACCTACTTTTTAAGGGTTATTTAACTTTTTCCAAAAACAGGAGTCCTATACAAAAAATTAATATGCACATTTTAAATCAATTGAATTTCAATCGATTACATTTTAAGCAAAAATTATGTTAACAGATTTTAAGAAAAAATACAGCTCATTTGACTTGCTTTAAAAATAACAAAAACTGCGGTTATCAACAGAATTTTTGACTTTTCAACAGGCATCTTAGGTCTAATTTAATCAAACCATCTCTATAATATTAATTCAAAATATCCTTAACGCTACCGAAAGGTTAATCTTTTTATTTTTTCAGCGTAAAAGCAAAAAAAGGATGAAATTTAAGCATGGACAGCTTAAAAAAATACTGGGAGAAGTATCTCTATTCTGCCAAACATCCTGAAATTTCGGAAAAAGGATTCCGTTTTGTGCTAAAGAAATATCGAGAATGGGGCAGGTTTTATCATAATGAAACACATCTCAGAGAATTATTTGGGTTGTTTGAAGTACATTTTCAACAGCTAAAACATCCGGAAAATATTGCCATAAGTATATTTTTCCATGATATTGTGTACAATGTTTTGAGCAAACAGAATGAGTTAAAAAGTGCTGAAATGGCAAATATTTGGCTCGACAAACTGGAACTCGTTTATCCCAATGTATATGACTATATTCTGGCAACAAAAAATCACTGCAATGATAAGGAAGATACAGATCTAGATTTTTTTCTGGATTTTGATCTGGCAGTACTGGGAAAAAGTGATGAAGCGTATAGAAATTATTTTCTGGCTATCAGAAAGGAATATCGCATTTTTCCAACTTTCCTCTATAAAAAGGGTAGGATACAGGTACTCAAACATTTATTAGCATCTAAATACTTGTATAAAACGCCTACTTTTCGCGATAGTTACGAAGAACAGGCCAAAAAAAATATGGAGGCAGAAATCAGGTTCTGGGAACAGAAATGAGCATAGTGGTCATTTGTTGTTGGTTATAATATAAAATCTACTTATATTTCAATAATGTTTACACCAATTATGAAATTTTGCTCGACATGTGGCGACCGTGTTATTTTAACTGATGTAGATGGTGATACCCATAAGAGATATGTATGCACCAATTGCAAAACCATTCACTATACGAACCCTAAGTTGGTGGTGGGTGCGTTGGTATATTGGGAAGATAAGGTTATCCTGTGCCGTCGAGCGATTGAACCGAGGTTAGGTTTTTGGAATATTCCTGCGGGATACTTGGAAGATCATGAAAAGGCTGAGGAAGGCGCTGCCCGTGAAGTATGGGAAGAGGCTGGCGCTAAGGTAAATATTGAAGGCGTTTTAGCCATCTATAACTTACCGGAAGCAAATCAAGTATATATCCATTTTATTGGTGAATTAATAGATGGTGTTTACTCCAATGGTGTGGAAAGTATTGAAACAAAGCTTTTTTCAGAAGAAGAAATCCCTTGGAAGGATCTCGCTTTTACCAGTTCTGCCTTTGCTCTCAGAAAATATTTTCAAGATAGAAAACAAGGAAAAATAGGCACTTATATCGGTAGTTTTCCTCAAACCGGGAAAGCGAATTATTAAAATCCTATAAACCCGATACTTTGTGAACTATCAATTTAAAATTTTAAATTCAAAATTTTAAATTCTATTTTTTGGCGTAGTAATACCAAAATTATTAAAGACATGATGCCGTACATCGAAGCATGTATCAATGCCTCGCCTCAATAAAATCTATTTTCCGTTTTTGCGTCTTTGTAACTCTTGTTGTTCTTTCACCATTTTTTCCATGCGCTCTGCCCATCCTGATTTCTTAACAGGTTTTGTCTTATTCACTTGTATTTCAGCGTGGATTTTTGCCTCATCTATCATAAACTTCTTCATGAACCATGTCTGAATAATAGTTAATACATTGAATAAGAAGTAGTAATAACTCATCGCTGAAGATAAGCTATTAAATATAAAGATTAGGAAGAAAGGCATGATGTACTGCATGAGTTTCATTTGTTGCGCCATTGGGCTATCGTCGTCCGGTGAAGATTGAGCAGTCATTTTGGTGGAAACAAATGAGGTAATACCCATTAATAAGGCAAAAATGCTTAAATGATCCATTCCTAAAATTTTAGGAAATTTTATAAAATCATCATAAGACGATAAATCACTTGCCCACAAGAAGCTCTGTTGACGTAATTCTATAGATGCCGGGAATAACCGATACATGGCAAAAAGAATAGGCATTTGCAACAACATGGGCAAACAACCGCCCAATGGGTTAACGCCTGCTTTCCTGTACAATTCCATTTGAGCCATCTGTAATTTCTGTGCATCCTTGCCAAATTTTTTCTTCAACTCATCCAATTCAGGCTTTAACACCTTCATTTTTATCGCCGATAGTTGAGATTTATAGGTAAAAGGTGTTAGTATTAATTTTATTAAGATGGTTAAAATCAATATGATAATACCATAATTACTTAAAAATTTGCTTAAAAAATGAAAAACTGGAAGGATTAAAAACCTATTTACCCAACCAAAAATTGACCATCCCAAATTAATGGTTTCATGTAGCCCATTATCCATTTTTCGGAGCGCCTTATAGTCATTTGGACCGGCGTAAATTTGCATCTTATAATTAAAATCTGCAGACCCGTTATAAGGTATTACCAATTCTGAACTGGCATCTAAGTTGAATTGCTGATTCTTATCTCTTGCAGTACTTACTTTGGTGCCTCTATCAAATTCTTTATCAGCAATCAGGGTGGTATTAAAAAACTTTTGCTTATAGCTAATCCAAGTGATGGGTGCACTCAGTTTTTCTTCTTCATCCTTGCCTACCTTTAGCTTATCTACTTCTCCATCGGCAAGTCTGTAATAGATGGAAGAATTTCTTTGCTCATCAACGAGGCTATGCTCTTGTGAAGGCATTCTTTGATTCCAATTCAAAAGAATATAGCTGGTATTCCTTGGAATGACCTGCTCAAACTTCTTTAAATCAAAGGTAAAATTGCTCATATAACCGGAAGCGGCTAATGCATACGTTTTCGTGATTAGTCTGCCATTTCCTAAGTCTATATTAAAAGAAACAGACTTGTCAGTTTTAGAGGCTATATTAAAATATAAGTCTTCTGTGTTTATCGGTTGATTGGAAGCACCGTCATTGAAAGAAAAATTCATGTTGTTTTTCCCGCCTTCATATACATAAAGCGGTTTTTTGAAGAATGTTTTGAATTTCTTAAGTTCAATACTTTTAATGTTTCCACCTTTTGAAGATAGGGTATAAACCACCTCGCTATTTTCAATCCGAACGTCCTGATTTTGTCCGGAAAGGAAGGTACTGAATTGTCCAAATTGCTTATTTTTAGTTGTATCAACAACGATAGTAGTGGCGGTGGTATCTACGGTATTTGTTGCGACTTCCTGTGGTTGCGGTTTATTATTATGAACGACAGAATCCTTTTGTACCAATTCCGGGTGTTCCTTCTCATATTTCTTCTGTTGGTTTTGGTTGTAAAACATCATCCCAATCCAAAGCAACACTATCAACACCAAGCCCGTGAGCGTATTCCGATCCATATAATCAATTTTGGGTGGCAAAAATACAAAAAAGAAAGAGAGTGTAAAGAAGAATTATCGATTTAATAAATTATTGAAGTGGTTATTTCAATACCCATCATCTATGGAATTGTTCCCGAATGCACGTTATTCTATAAATTCCTTCTCAAGTAGTCATCTACATTGCTAAATACAAAAGTAGGGTAGAGCGCTAAGAATTTCTCTGATTTCAACCCACCTTGTAAAGGTCTTGCCGCCGGTTGATTCATGTCTTTGGTGAACATGGGTATCATATCGTAACTTGCCTCCGGGTAATATTTTAATATTGTTTGTGCCAATTGTACCCTGTTCATATAATCTGTCGAAGCAATATTGAATACGCCGGAGTGACCATCTTTTATTAATAAGTAGAGGGCTTTGGCAATGTCTGCGGCGTTAATAGGCGTTGCATACTGGTCAACAGGAAGTTTTAAGGTTAGGTGTTGACCATTTTTGGCCTGATCGATGATACGGGAAACGAAGTTTTTTCCCCTTTCCTCGTCTCCATAAACATTGGTGATTCGTAATATGACGTTCCTTTCACAGGAAGATTTTACAAGTTCCTCCGCTTCTAATTTATGCCTTCCGTATATGCTCAAAGGATTGGGTAGGTGATTTTCATCATAAGGTCCTACTTTACCATCAAATATATAATCTGTTGATATAAAAATAAATATGCAATTTAATTCATTTGATAGTTTAATTAAATTTTGTGTGGAAACGACTGTTTTTTCATAACTCTCCAGTTCATTTTGCTCACAATAGTCAACGTGTGTCAAGGCACCACAATGGAGGATAACATCCGGAGAATAGGCTTGAACATCAAAATTTTCAGGATTAGTTGGGTTGAGCGTGTCATAAAAAACGGTATTGGTGGCAGGGTAGGAGAAATAGGTACCCACAACGTCCCAACCTTGTGACTTAAAATACTGCATACAATTCCCACCAACTAATCCGGAAGCGCCGGCAATCAATACTTTCATGATGTCCAATTAAGTTTATTAAATATTTTTATTCTTTTTATAAAAAATTGAAATACAATACTTTTATAATAAAAACCTTTAGTATTACTTTTATCAATTTTCAAGCTTTCCAACAACTTATCCTGTTCCCTGCGTTTTTGCAACCACCACGATTTTTTCTTCGAAAAATCGCGACCTGATGTCCACACGGCGCGCGCATCGCCCCATTTTCCGGCAACAAGAAACTTTAAACATGCCATTAAGAACAACATCTCCCGAATCCAATATAGGGCAGCATATAGCTGAGGGTCTTCATTCTTTATCAGTAACGCTCTGTTATTATGAAAATTCAAGTACGTTTTTCTGGGGTTTGACTTTTGCAAGGTACCGCCACCCACGTGATACACGACAGATTCAGGGACATACCAAACAGAATAGCCTAAGTTCTTCATTCTCCAGCAAAGGTCAATTTCTTCCATATGCGCAAAAAAATCGGCATCAAAACCACCACATGCTTTAAACAAATCCGCACGAACCATGATACAAGCACCGGAAGCCCAAAAAATCTCCGTTGCTACATCGTATTGCCCTGTATCTTCTTCACAAAAATCCATGATTCGACCTCTACAAAAGGGATATCCCAATTTATCTATGTACCCGCCGGCAGCGCCTGCATATTCAAAAAATGTTCTTTTATTGAAATCCCGCAACTTCGGTTGGCATGCAAAAATCCTTTCATCGGATTGCATTTTCGCCAACATAGGCGCCAACCAGCCGTCTGTTACTTCTACATCCGAATTTAATAATACATAATATTCCGAATTTATATGCTTCAAAGATTCATTATATCCTCCCGCAAAACCGTAATTTTTATCATTTCTTACGATTTTAACTTCTGGAAAATTGCGAATTAAGAAATCTATAGAATTATCCGTAGAACCGTTGTCAGCCACCACTATATCTGCAATACTTACATCTGTATATTGAATTACTGTAGGTAGGAATTTTTCTAGCATGGCTACGCCATTCCAGTTTAAAATTACTACCGACACTAATTTTTCAGACATGTATTTCAATTTCAGCAACGAAAATACAAGTATTCCTGCATATTCCTTTCATCACATTGTCCACAGGTTTTTATAACCAAATATCAACAATTTGACGATGCTCAATCAATCGACACTACCTGCTTTGTTCCTTCGCTTGTTTTCTGATGTCGTTGGGTTTAATTTGGATTTTCAGGTTGATTTTTCCGTCGACGATTAAGTAGAAATTATATAGATCTTCAGTATATTCCTGTGAGTCGAACTCGAAATCTAATTTATGAAAGCCGGAGGCGATATTCTTCTCGTTATATAACTCTCTCACCAACGTATTTCTCTCATTAAACATGCCCACACTTACATTCACTGGTCGATTGTAATTAAAATCAAAGCTGCCTTTGATGCGCTCTTTTATGATGCTTGGTTCATAATAATAATTATAGCGGTAGGATGTCATGAGCGAAGGGTCGGGCAGTGGCTTCGATGTAATTTTTGCCAAGTACTCCCGAAGGTTCTTGGAACGCACGGTATCTGCGCTATAGATATTTTCCAATCCATAATTTTTATCAGCATAAGCCCAAATCGCCGCCTGTCCATCAGATGTCCATGCTTGTAGTTCAGAAATTTTTGCAGTCAATTCTTTTAACTGAATATCCTTTTTGGTAGAAAGGCTATAGGTCACCTGCTCGTTACCACCTTTATCAGAAGGCTCCGTACACATGGCATAAAATTCTACTCTTTTCTTTTCTCCGGGCAGCAGCGCCACCACCTGTGGTTGGGTGATGACCATATTTTGGTAGGATGCATCTATTGGCTCCAATAACTCACCATTATTTAATTCGACATCTAACGGTGATTTAGAAACATTGTGAAAAGTTATGGCGATGCATTTATCGTAGTGGACGGCATTTTGCGCATACCTCGCTTCGGCAGCAATTAATCCCTGTTTCACGGCGGTGGCAAAATCGACTTTTTGGGCGGTTTCATTTTTATAAATGAGCTGCGCAATCAACAGCCAACATGTTATTAGATTCATTCGTAAATTTTTTAACCTAACGCAAAAGGTAGTATTTTATTTTCATTCTACTATATTTTTGAATCATAAAAAGTCTTAATTTTTCCATTTACAAATATTCTATTTTTAGGATTTCCTTGATTTTCTTAACTTTACAAAATATTATTATGCTATGAGAAAATTGTTTGTAATTGGCTTTTTATTCGCCACACAATTATTGTTCGGTCAAGACAGGTATCATTATTCCGTTGACTTAACGAATGATGTAAACGACCAACTGACGG